>CAZSTJ010000389.1:0-1543 GCA_964609805.1 uncultured Geobacter sp. | reverse complement strand
CGTAGGCCTCCGGGGTATCGGGGATGTCGTAGTTGATGACATGTGATACCTGGGAGACATCGATGCCGCGGGCGGCGATGTCGGTGGCGACCAGGATCTGGAAGGTACCGTCACGGAAACCGTCAAGGGCTGCCTGGCGCCGGTTCTGGGACAGGTTACCTTGCAGCGAGGTCGACTTGTACCCTGCCTTCTCTAACTGTTCCCCCAGCCGCTTGGCCCGGTATTTGGTCTTGGTAAACACCAGTACCGACTCGGTATCGGTGTGGCGCAGCAACTCCAGCAGCAGTGCCGTTTTCAGGTGCTGTGACACCGGATAGAGTGCGTGGGTGACGGTCACCGGCGGGGCGGTGTTGCCGACCTGAATCGTGGTCGGATCGCGCAGGATATCATTGGCCAGCGCCCGGATATCCGGCGGCATGGTGGCGGAAAACAGCAGGGTCTGGCGCTGCGCCGGGAGCTGCTTGAGGATGCGGCGGATATCGGGGAGGAATCCCATGTCGAACATCTGGTCCGCTTCGTCCAGTACCAGTACCTCCAGGTGCGAGAGATCGATGGTCCCTTGCGCCAGGTGGTCCAGCAGGCGTCCGGGACAGGCAACGACGATCTCGACCCCTTGTCTGAGCTTTTCGATCTGAGGGTTAACCCCGACGCCGCCGTAGACGGTGATGCATTTCAGACGGGTCTGACGCCCCAACTGCAGGAATGAGTCGTTGATCTGTTCCGCCAGTTCACGCGTGGGGGCTACGATCAGTGCTTTGACCTTGCCGCGGGGGCCGGCGGCCAGACGATGCAGGATGGGGAGGGCAAAGGCGGCTGTTTTGCCGGTACCGGTCTGGGCCAGTCCCATGACGTCGCGTCCCTGCATGACCGGGGGGATGCCTTGTGCCTGAATCGGTGTCGGTGCGGTATAGCCGGCGGCTTTGATGCCGGCAGAAACCTGGGGGTGAAAATTGAATGCGGTGAAATCCATGAATCTCCTTTTTGGTGTGATGCTACAAAAAAAGCCCCGGAGTAATTCCGGGGCTTACGTTGACGTGATGTTCCGGTAACTGCGTTTACTGTAGGCACCGTATCAGTAAAGCGCATTGTCTGTCAAGCAGTTACGCGAAGGCAGCCGTGTGAGAAATGTTCTTGACAAGCATGATGAACGACCATATATTGATAATCAAAATCAAGAAGGGGTGGCGATGATCCTCGAAAAAAAGAAAATATTCAATGAATTCGCTTCAGGAAAAGGTTTGCGTTCTACCCGTCAGCGAGACGTTATTCTTGATATCTTTCTTTCCACACATCAACATGTCAGTGTCGAGGAACTCTACCTGAAGGTTAAGGCGGCCAGCCCCGGTGTGGGGCAGGCTACGGTGTACCGCACCCTCAAGCTTTTTGTGGAGGCGGGGCTGGCACGAGAGATTCTGCTGCATGACGGTCAGACCCGTTACGAACATGTCCTTGCCGGCGAGCATCACGATCATCTGGTCTGCACCGGCTGTAATGCCATTATCGAATTCGAAAACGAGACCATCGAGAAACTGCAGGATGAGAT
>CAZSTJ010000388.1:0-1590 GCA_964609805.1 uncultured Geobacter sp. | reverse complement strand
CTTTGCGCCTTGGCGAGCTTTGCGTGAGATAGAAGTTTGATTTTTTTGGAGGAAGCATCAATGACATTTGTAAAAATCATTCGTGGCATTATCTGTCTATTGTTCCTTTCCCTTGCTGGCAGCACTGCCTTGGCGACCCCGATTATTCCCAACGTGTCCCTCCCCGCCACCGCCCGCACCTCGGAAAAGATCTACAACCTCCCCGGCCTCTCCAATGTGGGCCGCGTGGCACCAGGCGTCTTTCGCGGCGCGGCGCCGGGCAAGGATGGCTATGCCACCCTCAAGGCTATGGGGGTGAAGACCGTGATCGACATGCGCACCACCGCCAGCGAGCAGAAAGAGGTCGAGGCGGCCGGTATGCGGGCAGTGGCGGTACCGATCGTGATGACCCGCGACGGGCTGAAGGAAAAGGTGGAGCACGTGGTGGCGCTGATGGCCGATCCGGCCAACCAGCCGGTCTACGTCCACTGCCGCCATGGCCAGGACCGCACCGGCATCGTGGTGGCAGCCTACCGGATGAAACAGCAGGGATGGTCCCTGGCGGATACCGAGACCGAGATGCAGTCCTTCGGCTTCAACGACGTGTGGGTGAATTTCAAGAAGTTCATCCGGCAGTACGGAGCGGAGTTGAAGCGCTGAAAACCGCCTCACGCAAAGCTCGCAAAGGCGCAAAGGGAAAATCAAAGAACAATCTGTTATTACGGCGGCAATTTAACAGATCATCGCGTCTTGCAGACGCGATGATCGCGGCAACATGCCGCTCCTACAGATGACCGGAATTGGTATATTTAGTTGCCGGAGTAATAACCACGAAGGAATACAAAGGAAATCTGGAGTTCTGTAACATCCAAATTTACCCCCCCTCAGTCCCCCCTTATCTAAGGGGGGAAGTATTGAAGTCTCCTTTCTCAAAGGGTGACGTAGTTGTATTCAATAGAATCAGCAGGCGCTTTTCTTCGCGTCTTTTGTGACTTTGCGTGAGGAAAGAATTTCAGATTTTCGATTACACGGAGTCATCCCTATGAAACGCAGCCTCTCTCTCGTATTCTTGTTCTCTTCCCTGTTCATGGTTCTGCCCGCCTTTGCCGCCGACAGCTGCCGGCAGCATATGACCCTTGTCCACGGCACGACAGCCGAGTCGGTTGAGGCCTCCCTGAAGCAGGAACAGGAGGAGTTCCGCACCCTGGCGGAGCGGGCGCTCTCGCTGCGGGCCGAGACCATCAAGGTCGGCAGGGGGATCAAGGAGAAGCTGGACAAGGGGCGGCCGCTGACCGGCGATGATATTGCCCTGATCAACACCGGCATCAACGAGCATCTCTCGCTGCGCAAGGAGTTGCTGGCGGTGGCCGAGTCCCATGAGTGCTGGCTGGATGCCTCTGACAAGGAGCTGGCCCGGCAGGGGATAACGGCAGAATCCCGTTTCAAGGGGGTCATGCTCTCCCTGTCGTCGGCCATGCTGCTTTACGACAACTACCTGCTGGCGGTCTCCCTGTTCGAGGGGGACAGCAAGCTGCGCCGCATCCTCAACGAGCGCGACCCGGGCTATGCCGTTACCAGTGCTGCCCTGGCCAAGATCACCCTCAATTACAA
>CAZSTJ010000387.1:0-1631 GCA_964609805.1 uncultured Geobacter sp. | reverse complement strand
GCTGATGGAGAGCCCCAGACCGCTGCCGCCGTAACGGCGGGTGATGGATGAATCGGCCTGGGCAAAGGTATCGAAGATCATGTCGAGCTTGTCCTGCTCGATGCCGATGCCGGTGTCGCGAACCGCGAAATATAACTCGACCGCGTTTTCCAGATCCCTGCCCCGCTGGGCCGAGACCGTCACCCGGCCGCCGCTGTCGGTGAACTTGATGGCGTTGGAGACCAGGTTGATCAGCACCTGCTGCAGCCGCAAACGATCCCCGATCACAAAATGCGGGATGTCCGGAGCAATGGTCAGTGAAAGCTCCAGCTGTTTCGCATCACTCTGGATCCGGAGCATCCTGACAACCCCTTCCAGCAGGTCCGCCAGGTTGAACTCACGCGCAACCAGTTCCAGCTGGCCCGCCTCGATCCTGGCCAGATCGATCAGGTCGTTGACCTGAACCAGAAGACTGTCCCCGGCGGTCCGGATCATATCGAGACAACGCCGCTGGTCATTGGTCAATTCTGCCGCTTCCAGGAACTCGGTCCCCCCCATGATCGAGTTGAGCGGGGTCCGCATCTCGTGGCTCATATTGGCCAGAAACTCGGTCTTGGCCCGGTTGGCCGATTCCGCCGTATCCCGGGCGGCCCGCAGCTCTTCGGTCTTCCGCTGCCGCTCTGCCACCTCAGCCCGCAGGCTTTCGTTCCCCACCGCCAGCTCCGCCGTACGGGACGCCACGATATCCTCCAGGTTGCGGTTGACCGCCTCCAACTCCTCCTGTTTCTGGTGCAGCTCCTCCTGGGCACTCTTCAGGCCGCTGATGTCCTGGGCCGCACAGATAATAGCCTGGGGCAGTCCCGCTTCATCCTTCATCACCGCAAGGGAGAGGAGGAGCGGCACCGGATCGCCATGGCAGCCGCGACAGAGACACTCTATACCGTTGAAGCGACCGTCCGACAACGCCTGGTGATAGGCGGCGAGCATCCGTGACGGCGGGGTCTCCTCGCCGAACTCATCCGCATGGTGCCCCACCAGGCAGGAACTCTCACAGGCAAACAGGGTGCAGAACGCCTGGTTGACACTCTGGACGACCCCGTCGGGGGAGATCACTACCAGCACGTCGTTCATGGAATTGATCAGCTTTTCCATGAACTCGCGGGAAACCATGGTGGTACGGAGTGTTTGGGCCATACTGTTGAAGGCCCGGGCCACATCGCCGATCTCGTCACGGCTTTTCACGTCGATGGAGACATCAAAGTCTCCCGCCCTGACCCGGTCAACGCCGGACATGAGGGTCGAGATGTGCCTGGTCATGATACTCGACAGCAGGTAGGCGGCCAGGACCCCGACCAGCAGGAGGAGCAGCAGGGTCGGCGTGAGGCGTTCCAGAAGGTTATTAACATCCACATCGATCTTGGATTCGTGGACCCCGATATGGACGATGCCGCCGCCGGAACCGACCGGCACCCGGAAATCCTCCATCCGTTCCCCCCCCGGCCCGTCAAAGTAGATCGAGGGGCTGTCCCCCCCCTTGCTCCGGATGGGGTCGAGGATCAGCACCGATGGTTCACCGGGAAATGAGTGCGCCTGCACCTGATTACGGTCGTCGAGGATGACGATGTAGGCCAGCAGGTTGTCAGAGGCGATAT
>CAZSTJ010000386.1:0-1635 GCA_964609805.1 uncultured Geobacter sp. | reverse complement strand
TCTGCAGGCCGCCCGGAGTCAGAGCGAGGCCGGGGTTCGAAACGCGGCTGCGTTGCTGGAACAGGCCCGGGCAGAACAGGTCGATGCCGCACAGTCATTCAGTCGGCAGAAAACGCTGCTTGGCCAGGGTATCGTCTCCCGCGCCGAATACGATACCGCCGATGCCCGGCTGAAACGGGCAGTGGCAGCGGTTAATGCTGCTGAAGCGGGGGTAAGTTCGGCGAAGGCAGCCCTGCAGGCGGCAACGGTCAATCTGGACTACAGCCTGATCCGGGCGCCGTTTGATGCCGTGGTGCTGACCAAGAACGCCGACGTGGGGGATATTATCACCCCCCTGGGGGCGGCGGCCAATGCCAAGGCGGCGGTGGTGACCATCGCCGATCTGGGGTCGCTGCAGGTAGAGGCGGATGTGTCCGAGACCAACCTGGTCCAGGTCCGCAAGGGACAACCGTGCGAGATCACCCTGGATGCGCTGCCGGACCGCCGTTTCCGGGGAATGGTGCACACGGTGGTGCCGACCGCCGACCGGGCAAAGGCCTCGGTTATGGTCAAGGTCAGTTTCTCCGAGAAGGAGAGCCGGATCATGCCGGAGATGAGTGCCAAGGTGTCATTTCTGGAACGCCCGGCAGCAGCGGATGACCTGAAACCGCGGCTGCCCTCAATCCTGCCGCACTTGTGACTGTGGACGGCAGGGAAGGCGTGTTCCTGGTCTCGGGCGACCGGGTAACGTTCAGCCCTGTCCGGCGGGGCGGCAAGCTGGGGGATGCGGTAGAGATCGAGGGGCTGAAATCGGGCGACAAGGTGGCGCTGAAACCGCTGACCAAGCTGAAAGACGGCACAAGGATCGCGGTCCCTGAGAAATAGGAGGTTGTTCAACAGCGTGCTAGAGTTGCTCTGTATGGACGATGCAGAACGATTAACGATTAACGGGTTATGATAAATGACACAAGACACCGCCGATATCGTCGTCAGCCTCAAGGGGGTAGCCAAGGCATACACCCGCGGCAGCCAGGTGGTGCCGGTGCTGGAGGAGATCACCTTCGATATCCGGCGGGGCGAGTTCCTGGCCCTGATGGGGCCCTCCGGTTCCGGCAAGAGTACCCTGCTGAACCTGATCGCCGGGATTGATGCCGTTGATACCGGCTCTATCACCGTGGACGGCATTGATATCGTGTCGCTGACCGAGTCACAGCTGGCGGAGTGGCGTGCATCCCACGTCGGTTTCATCTTCCAGTTTTATAACCTGATCCCGGTATTGACCGCCTTCGAGAATGTAGAACTGCCGTTGCTGCTGACGTCGCTTTCCCGCCGGGAGCGCCGTGATCATGTGGAGGCGGCACTTTCCCTGGTCGGTCTGGCTGACCGGATGGAGCATTACCCGTCACAGCTTTCCGGGGGGCAGCAGCAGCGGGTCGCCATCGCCCGGGCCATTGTCTCCGACCCGGCGATCCTGGTGGCGGATGAGCCCACCGGCGACCTGGACCGTGTTTCGGCAGCGGAGGTTTTGGCCCTGATGGGACGCCTGAATGCCGAGTTCGGCAAGACCGTCATCATGGTGACCCACGACCCGCGGGCCGCGGAAAAGGCCCGCACGGTCCTGCATCTGGACAAGGGTGTGCTGGTCGATGTACCTGC
>CAZSTJ010000385.1:0-1659 GCA_964609805.1 uncultured Geobacter sp. | reverse complement strand
TGATGCAGCCACCCTGCGGAAGCAAAAGGCGGCGGCTCAGGAGGGAGCGGCGTCTGACCGTACCGGCGAAGGGCACCGGTCGGTCACCGCCAAAGGGCAGGCTCCCGTCACCTCCCCGCGCTCCCCCTCCCCGCTTGAGTTGCAGGGATCGGGGCGCCCGGCAACGGATCGGGGTGCCGAGCGCACCGTCTCGGCTCCCCCGGCAGCAGCACGAACGGGGATCAGTACCGGGCGTTTCGGTACCTTCAGCGCAGAAAAACGCCAGGGCTCAATACGCCTGAAATGGGAAAAATCCCCCGCCGTTGCAGCGGAGGAACTGGTGGGGACACTGGCAGACCTGCAGCAGACGACCGCCCGGGGGAGCAGGGGAGAGACGTTGTTCAGAAACATCCCCGACCTCCGTGCCTCGGTCAGGGTGAAGGAGGGGGATACCTACCTGGTCAGAACAGCGGCAACGGGAAACAGCTGGATCCAGTTGAGCATCAACCCGGCAGAAACGGAGAGGTATCCGGCCCGGGCCTCGGCAGCATTCCCCGAAGCCGACATCTTCTGCGCCAAGGTGCTCAGCGAGGCCGAGGCGAAGAAAGTTGCCGGTCGGGTGGAACTGCCGAAATAACACGCCAACGAAACATGCTGAAACCGCAACACAAAGGGGGCAGGGTGCCGTGTGTATCCAAATACACCGCACCCTGCCCCCTTACCTATTCCTGTCACCTAGTCAATCAGACCTTGATGACGAACTCCGCCCCGTTTCCGGTATTGCGAGCCGTCAGGCTCCCCCCCATATTCTGTTCGATGATCATCTTCGACATATAGAGCCCGATTCCGGTCCCCAGGGTCGGCCCCTTGGTGGTAAAATACGGATCGAATATCTTGGGGAGGATCGCCTCATCGATCCCGCCGCCGTTGTCGGTTATGGATACAACACAATACTCACCGACGCACCCCATCCGGATACTGATGCGCGGTTCGGGAACATTCCGCAATTCCAGGATATCCTTGGCATTGCTGATGATATTGAGCAGCACCTGCAGGTATTCGTTGCGGTAGCCGACAATCGCCATATCGCGGTCGCCGTCGATAGTAACCTTGATCCCTTTGCTGTCCAGGCTGGCCCGGGTGAACTCAACCGCCCGCTCAGCCGCTTCAAAGGCCAGAAAACGGGTCTTTTCCTTGTCGCGATGGAAGAAATTGGTGAAGTCATCGATGGTTTGGGACATCTGCATGATCAGGTCCATGATCTGGTCAACCTTCTGTTCCAACTCCTCTTTCGGCATCTCGCCGACATCCGTGGGGAACATCTGGACAAGCAGACCGACGTTGTGGAGCGGATGACGCCACTGGTGCGCGATATTGCCGATCATCTCCCCCATGGCAGCCAGGCGGTTCTGCTGGATCAGGGTCTGGTCCTTCTGACGCAATTCGGCAACGGCCCCCCTGATCCGCTCTTCGAGGGTCGCATTCAACGCCTCGAGCTGGTACTGCTTCACCGCCAGGCTTTCCTGGGCCGCCCGACGTTCATCTACCTCCGTACCCAGCGCCGCTGCCTTTTCCCGCAGCTCCTGCTGAACCCGGACCAGGGCGTTGATCTTATCTTCCAGCGCCCGGGCCATATCATCAAAGGCGGCTCCCAGTTCTCCCAGTTCCCCCCCTTCGACC
>CAZSTJ010000384.1:0-1730 GCA_964609805.1 uncultured Geobacter sp. | reverse complement strand
CTCACCGATGGCACCTGCGGCACCTCGCGGCTCTCCTGCAGTTTCTTCCAGACCAGTCCGCCAAACACCAAAGCCACGATGGCAAACGGTATCAGCAGACTGACGTTTATTTTTCTGCGGCGAATCGGCGCCATGTCGGTTCAGTCCCCCTCTCCGTCCTGGTCAAGGTTCACCTGGTAGACATCTCCGAGACGACCGCCGAGAAAACGGTTGCCGACCCTGATGAACCCGGCCGGTATATCGCTGACGTAATAGTGATGATTGCCAACTTCGGATTCCGGCCGCAACAGCTTCTTCTGGCGAAGGATCTGTGCCACGGTCCGTGCGGTCTCCTCCGCCGAATCCACCAGTACCACCTTCGGCCCCATGATCTCGGCAATAACCGGCTTGAGCAGGGGGTAGTGGGTACAGCCGAGCACCAGGGTATCGACCCCTGCCTCCCGCAATTCCTGCAGGTAACTCTCTGCGGTCAGGCGGGCCACCTGATTGTCGGTCCACCCCTCTTCGGCCAGGGGAACGAAGAGGGGGCAGGCCTTGGTCTGCACTTCCGCATCAGGGCGGAGCCGTTTGATGGCACGGGTGTAGGCACTGCTCTTGATGGTACCGGCGGTGCCGATGACGCCGATACGACCACCGCGCGAAACCTCCACCGCCCGGCGGGCACCCGGCTCAATCACGCCGACCACCGGAATGGGAAAATGACGTTTCAGACTGGGGAGCGCCACCGCTGATGCGGTGTTGCAGGCGACAACCAGCAGCTTGATGTCGCGGCGAATCAGGAAGGAAGTGATTTCGTGGGCATAGCGGGTCACCGTTTCAGGCGATTTCGTACCATAGGGCACCCGGGCTGTATCCCCGAAATAGATCGTATCTTCCTGGGGAAGAACCCTGGTCAATTCACGCAGTACCGTGAGACCTCCCACCCCCGAGTCGAATATGCCGACCGCCTGCCAACTCACCGCTGCTTCTCCCGTTTACCTAAAAATTCGGTTATTAATTTGAATTTGGCACTATATACTCTTTTTCCCCGGCGAAGCAAGCCATTTGACGGAATCCATCCCCTTGTGCAGCTGGAGAAATTCCCCTCAATAGTCCTTGACAAACACAGGGGTGCTGATTACCTTGTTATCAAGAATTAGCACTCATCACTCGCGAGTGCTATTTTTTTGAGGAACCAGCCATGGACATGGAACTTTCACCCCGCAGCAGACAAATCCTGGAAGCGATCATCGAGGATTACATCGCAACCGCCGAACCGGTCGGCAGCAGCGCGGTGGCACGCCGTCACGCACTAACGCTCTCATCGGCAACGGTGCGCAACGTCATGGCCAATCTTGAAGAGATGGGGCTGCTCACCTCACCCCATACGTCGGCTGGCAGGATACCGACGGAGAAGGCCTACCGCTTTTACGTAGACACCCTGGTGGGACTGCGTCAGGTTTCCCGTGAGGAGAAGAAGCAGATCATCCAGCGCTGCCGCCAGTCAGGCGCAGGACTGCCGGATATGTTCAAGGAAACGAGCCGGACCCTTTCCGCGCTTTCGAACTATGTGGGGATCGTCGTGGCCCCCAGCTTCACCGCAGACATCTTCAGGCATTTCGAATTTCTCAGGATCGCCCCCCGCCGGATTCTGGCAATCCTGGTTTCAACGAACGGCCTGGTACAGAACCGCCTGGTGGAGACCGCCGACGACATCCCGGAGGCAGATCTCGTCAGGATGGGCAATTACC
>CAZSTJ010000383.1:0-1746 GCA_964609805.1 uncultured Geobacter sp. | reverse complement strand
CCTCCTTCTCGACCTTCTCCAGGCCGTAGGCCAGGGCGGCCGCGGTGGGCTCGTTGATGATGCGCAGGACGTTGAGCCCGGCGATCTTGCCGGCGTCCTTGGTGGCCTGGCGCTGGGAGTCGTCGAAATAGGCGGGTACCGTGATGACGGCATCGGTTACGGTCTCGCCCAGGTAGTCCTCGGCGGTCTTCTTCATCTTCTGCAGGACCATGGCCGAGATCTCGGGGGCTGAATAACGCTTGTCGCGGACCTCGACCCAGGCGTCGCCGTTGTCGGCCTTGACGATCTTGAACGGGGAGATGGCGATATCCTTCTTGACCGCCTCGGACTCGAATTTACGGCCGATGAGGCGTTTGATGGCGTAGAGGGTATTCTCCGGGTTGGTGACCGCCTGGCGCTTGGCCTGCTGCCCCACGAGGCGCTCGCCGCTGTCTGAAATGGCAACCATCGACGGGGTGGTGCGGCTCCCTTCGGAGTTGGCGATAACAACCGGCTCACCGCCCTCCATTATGGCAACGCAGGAGTTGGTGGTTCCCAGGTCGATTCCGATTACTTTACTCATGATGATTCATCCTCCTTTATTATTCACCTATTCGAAAGCTAGTAAGCGTTGTGTAAAAAAACAAGGGGTGGTCGAAAATTATTTCGGGGCTGTTGCCACGGTAACCATGGCGGGGCGCAGCAGGCGCTCCTTCAGCAGGTAACCCTTCTGGTACTCTTCCACCACGGTGTTGGCCGGGTAGTCGGCCGTCGGTACCTGGGCCATGGCTTGGTGCAGGGCCGGATCAAAGGGGGTGCCGGCAGCCTCCAACGGCGAAACGCCGAACTTCTTGAGGGCGGCCAGGAGCATGCTGTGGGTCATGCGAATACCCTCCACCAGTGCGGGGAGACCATCCTCCGAGGCGTGGGCAAGGGCCCGCTCCAGATTGTCGATAACCGGCAGGACCTCTTCGATAAGCGATTTGTTGCCGTAGTTGAGCAGCTCTTCCTTCTCCTTGTTGACCCGTTTGCGGTAATTCTCCAGGTCAGCGCGTTCCCTGAGAAAGCGGTCCCAGTTGTCGCGGGCCTCCTTCTCTTTGGCCGCCAGCTGCTCTTCAAGGGTGGTGCCTCCGGTTGCCTGCTCCTGGGAGGGGGCGGTCTCCTCTGTCGGGTCGTTTTCCGGTATACTGTTTTCGGTCATTTTCTTGTCTTCCATCTATCGTGTATGTCCTTTTCAGGGAAGTTACATCTAACAGGCTGTTGAACAACCTCCTAGGTTTCCGTCAGCAGCCGGCTGACCAGTCGGGCGGTGTAGTCAACAATCGGGATGACACTGGAATACCCCATCCGGGTGGGGCCGATGACCCCCAGCAGCCCGACGGTGTTGTTGCCGGTGGTAAAGCGGGAGGTGATCAGACTGACGCCGGCCGACCGGCTGACCGGTGTCTCCGAGCCGATATAGATCTGTACGCCTTCTGCCGTCATGCAGCGGTTCAAGAGCTGCAACAGCTGCCCCTTCTGTTCGAAGGCGTGGAATATCTCCTTCATGCGGGCCGCATCATTGAATTCCGGCTGATCCAGAATACGGGTCTGCCCCTCCACGAAGATCTCATCGCTCGCTTCGACGACCGCCTGTTCGCTGAGCCGGAGCGCCCTGAGCATCATGGAGTCATACTGGACCTTCTCGCTCTGCATCTCTGTCAGGATCCGCTCGCGGGCCTGGGAAATGGTCAGCCCCTGCATGAGGTCATTCAGGTAATTGCCCAT
>CAZSTJ010000382.1:0-1755 GCA_964609805.1 uncultured Geobacter sp. | reverse complement strand
AGGTCGGTCTTGTTCAACAGCATGACCGTCGAGTTGTGGAACATCTGGGGGTATTTGAGCGGTTTGTCTTCGCCCTCGGTGGTCGAGAGGACCGCAACCTTGTGGTGTTCTCCCAGGTCAAACCCCGCCGGACATACCAGATTGCCGACATTTTCGATCATCAGGATGTCCAGTCGGTCCAGGTCGAATGTTTCCGTGCCGTGCATGACCTGGTGCGCATCAAGGTGGCAGCCGGCACCGGTATTGATCTGACGTACGGGAACGCCGGTCTCGGCAATCCTGCGGGCATCGTTATCGGTCTGTTGGTCACCCTCGATGACGGCAAAACGGTATCTGCCGGTCAGGTCGCGCAGGGTACGTTCCAGCAGGGTTGTCTTGCCTGAACCGGGAGAGCTGACCAGATTGAGGACAAAGATGCCTTTATCCTTGAACAGCGCCCGGTTGAATGAGGCGAGCCGGTTGTTCTTGGCAAGGATATCTTCCTCGATGGCGATGATTGTCCGGGGTGAGGCATGGCTGTGATCATGATGGTGATCGTGTCCGTGGTCGTGATGGTGATCATGCCCGTGATGGTGATCATGTCCATGGTCATGATGGTGGTCGTGATCGTGATGATCGTGATGGTCGGCGGTGCCGGGGCCGCAGCCGCAGGTGGTGCACATAGGCGTATCTCCCGTCAGAAAGTATCGGTAAGGCTATCAGGTATTTGGACCGTCTACAAGAGTGTATACCGGCATCCCGGCACCATCCCGGTAACGATTCGGCCGGGGACGGCACTGCTACGCAAACTGGAGCTGGTAGAGGCGATAGTAGATTCCCTCCTGTTGCATCAGTTGTTCGTGGGTCCCCTCCTCGACCTTGCGGGCGCGGTGTATGACCACGATCCGGTCGGCATCACGGATAGTGGACAGCCGGTGGGCGACAACGAGCGACGTACGTCCCGCCATGAGCGCCCGTATACCCACCTGAATCATCTCTTCAGCGGCAGAATCCACGCTGGCGGTGGCCTCGTCCAACACCAGAATATCCGGGTTGAAGGCCACGGCCCGGGCAAATGATATCAGCTGCTTTTCGCCGGTAGAGAGATTGCTTCCCTTTTCCAGCAGTTCTTCTTGGTAGCCGTTGGGAAGTCTTTCAATAAATCGATCTGCACCCACCGTTTCTGCAGCAAGGCGAACCCGTTGTTGAGCCTGCTCATCCCCCAGACATATATTGAATTCGATACTTCCGGTAAACAGACAGGGATCCTGAAGCACGACCCCGATCCTGCGCCGCAGGGAGGAAAGCGGGAGCGACCGGATATCGTGGCCTTCAAGGAGGATGGCACCGTGGTCTATCTCGTAGAGCCGGGTCAGCAACCGGGTGATGGTGGTCTTGCCGCCGCCGCTTTCTCCTACCAGAGCCACCCGCTCCCCCTGCCTGAGGACAAGATTCAATCCTTCCAGGGCATTATCCCTCCCCTGGTAGGCGAAGGAGACATCCCTGAATTCGATAAGCGAACCCTCTGCAGCCGGTACCGTTTTCCGGGAATTTACGGCGTCAGCCGGGGAGGTATCGCCTGTCGGCGTGTCCAAAAGGGCAAAGATCCGTTCCAGGGCCGCCATGGCCCCCTGCATGACGGAATATTTTGCCGACAGGTCGCGGATGGGGGTGAAAAACTTCTCGATATACTGGATAAAGGCCACCAGCACACCGAAGGAGAGGGCCCCCTGCACGATTTCTCCGCCGCCATACCAGATGATCGCACCAATTGCG
>CAZSTJ010000381.1:0-1762 GCA_964609805.1 uncultured Geobacter sp. | reverse complement strand
CTCCTCTGCCATCTTGAGCGCATTTTCCGCGCGTGCAGCAGCAGCTTCGGCCTTTAAGGTGGCCGCATCAGCGGCCGCCTTGGCAGCCTGCGCATCTTGTGCTGCCTGATCAGCTTTCGCACCGGTCATCATCTGTTGCGACTGAACTTTTTCAAGGTCGCCGGTTGTTGCACAACCGCCCAAAACTCCGGCAAGAACAAGCGACATTGAGATTACCACGAGACTCCTTGTCATCGATTATCACCTCCTTTCTTTCTTGACTATCTCTTTTTGACAGGCTCAATCAGTTTGCCCTCTATTTCCAGATCGATTTTCAGACGCTTGACCGCATCCTTGGCCTCTTTGACGTCACTGAACGGACCAGCGATGACCTGGTAGCTGACGTTCTTTGCGACCACCCTTGCCGGGATGTGTGGCCCCTGGTGGTTGATAATGGCGGCCAGCCTCGCAGCATCGGTCTCGTCCCGCATATCAGCAGCCAGAACAGACCACGCGTCCGGTTTCAGCTCCGGTAATTTGGGTTTGCCTGTTAATTCGACCGGGTGCTTGACCTCTGCGGGTTCTGCAACCGTCCTTCTGCTCCCTTGTCTGATCTCGAATATGGGGACAGGAATTCCCTGTGCCTCGGCAAATACCTTCTTAACGACATTCCAGTCAAGCGTGCGTCCTGACTCCCTTTCAATCGTTCTCAACCTTTTGTAAATCTTATCAAGCTCGGCAGTATCCGTGTCTTCCGTAGTGGCATGAACTTCGAGGTACACAACGCCGTTGCTGTGGCCAAGGAGATACGGCTGGTGGACGATGTTAACCGGCGACTTGACCGGAGTGCTCTCGTAGAGTCTTTTCACGTCTTCCGGATAGAGCCGTATGCAGCCATTAGTTGCCCTGAGGCCGATACTGGCCGGTTTGTTGGTGCCATGGATCAAATAGCTCTGGGCGCTTAAATAGAGTGCGTATTCCCCTAAAGGATTTTGAGGGCCCGGCGGGATGGTCGCGGGGAGAGGGTCTCCTTTTTTCAGGTGAGCCTTGGCAATTGAAGCGGGCACATACCAGGTCGGCCGGCTTACCTTGCGTTCCACCCGCATGAGACCTTGTGGTGTGGGGCGGTCTTCGGCGCCGACCCCGACCGGGAAGGTCAGTACAGCCAATGATTCACCGGTCCCTTTGAACTGAAAAAGCCTCATTGCGGCCAGGTTAATCACGATACCTTTTCTCGGGGCGTCCGGCAGGATAAAGCTCAGGGGCAGCATGATTCGCTTTTCGGTATCGGGTACCCATATATCCACTCCTGGATTCGTAGAACTGACACTATTGAGTCCCAGGCTGAAGTGACGAGCAATATCCGGCAACGTATCACCCTTTTCAAGGCGGATGAATCTCAGCCGACCAATGACATCGTCACCTTTTGCAACAGAAAACACGTTTCGTTCGACATGTTCTTCCAACTGCGTGGAGGCAAGCGGGGATTCCTCACGAACCCTTGTCATTGCAGTACATCCCTGGAGAGCAGCTATAACAATAACGAGAGTTATAAGACGAAGCATACTAGAGGGGGATACCCACTCAATGTTTCGGTACATGTGTCGGATGATGTCCTTTCAACGAAGTATGTACCCCTGTGTACGGGAATCGTCGTGGTCCGCGATGTCAGGTCTCGCCAGCGGATATGAGTCAGATGGCACAAAAAAACCGGGGCCGGATATCTCTTGGATATTTCGGCGACCCGGCTGTCTCTGTGAGACCCTGTAGGCTTTCCGTCCCA
>CAZSTJ010000380.1:0-1798 GCA_964609805.1 uncultured Geobacter sp. | reverse complement strand
GGTGAGCAGTTCAACCTCAATTCCCCCAAGCAGCTGGGCGAGGTGCTCTTTGGCAAGCTCGGACTGGCCACCGGCAAGAAGACCAAGGGGAAGAGCGGCTGGTCCACGGACAACGAGGTGCTCTCGGCGCTGGCGGAAGAGCATGAGATCGCCCGCCTGATTGTGGAATATCGCGGCATAGCCAAACTCCGCTCCACCTATTCGGACGCACTGCCGCGCCTGATCAGCCCCCGCACCGGCCGGGTGCACACCTCCTACAACCAGACCGTTACCGCCACCGGCCGCCTGTCGTCATCCGACCCCAACCTGCAGAATATCCCGGTCAGGACGGACGAGGGGCGGATGATCCGTCACGCCTTCATCGCCCCCCCGGGCCATGTCATCCTGTCGGCCGACTATTCCCAGATCGAACTGCGCGTACTGGCCCACCTTTCCGGCGACCCGGTCTTCTGCCATGCCTTTGCCGGGGACGAAGACATTCACACCCGCACCGCCGCCGAGATCTTCGGACTCTTTCCCGAGATGGTCACCCCTGAGATGCGCCGCCAGGCAAAGGCCATCAACTTCGGCGTCATCTACGGCCAGGGTCCCTTTTCACTGGCCAAGCAGCTCGGCATCGCGCGCAAGACCGCGGAAGAATTCATCAACACCTATCGCGACCGCCACCGGGGCGCCATGGATTACCTGGACAGCTGTATCCGGCAGGCCGAGGAGACCGGTTACGTCACCACCCTGCTGGAGCGCCGCCTCCCCATTCCGGAGATCAACAGCGCGAACGGCAACGTGCTGGCGTTTGCCCGGCGCAACGCTATCAACTACCCGATTCAGGGGTCAGCCGCCGACATCATCAAGGCCGCCATGATCAAGATCGACAGCCGTATTCGCAGCGAAGGGTTGGGCAGTCGCCTGATCATGCAGGTGCATGACGAACTGGTCTTTGAGGTGTGGGAAGAGGAGTTGCTGCGAATGGAACAGCTGGTAGAAGAGGAGATGACCCAGGCGGTGGCGACGCGGGTACCGCTGAAGGTGGACATCAGCTACGGCAGTAACTGGAGCGAGGCCCACTGACGTCCCGGAGGGGGATCAGGTTGCGGGCTGAAAGCCCCTGACGCAGCTCCTCCCCGCCTCCTTGGCGTCATACATAGCGATATCGGCAGCCCGGAGCAGCTCGGTCTTGCTCTCTGCATCCTGGGGATAGGTGGCCACGCCGAAACTGGCCGAAAGGTGGATCGGCTGATTGTCGTCTGAGCGGAACTCGGTGGAGCGCATCAACTCCAGCAGCTTCACCGCCATGCTGACGGCCTGCTGCTTGGAGGTCTGCGGCAGGATAATGACGAACTCGTCGCCACCATAACGGGCAGCCCGGTCGCAGTCACGTATGTTCTTCCCGATCAGCCGCCCCAGTTCGCTCAGCATGCGGCTCCCCACCAGATGCCCGTGGACATCGTTAATGCTCTTCAGATGGTCAAGATCAAGAAAAACGATGGAGAGCTCCGTCTGATAACGCTGGGCCCGCTGGAATTCGCTCTCGACAAGCTGTCCGAAATGGCGGGAGTTGTATAACCCCGTCAGGTCGTCGGTGACGACCAGCTCATTGATCCGGTCGAAGTTGCGCGCATTGACCAGGGCGATGGCGGCAAAGTCGGCGATGGCGGTCAGGATACTCTGGTCGTCGTCGTCGAAGATCACCTCGTCAAAACTGTTGATCAGCTCGATGACGCCGATGACCTTGTCTTTGATCTTCAACGGGACAGCGATGATGGATCGGGTCTTGTAGGAGAGCTGTTCATCAAAGTGG
>CAZSTJ010000379.1:0-1833 GCA_964609805.1 uncultured Geobacter sp. | reverse complement strand
GATGTCCTGGCCCAGGTCAAGGCTGGCGGCAAGTTTGAGGAGCTGGCCAAGAAGCACTCCGTTGATTCCTCGGCCTCCAAGGGGGGCGACCTGGGGTGGTTCGGCAAAGGCTCCATGGTGCCGGTGTTCGAGAAGGCCGCCATGGCCCTCAAGGAAGGCCAGGTCTCCGACGTGGTCAAATCCGACTTCGGTTTTCACATCATCAAGCTGACCGGCAAGCGGGCCGCCGGTGTCCGCCCGCTGGAAGAGGTGAAGGAGCAGATCAAGGGCGCCATCATGCCGTCCAAGCAGCAGGAGGTCTTCCAGAAGATCAAGGAAGATCTCAAGAAGAGCGCCAAGGTCACCATCAAGGAAGACGTGCTGAAGGAGATGGGCGGTGCCAAGAAGGAAGAGGCGAAGGGTGAGGCCAAGAAACCGGCCGAGCCTGCCAAGGCAGCCCCTGCAACTCCTGCAGCTCCCGCAGCTCCCGCAGCTCCCGCAGAGAAGAAATAACGGCAGTATCGGCTATAGTGAGCACTGAACCGAAAGGGTGGGATCAGCCCACCCTTTCGTGCAGTAACTTCAAGGAACGTTCATGACAAACACACGTAACAGAACCGGGATGCTGCTTGCAGGACTGTGGCTGCTGCTGGCCGCGGGGTGCTCGTCGAAAGAGGCAGCCGTCGCGAAGGAAGAACCGGCAGCGGCGACCGTCAAGCAGGAGAAGCCGAAGGCTGAGGCAGCGCCCAAGGTCTCGACCGGCACGGTGGTCAACACCATTGCCGCCATCGTCAATGATGATCTGATCACCCTGAACGAGATAGAACGGGAATCCCTGCCGGTCATCCGCGAGGCGGAGAAGAAGTCCCCGGTTGATGCGGATACCCGGAGCAAGATCCGCCGCGCCGCCCTGGATCACCTGATAGAAAAGAAGCTGCTGGATCAGAAGATCAAGGAGCTGAACATCAGGGTCAGCGACGAAGAGGTCCGGCAGGCAATCGACGATGTAAAGAAGCAGAATAATATAACCTCCCAGGAAGCCCTCGTCTCGGCCCTGGCCGGCCAGGGGCTCACCTTCGAGCAGTATCGGAACCAGCTCCAGGAACAGATCGAGCGCCTCAAGCTGGTCAGCATGGAGGTCCGTTCCAAGATCCAGGTGGGCGAGACCGAGATGCGGGAATACTACGAGGCGAACCGGGTCCGCTACTCGGAGGACGACACTTTCAGGGCCCGCCACATCTTTTTCAAGACCAGCGAGAAAGCACCTGCCGATGATATCAAACGTACGATGACCACTGCGTTGATGGTGCTTGCCGAGGCCAAAGGGGGCAAGGATTTTGCCGAGCTGGCACGCTCGTACTCCGAAGATCCGGCAGCCCGCAAGGACGGCGGCGATCTGGGGAGCTTCAAGAAGGGTGACATGCTGCCTGAGCTGGAAAAGGCGATCATTGCGTTGAAACCGGGGGAGGTCAGTGAACTGGTCTACACCCCTGCCGGTTTCCACATCATCAAGCTTGAGGAACGGGTCACCGGCAGGATGAAGCCGTTCGAAAGCGTCAAGACCGAGATCGAAGATGCCCTGTACCGCAAGAAATCTGAGGAACGGTTCAGCCAGTGGGCCAAGGAACTGCGCCAGAAGGCGAGCATCGAGCTGAAGGATCTGACCGGGATCCTGTAGATTCCGTCCATTTATCGCTGCAACGAAAACGGCCGCATCCCATGAGGGGTGCGGCCGTTTCTGTTTCGTGCCGGGTTTCCTACTTGATGATCAGGTTCTTTGCGTTCAGCCGCCCCTGTCTGACCGTTATGCTCCCCGAGACGGTAGTTACTCCGGCGGGGGTGTCATTATAGGAG
>CAZSTJ010000378.1:0-1836 GCA_964609805.1 uncultured Geobacter sp. | reverse complement strand
CAGATGGCCTGCCAGAGGGTGTCGCCCAGGGATGCCCGCTCACCCCGGATTGTCAGGATGGCGAGTTGGCCGGCAGAGAGTTGTTGGCGAATCTCTGCGGGAATGTCGACATGGAGGGTAAAGCGGGGGGTGAAGAGTTCGTAGCGCAGTTGCTGTTCCATGCCTTGTCCTTGGGCGTCGATCACCGTTTGACGCACGTCGAGTGGTCCACCGTTGACTGCCCCAAGGGCGGGATGAGAGAGGACGGTGAGCATTCGAGGGGCGATACGGTTGAGTTTGCCTTGGAATACGCCAATTCCTGAAGCTCGCATGTCGACCTCCACGGGCTGACTGACCAGGCGGTGGAACTGCTCGATATCGTTTTGGGCTGCCATGCCAATCAGTTCTTTCCGCTCCAGGCTGACGATCCAGAGCAGTTCTTGTCCTTTGGGGAGATACACATCCTGGAGGCTGGACAGGTTTTCACCGATGCAGATGCCGTCGCCCGGTGCTCTGATGACCAGGGCCGCGATATCATCCTCCACGGCCTTCAGTTCATTACGGAGGGTGCTTTGCTGGTCGCGGAGGATCTGGAGGTCGCCGATCCGGCCGGTGCTGTGGGCTAGGCGGCTCTTCAGGTCAAGTTGTTCCAGTTGGAGGCGCAATTGTCGCCGCGAGTATTCCAGTTCGCTGTTGTCGAGGACCAGGAGGATTTGGCCTGCGGTGATCGTGTCTCCGTCTTCCACTCGAATTTCCCGGACAAATCCACTCGGTTGGTTCCTGACCCCGTATTGCTGCTCATATTCGACGATCGCTGGCGCTTGAATCCGCTTTTCCCAGCCAACAAGCTCAAGGGCCGCAATCAAGAGAAGCAGCGTCAGGCAGAGACGGGCTGCCAGCTGCCTTACCAGAGCGGGATTCCGTTGCCGGTAGCCGGGCCACCGTTTGAGAAAGGTATGGAGGGGCACCCCCACCCAAACGAGTACGGCGCCGAGGGTGAGGAAAATACCAAGACCGCCGGCCAGCCTGCTAGCCAGATAGCCCAGGGAAACGAGCACCAGGATGCGCCAGATATGGATGGCCACACCGTAGACGATGAGGAAGACCCGGTGTGGTGGCTCGGGAGTTTGCAACCCCAGGAAAAACCGGGCAAAGAGGGATCTGATTGATTCGAGCCCTTGCTGGTAGAGGTTGGGCAGGCCTGTCAGGTCGGAGAGCAGGTAGTAGCCGTCGAAGCGCATCAGCGGGTTGGCGTTGAAGAGCAGGGAACTGACCCCGGCGATAATGACTGTGTTGTGACAGATGTACCCGGCCGGGCTGTCCGGCGACCATGACCATATGAGCAGGGCAGCGAAGGCGACGCCAAGTTCTATGAATATGCCGGCAACAGCCACATGCATTCGTTGCCATTTGGATGGGAACCGCCAGGAGGAGGTCGCGTTGACGTAGGTGAGAGGGATGAAGAGAACAAACAGAATTCCGGCCTCGAATATCCTGCCGCCATATCGGTAGCAAACCAGGGCATGGAAGAGTTCGTGCACGAGTTTGAGGCCGAACCAGATCAACCAGATGCGCATGAGATTTTCGGCCCCGAAGAACCCGGCTGTCTGGCTGGTGAATGCCTGCCACTCGGCAGCAAGCGTCGAGAGCGCAGCGATGCTCAAGGCCAGCCAGAGGAGGAAGAAGGGCATGCCGGTGAGCCAGGAGAGGAAGCCGCAACGGCGGAGCAAAGGGTCGGGGTTTGTCAGGGGAAGTTTGAAGCTGATCAGGTTGAGCCGACTGAACCGCCTGACCCCTTGGAAAGCCCGTTCCTGCGCGACGACCCCAAGAAGCGGCCCCGCGTCCTCAGCCTGGAGG
>CAZSTJ010000377.1:0-1841 GCA_964609805.1 uncultured Geobacter sp. | reverse complement strand
CGATGTACGAATCGTGGCATCCAATGACATGGATGAGTTTGTGATCGAATCGGTGCGGAATGAGGGGGGGCGGATCGATATGTATGGTGTCGGAACCCGGCTGGCCACCTGTGCCGGTGCCGGGGGCGGCGCCCTCGGCGGGGTCTACAAGCTGGTGGAGATCGACGGTATCCCCAAGTTGAAGGTGACGGGAGACCTTGCCAAATCCACCTTGCCGGGGAAGAAACAGCTCTACCGTTTCACGGACCGTGACGGCAGCTTCATCCAGGACGTGGTCAGTCTGTATGGTGAAAAGCCGACAGCCGGCGATACGGTCTACGACCCGACCAACCCGCTCCGGAGTACGCTGGTGCCGCCGCATGCCCGGCGGGCGGAGCTGCGCAGGGTCGTGATGACCGACGGGAAGCGGACACTGTCGCCGGAGCCGCTGGAGGCGATGGCAGCCCGCTGTCGGGATGAACTGGCCAGACTCCCCAGCGGATCCCTGCGGTTGATCAATCCCCACCGTTACAAGGTCTCCATCACGGAACAGCTGAAATGCCTTCGCACCGACCTGATCGAGCGGGCCGGCAAAGAGCGGGGTGCGCCATGAAGTCGGGGGCCGCGCTCTTGATCGTCGATGTACAGAACGACTTCTGTCCCGGCGGCGCCTTGGCCGTGCCGGAGGGGGACCGGGTGGCTGCGCCGCTCGGTCGGCTTGCGGCGGCCTTTGCCGCTGCCGGTCTGCCGGTGCTGGCGAGCCGTGACTGGCACCCGCCGGTAACGAAACACTTTACCGCTTACGGGGGGGCATGGCCGTCCCATTGCCTCCAGGATACCGCCGGTGCGGCATTCCATCCCGGACTGCTGCTCCCGAAAGGGACCATCGTCATCTCCAAGGGGAGCGATCCGGACCGAGATGCCTATTCCGCCTTCGACGGGAGTGGTCCGGACGGGCGGCCGCTGGTCGACATCCTGAGGGCATTCGGGGTGACAGCGCTCTATGTGGGGGGATTGGCAACGGATTATTGTGTCAGGAGTACGGTCCTTGATGCGGTGAACCAGGGATTCGGGGTGACCCTCCTGGTCGATTGTGTGGCCGGTGTCGAGCTGAATCAGGGAGATTCTGCCCGGGCGCTGCAAGAAATGGGGCAAGCCGGGGTGCAATTCCTTACCAGTGAAGATGTCGTCCTGAAGTAGGTATGAGAGCGGTTGCACCTGGGATTACAGGCGCACAAGAGAAAAAAAGGGTCCGGCTTTTCAGCTGGACCCTTTTACGTTTTATGGTCGGTGAGACTGGAATCGAACCAGCGACCCCCTGCTCCCAAGGCAGGTGCGCTACCAGGCTGCGCTACTCACCGGCAAAGGAAACTTTATAGCATAGCGGATTGCGGCTGGCAACTATTAATCGGTTTGCCGGGGGCGTTACTCCTTGTCGGGGAAGACCTGCGCAGATTTGCCCAGTTTCTTTGCCAGCTCCTTGGCGGGCTCCTGTTCCAGGCGTCGGCCGACCCGGACCCGGTACCAGGTACCTTTATCCCCGAGATGAGATTCGGAGATATAGACACTGTATCCTTTGCCGGACAGGGTGTTCTTGAGGGTTTCCGCCTCGGAACGGAGCGGATAGGAAGCTACCTGAACGGTGTAGCCGTTGGCCTCCGCCGGCTTGGCCGCTTTGTCGGCGCCGGCTTTGTCCGCGGCTTTTGCCGCATCGGCGGCCGGTTTGGCGGCGCCTGCAGGGACCGGGGCCTGCAGCGGGGCCTTGGCACCTTCTTCCTTGCTGTTGATCCCCGAGCCGAGGGCTGCACCCTTCTGACCACTGGGGAGCGATTTGAAGAAACTCAGGGGGACCTCGCCGGGAG
>CAZSTJ010000376.1:0-1843 GCA_964609805.1 uncultured Geobacter sp. | reverse complement strand
CTCCTGATCTCCCTGATAATTTTGGCTACCGGCGGTTGGATCCTGGTCAGTTCGACCCGGTCGATCATCGGAGGTCATTTCCAATCTCCCGAATTGATAGCGGTGGCGGCTGCATTTCTGACGATCCTGGTTAAGGAATGGCTGTTCCGCTTTACCCAGAAGACCGGTAAAGAGCTTGCCAGCCCCTCGCTACTGGCAATTGCCAAGGACCATCGCAAGGATGCAATCACCTCGGTATCAACGTTGATCGGCGTTACCGGTGCCTACTTTGGTTTTGGAATCATGGATCCGCTGGCGGCCGGCATCACGGCATTCTTTATCCTGCACATCGGCTACCAGACCTTTCGGGAAGCTGCCCACGACCTGATGGACGGAAGTGCTCCCCCTGACTTCATAGAAGAGGTGACACGCCTGGCGGAGAGCATCCCCGGGGTGGAACATGTCCACGACATCCGCGGCCGCCGGACCGGTCAGTACATGGTCATTGACCTCAAGCTGGAGATGGACCCGGAGATGACGGTCAAGGAGTCCCACGATATAGCCTCCAGGGTGAAGAAGCTGATCTTTGATGCGTTCCCCAATGTAGGAGACGTGATGATCCATATTAATCCCCATGATGAAGAACATGTTGACCTGATCAGGCTGTGAACCGTTCAACCCTCCCCATTGACGAAATCCTGCCCCGCCTGCTGCAGACGGTACAGACCCACCCCAACACGATCCTGCAGGCTGATCCGGGTGCCGGCAAGACCACCCGCGTCCCCCTGGCACTCCTCGACATCATACCCGCGACCGCCGGCAGAATCATCATGCTCGAACCCCGGCGGCTGGCAGCAGTTTCTGCGGCACGCTGGATGGCAGGCTGTCTGGATGAGGAGGTCGGCCGGACGGTCGGTTATGCCATCCGCTTTGACAGTCGGTCCGGTCCGGCAACCCGGATCGAGGTTGTCACCGAGGGCATTCTGACCCGACGTATCCAGAACGACCCCCTTCTGGAGGGGGTGGCGCTGGTCATCTTCGACGAATTCCATGAGCGGAGTCTGCAGGCCGACCTGGGGCTGGCCCTCTGCCTGGATGTTCAGCGACAGGTGCGCCCCGACCTGAAGATCCTGGTCATGTCGGCAACGCTTGACACCGGTCCTTTGTCCCGTTTGCTGGGTGATGCCCCGGTAATCAGCTCACCCGGCCGCATGTTTCCGGTGGATGAGATTTACCTGGATGATCATCTGGGACCGCTGCCGCAGCGGATGGCAGCCGTTGTCCGTCGGGTGGCTGCAGAGACGGAGGGGGATCTGCTGGTGTTTCTCCCCGGTGCCGGTGAGATCCGTGCCTGCGCCGCGCAGCTGGCCGATACCATGGTGGAGCGCGGCATCGATGTGCGCCCCCTGTACGGCGATCTTCCCTTCGAGCAGCAGCAGGCGGCCATCAGGGCGGGTGAGCGCCGCAAGGTCGTGCTGGCCACGAGCATTGCTGAGACCAGTCTCACCATCGACGGTGTGCGGGTCGTGGTCGATTCCGGGCTGTCCCGCAGGGTGCGCCATGATCAGGGGAGCGGTATGAACCGCCTGGTGACGGTCAGGGAATCGAAGGCCTCTGCCGAACAGCGCAAGGGGCGGGCAGGGCGACAGGCCCCCGGGGTCTGCTACCGCCTGTACAGTCGCCATACCTACCATGCCATGACGCCCCATACCCCGCCGGAACTGCTGGAAAGCGATCTGGCACCTCTGGTGTTGGAACTGGCGGCATGGGGTGCCGTCGAACCGGGTGAACTTCCCTGGCTGGACCCGCCCCCCGCTGCTGCCATTGCCGTCGGGCGGCAGCGGGGGGCGGGTCCAGCCAGGGA
>CAZSTJ010000375.1:0-1852 GCA_964609805.1 uncultured Geobacter sp. | reverse complement strand
GCATAAAATAGCCGTTCTGCCATTCCAGTTCCGGCATATTTCTGAAATTCATGCCGTAGACCCCCACCAGAAAGGTCAGCGGCATGAAGATCGTGCCGATCACGGTCAGAAACTTCATGACTTCGTTGGTGCGGTTGCTGATGCTGGACAGGTACAGGTCCAGCATGCCGGAGAGCAGGTCGCGGTAGGTCTCGACCGTGTCGATCACCTGCACGGTATGGTCGTAGATATCGCGGAAATAGACCCGGGTGGCATCGTGCAGCAGGGGGCTGTCGCCCCGTTCCAGGAACGAGATCGCCTCGCGCAGCGGCCATACGGTCTTGCGCAGGTGAATGATCTCCTTTTTCAGGCCGTTGATGCGATGCAGTGACTGCTGATCGGGGGCGATGGCCAGCTCCTCTTCAACATCCACGATCCGTTCACCAAAGTCTTCCAGGATGCTGAAATAGCCGTCCACAATGGCGTCGATCAGGGCGTAGGCCAGATAATCGGAGCCCAGACTCCTGATTTTGCCTTTGCCGCCGCGGATCCGCTCGCGGACGGAATCAAACAGGTCGCCCTGGATGCCTTCCTGAAAGGTGAAGAGATAGTTGGGCCCCAGGATGATGCTGATCTGTTCCGAGCTGAAACTTCCCCCTTCGGTGGGGCGCAGCATACGCAGAACGATGAACAGGTAGTCGTCGTAATCCTCGATCTTGGGGCGCTGCACCGTGTTGACCACGTCCTCCAGGATCAGCGGGTGCAGGGTGTGGTTCTCACCCAGACGGCGAATCAGCTCCACATCATGAACCCCCTCCACGTTGACCCAGGTTATTCCGGGTATCCAGGGGGTCTCCAGGTAGTCGCCGATCTGCTGGAAATGGAGTTCGCTGACCTGCTCGGGAGTGTAGGAGATGACACTGATCTCCGCCAGCTCCCTGGGCGCGTCGCCGATGTGCACCAGGCTGCCGGGGGGCAGTCCGGACTTGATCGAGCGCTTCTTGTGGAACTTTTTCTCGTTTTTCATCAGATGCCCAGGATGTCGGCCATGCGCAGCAGGTCTTCGTTCAGTTTCTTCTGGCCGCCATTGACCACCATCTCTAGCAGGGTCATGTTGAGCGCGTTGGTGGCCAGGCCGACCATGACCCCTTTGGTTCCGGCCAGCAGCAGATCAACCGCCTTGCGGCCGAAGCGGCTCCCCAGCAAACGGTCGAAGACCGATGGTGCGCCGCCGCGCTGGTAATGCCCCAGCACCGTCACCCGGGTCTCGAAGCCGACCGTGTCTTTGATGCCGTCGGCGATCGCCTGGGCATGACCGGCCCCTTCGGCCATGATGATCAGCGCATTGGTGCGTCCCTCCTCATAACGCCGGCGCAGCTGATGGCACATCTCCGACAGGTCGAATTCAACCTCAGGGACGATGGCGAATTCGGCCCCGGTTGCGATGGCGGAGGTGGAGGCCAGATAACCGGAATTGCGCCCCATGACCTCGACGATAAAGGCCCGGTCGTGGGAGCTGGCGGTGTCCTTGATGCAGTCCACGGCATAGATGATGTTGTTGAGGGCCGTATCGACCCCCAGGGACATGTCGGTGTAGGGGATGTCGTTGTCGATGCTGGCCGGGATGCCGATCACCGGGAAGCCCATCCGGTCCAGCGCCAGAGCGCCGTTCAGTGAACCGTCGCCGCCGATCACGATCAGCCCTTCGACCCGTTCCTTGAGCAGGTTGTCCAGCGCTTTTTTGCGCCCCTCCTCGGTGCGGAACTCGGGCGAACGGGCCGACTGCAGGAAGGTGCCGCCCCGCTGCAGCACGCCGGAGACCGCGCGGGTGTCCAGGATCTGGAAGTCATTTTTCAGCAATCCGGCATAGCCC
>CAZSTJ010000374.1:0-1883 GCA_964609805.1 uncultured Geobacter sp. | reverse complement strand
GCTCCATACGGGTGAAAAGTCTTCCGACATCCATTGATGATGTCGGAAGACTTTACATGCGCACCCAAAAAAAACCAGGCTCCTTTTTCACCTGCCCGTCACAGGCGAATTACAAGTCTTTGCTTATGAATGAGATCGAAAACGGAAGCAGCAACTGGCACTGCTTATGCTTCCACTCATGGCACAAGAGAATAATTGTTGAGCATTTTTCCTTGTAATTCATATCAAAGGGGTACTCTCATGAAACACATGCGTAATGCTCCAAGGACACGGCGCAACCGTGTTCCGTTCAAGGCTACCGTGATGGCAGGCCTATTCATGCTGGCCGGCATGCCCGTCGGCACCGCCAATGCCGCCCCTAGAATCACTTGGGCAACCGTCGTCAACAACACCTATGTCGCGCCTGATTCAAACAAGAATTTCTTCAGTTACAACCAGCCTTCCATCAATGATGACGGACTCGTGGTCTTTCGCGCGCGGGCCAAGCCTCTGAGGGGGGAAGGTGGCAATACGGGTAAAGCCGGCGAACCCATTCGCGGCATTTTCACGCGCGACATGTCCGTGGCGGGCAGCCCGATCACACCGCTGGCGATCAATGGCCAGACACAAGTACCCGCGCCGAACAATCTGGGAACGACATTCACCGAGTTTCCGGCCTTTCCGCGCATCGACGCCACCTCGAGCGCAATCGCTTTCAGGGCCCAATCCCAGCCAGTCTACAAGTACACACCTGATGGCGGCGAGGAAACCAGGGCCGGTACGGCAGGCGTTTACAGCACCCAGGGGAGCGGCGGGACCTTGGCCACGGGGGCAAGCCAGTTGGGCATGGCGCCGGGATATGCGCAATTTCAGGTACCGAATCAACCCGCCGGGACGAAATTCGACCAGTTCCCCGGCGCTCCTTCGCCAACCGGCAATCTGGTGACGTTCAAGGGCAACTTCACGACAGCAGGCGGCGGGCAGACCGGGGTTTATTACCGGGACGTGGTGAATGACGGTCCGGTCGTCGAAATCGCGCGCAGCGGCATGGCCATGCCCAGCAGCGCAGTCCCGAATAATGGCGCCGCTCAATTCGGTTCCACCGCGCCTCCGAGTGCCGCCGCCGGGAAAGTGGTGTTCACCGGCCTTGATAACGAGCAAGCACCAACAGCCGGGGGAATTTTCCTGGCTGATCTCAAACCGAATGCGACGCTGAAGACTGTCGCCGGATTTAACACTGTCGTGCCAGCGCAGAACGGCAGTCCCACGCTTTCCGCATTCGGCGAAGGCCTTTCCTTCGACGGACGTTATGTCGGCTTCTGGGCGGGCTGGGGAACCGAGACCTTTGAAAAAAACCTGTTCTGCCCGACCGATGGAAACACAGGCCTACTCGACGCTTGCAGAGCCCAGGACAACAATGGCACGGCTGGTGACGGCATCTACCAGTTCAATATCCTGAAAAACCAGGGAGTCTTCCTCGCCGACACCTGGTCCAGCAAGCTCTATCTCGTCGCCCAAACCGGCGACATCTTCGACGACTTCCTGTTCTGGACCTTCTCAGGGAAGCCGCCAGGCACAGGAGAATCGGATGATGGTGATGCTGCCGAGGAACCGCGCTGGCGTTCCCCCGCCTTCGTGGCGATTGACGGCAACGATATCGTGTTCAAGGCGCTCAACGCGAGCGGAGCAACTGGTCTGTATGCGAAATTCGACGTGGGCAGCCTCGACTCGCTGGATCCCTTCGCACTCATCGAGACCGGCTGGGATGGCGGGTTGATCGACCCCATGGCCAAGGGCCTGCCCATCACTGCTCTTGGCATCGAACGCGATGGATTTCGCAATGGGCGCATCGCCATCAACGTCAGCATGACGGATGGTGAGACGAGCCAAGCCGGCATCTATAT
>CAZSTJ010000373.1:0-1902 GCA_964609805.1 uncultured Geobacter sp. | reverse complement strand
TGCGGGATACGACCCTGCGGGCCAGCCGCATCACGATCAGATCGAACTAGCACGTTGCCGGTTCCACTTCTTTTGAACCGGCCTACGGAACGAAAGCCCCCTCTCCCCCGGGAGAATGGATTAACAGAAACCGGCGCTCCGGAGACAGGGGCGGGAGTAAATGATATGAAAATGGTGTTTCAGATTGCCATTGCCTTGACGTTCAGCAGTGCACTCCTGCAGGCCCCGGCGGCGGCTGCCGCTACCTGTGCCGCCACGGTCAGCGTCGATGTCGTCGCCCATGACCAGTTCATCATGTTCAACCGGCTGGGGGCCCATAACCCGGTCGGGATGATCTTTTCGCTCAAGGACGACCTGGTTGAAAAGGTGACGGGGGGCGGCCTGGTGCCGGGCAATGTGCGGCTGCGGGACGACAAGCGCCCCCGTCCCATCACCCTGCGGGTCAATGAGGGTGATTGCCTGCAGATCAATTTCCAGAACCTGGTCTCTCCGGCACCGCTGCCGATCGTGCTCCCTCCGGGTGAAGGGGGGGCGGCGGTGGATCTGCAGCCGGCCACCCGTTCGGTCGGCATCTCCGTCCAGGGGGTTTCCTTTGTCGGCGGCATCAGCGACGGCGGGGTCAACGTGGGGAGGAACGCACCCGGTGCTGTCCCGCCTGGGGGGAGCAGCAGCTATACCTTCCGGGGTGAACACGAAGGGGCGTATGAACTGCGCAGCAATGTCGACAACACCAGCGGAGAGGGGATTCAGGGCACCTCCTCTCTCGGTCTCTTCGGTATCGTCAACGTGGAGCCCCGGGGCTCCGAGTGGTACCGTAACCAGATCTCCAATGCCGAACTGACCCTGGCGACGGCCGGCCTGACCGCCGACGGCCATCCGATCATCAATTACGACGCCGTCTATCCGGTCGGTCACCGGCTGGCCGGGAAACCGATCCTGCGTATCGTCGACCCCCAGACCGGCAGGATCGTCCATAACGAACTGAATGCTATCGTCACCGGCGCCGGCCGGGCCGACTTTCCCACCGGCACCTATCCGAAAAATCCTGCCTACCCGGACCGGGACCGCTCCTTCCGCGAGTTCACGGTCGTATTCCATGACGAGGTGGAGGCGATCCAGCCCTTTCCGATCTTCCGGGATCCGGCCTTCCAGTTTACCCTGAACGGGGTCAAGGACGGATTCATGATCAATTACGGTTCGGCCGCCGTGGGTACCGAGGTGGTGGCGAATCGCCTGGGTGTGGGCCCCACGTGGGACTGCCCCGAGTGCAAGTTCGAGGAATTCTTCCTGACCTCCTGGGCGGTGAGCGACCCGGGGCTGCTGGTGGACGTGCCGGCCAACACGACCGATGTCAACGGGCAGCTCATCATCGGCCCCAAGGCGACGAAGGCGCTCTACCCCGAGGACCCCTCCAACGTCTTCCACACCTACATCGGCGACCGGACCAAAATCAGGAATCTGCACGTGGGGAAGGAGTTCCACATCTTTCACCTCCACGCCCAGCAATGGCTCTTCACCCCTAACGACGACGGCGGTACCTACCTGGACGCCCAGGGGATCGGCCCCGGCTCCTCCTATACCTACGAGATGGTCTACAACTCCGGCAACCGCAACCTGGAGCAGGGCGACGCCATCTTCCACTGCCATTTCTACCCGCACTTCGCCCAGGGGATGTGGGCGCTCTACCGGAATCATGACGTCTTCGAGGCCGGCACCGAACTGGATCCCCAGGGGTTTCCGCGAGCCGATGCCCGGGCCCTCCCGGACGGGGAGATCGTCAAGGGGACACCGATCCCCGCGGTGGTGCCGATCCCGACCCGCCCCATGGCACCCCTGCCGGGCCGGATCCACATCGCCCCGGGGACCGGCAGCGGCTACAACGGCGGGCAGATTGTCTATGAC
>CAZSTJ010000372.1:0-1963 GCA_964609805.1 uncultured Geobacter sp. | reverse complement strand
CCTATCGGGAGATGATGGAACGCTTCGGACGGATCGAGGGGCGGGAACTGTTCATCCTGCCGGTGCCGGTGCTGACCCCGAAACTGTCGTCCTACTGGGTGGGGTTCATTACCCCGGTCCCGCCATCGGTCTCCATGCCGCTGATCGAGGGGCTGAAAAACGAGGTGATCTGCCGGGATCAGGAGATTCATGATCTGATACCGATCCGGTTGACGCCGTATGATGAAGCGATCCGTAAATCATTATCCGAAGAAGCCGACTAAAGAACCGACCATACCGGAACAACGGACAGAAGGAGGAACAGCTATGAAGAAGATCGGAGTGGTACTGTCAGGATGCGGCGTGCGTGACGGCAGCGAGATACACGAGGCGGTCTTTGCCCTGCTGGCGATCGACCAGGCGGGGTGTGAGGCGGTCTGCATGGCGCCGAACATCGAGTTCCCGGTGACCGACCACCTGACCATGCAGGAGAGCGGCGAGAAACGTAATGTGCTGGTTGAATCGGCCCGCATCGCCCGCGGCAATATCCGGGATATCAGGGCGGTCACGGCGGGGGATATCGATGCCGTGGTCTTTCCCGGTGGTTTCGGCGCGGCCAAGAACCTGTGCGACTTTGCCCTCAAGGGGGCCGGTGCATCGGTCAACCCCGAGGTGTCGCGCCTGCTGAAGGAGATGGTGGCGGCGGGCAAGCCTATTGGTGTCATCTGTATCGCCCCTGCCATGCTGGCCGCAGCCCTCGGCAAAGTGGTCGCACCCACCGTGACCATCGGCAATGATGCCGGCACCGCCGCCGAGATCGAGAAAACAGGGTCCACACACCAGGAGTGCCCGGTGACCGAGTTCGTGGTGGACAGCAAGAACAAGATCGTCAGTACGCCGGCCTATATGCTGGCAAACCGGATCTCCGAGACGTACGAGGGGATACAGAAGTGCGTCAAGGCGGTCATCGACCTCATCTGATGAACCATAATCCCACCCGTGTTCCCCTCGTTTCAAGGGGAACACGGGGAGTTATACCAGGCACGGGCGTAACCCCGTGCCTTTGCTTTGCTGAAAGGAACGTAAGACGACGATGAAGCTGATATTATTCATAGTATTTTGCGCCATTACTGCCAGCGGCTACTGTCTGCGCTATTTGAACCTGCGCCATCTCAAACAGTATGGCACCAAGGTGCCTGCCGGGTTCGAGGGGGCTGTTGATGAGGAGAAACTGCAGGTCAGCAGCGCCTATGCCTTCGATGTCAGCCGTTCGGGGTTGTGGGAATCGCTGTTCGACAATGCCCTCCTGCTGATCTTTCTCTTCGGCGGGGTTATTGTCGCCTATGACCGCTTCATCGGCGGCCTGACGGCATCGCCGCTCTTGGCCGGGGTGCTCTTCTATCTCCTCTTGACGTGGGGCCAGACCCTGCTGGGCATCCCCTTCGATCTGTACGGTACCTTCGTTGTCGAGGTGCGGTACGGCTTCAACACCACAACACTCCGGCTCTGGTGCGAAGACCTGATCAAGTCACAGCTCATCTCATCCCTGCTGTTGGCTCTGTTGCTGGCAGTCGTCTTCTGGCTGATCGGCTGGAGCCCGCTGCACTGGTGGCTCTGGGTCTGGGGATTCATGGCGCTGTTCAGCCTGTTTATGATGTTCGTCTCACCCTATCTGATCGAGCCGCTTTTCAACCGGTATGAACCGGTATCAGAGGAGGGTTTGGAGGATGAAATCCGTTTTATGATGGAGAAAGCGGGGCTGATGGTCGGCAAGGTATTGCAGATGGATGCGTCGCGGCGCAGTCGGCATTCCAATGCCTATTTTACCGGCATCGGCAGGGTCAAGCGGATCGTGCTGTACGATACCCTGCTCAGGCAGATGACCCATGGCGAGATCGTGGCGGTGCTGGCTCATGAGATCGGCCATTGGAAGAAGGGACATATCTGGAAGCGGCTGGTCTGGATGGAGGTGCTGGCACTGGCA
>CAZSTJ010000371.1:0-1975 GCA_964609805.1 uncultured Geobacter sp. | reverse complement strand
TTTCGAGGATCAGCTGGACGTCCTGCGCCGCTATCGCAACGAGGAATTCCTCCGTATCGGCCTGAACGACATCCACGGCCGCCTTGGCCAGAGCGAGATCACCTCGCAGCTGAGCATCCTGGGAGAGACCTGTCTCCAGGCCGCCTTCCGGATTGCCGCACTGGAGCTGAAGCGTTTCGGCCGCCCCACCTACCGGGATGGCGAATCGATCAAAGAAGCGGGTCTGGCGGTCATCGGCATGGGAAAACTGGGGGGAGGCGACCTCAATTACCATTCGGATCTGGATATCATCTTCGTCTACGACCGCCAGGGGTACACCGACGGTGAAAAGCAGATCTCCAACCACGAGTATTTCGCCAAACTGGCCCAGAAGGTCATCTCCATCCTCACCCTGCAGACCCGTGAGGGATACGTCTACAAGATCGACACCCGTCTGCGCCCCTCCGGCAATGCCGGGCCGCTGGTCACCTCCCTTGAATCGTTCCTGGAGTACCACCGGAAGGAGGCCCAGATCTGGGAGCGGCAGGCACTGACCAAGGCCCGCGTGGTGCTGGGGGACGCGATACTGGCCGGGCAGCTGACGGATGTCATCCGCCAGACCGTCTACGGCGCCACCATCGATGACGACGGCCGGCGCGAGATCCATCGTCTGCGGATGCGGATGGAGAACGAACTGGCAAGGGAGACCGCCGACAGTTACAACATCAAGACCGGCCGCGGCGGCATGGTGGATGTGGAGTTCGCCGTTCAGTACCTGCAGCTGAAGCATGGCTGCACCAATCCCGAACTGCGCACCACCAGCACCATCGTGGCGCTCAAAGAGATCCGCACCCTGGGATTGCTGCGTGAGGGGGATGCCGAGACCCTGCTGAACGGCTACAAGTTCCTGCGCAAGCTGGAGAACCGGCTGCGCATTATTCATGATTACTCGGTCAACGACCTGAGCGGGCCGAAAAACTACATCAACAAGCTGGCGCGGCGACTGGGGTACGACCCGAAACTGAAGAACCCGGGGGCCGCCCTGCTGAGCGATTACGCAGAGACCACCGGCACGATACGTGACTGCTACGACCGCATATTCGGGGAGGAGAGTTTATGAACATCCGCAAGAAGTTTCTCGACTACGAGTACGAAGAGGTTCTGGACGTCAAGACCAGGGAACTGATCCGCGTGGCCTGTGCCATCATCACCGGCTGCCCCACCTGACTGAAGAAGCACTTCGCGGTCGCGAAGGAGGCAGGGGCAACGAAGGCGGAACTGCGGGAGGCGATCGCCTACGGTGTGATTGCCCCGTCGGGGCGGGCCAAGAACTTCGCCCTGGGGATGCTGGAAGAGGTGGAATAAAAGAAGGCCCCCTGCAGCACTGCAGGGGGCCTTTTCAATTCAGTAAGTAGAAACACATCCTCAAGATGGCGCCTTCGCCGGCTCGTCCACCAACAGCACCTGGCTGAGGGCGTCATCGATCTTGGAGCAATCCACCAGGGTGTTGAAGCAGGGGCCGAAGGGGCGCTCGTTGAGGATGCCGATGACCGGCAGGGGGTAGCAGTCCTTGATGCCGGAGGTCAGGTCCCGCTCGCAGGCCACGGCCAGCACCAGCTTGGGACGCTTCTCCACGATGACCTTGCGGGCCAGGGTGCCGCCGGTGGCGACGGAGATATCGATCCCGTACTTGCGGCCGATCTCCACCAACCCCTTGATGTCGCAGCGACCGCAGAGGACACACTTGTTGATGTCGCCGGTGACCTTGATCTCGCAGTCGAACAGCTGGATGCAGTGGGGCAGCAGCACCAGTACCCGGTCGGGACTGATCCTGGTCCGCTGGGAAATCACCAGACTGTTGTTCATGGCGATGAACGACTGGCGGATCTTGTCCTTGTCCAAACCGATGACCCGGCCGACGAATTCGATGACCGGCAGCAGGAACTTGATCACCACCAGCCGCATGAAGCGGGTGAAGAGGATATCCTTGCCCAGG
>CAZSTJ010000370.1:0-1991 GCA_964609805.1 uncultured Geobacter sp. | reverse complement strand
CTCATGAAGGCATGGCGGGGCGGTTTCACCATCGGCTCCCTGCCGATACCGGCCCGGGTGGCAGACGGACGTGCCACCAGCCATTTCAAGCCGGTGCGCGATACCTGGCGCATCTGCAAGATATTTCTACGACACATGTAACGGGAGTTTCAGATGATCAAGTCACTGAAAGACTATACGAAGGAGAAGGTCCTGACCTATCTGCTGTCCCTGGCCAGCAACTCCTCGGACGATACCCTGATCAAGATGACCCATCTCATGGAGATGATCCCCAAAAAGGATTACTACAAGGAGCGGATCCGCTGGATCCGGGGGCTCATCCGCGACAAGCATCCCAGCATCGAGTTTCCGCGCCGCATCCTGCGCGACCTGCACCCCAACCAGCGAGACAAGTGGATCAGCAACCTGGCCATCAACCATCTCCTGAACGGCACCAACAAGCGGAAGGAGTGGGCCGACGCCAACGGTTTCTATCCCCCCTCCACGGTGGTCATCAGCCCGACCATGAAGTGCGACCTGAAGTGCTACGGCTGTTACGCCGGCGACTACGGCAAGTCCCTGGAGCTCGGCCTTGACGAGCTGGATTCGGTCCTGATGCAGATGAAGGAGATGGGGATCTACTTTGCCGTCATCTCCGGCGGCGAACCGTTCTACATGAAGGGGATCTTCGACGTCTTCAAAAAGCACAGCGACATGGCCTTTCTGGTCTTCACCCACGGCGGCCTGATCGATGAAGCCATGGTGGAACGACTGACGGAGGTCGGCAACGTTATGCCCGCCTTCTCGCTGGAAGGGTACGAGAAGGAGACCGACGAACGGCGCGGGGCGGGGCATTTCAAGAAGGTCATGCACGCCATGGACCTGCTGCGCGAGGGGGGGCTCTCCTTCTGCGGCTCGTTCACCCATTCCAGCAAGAACTCCGCCGTCATCACCAACGGCGAGTACATCGATATGCTCCTGGCCAAAGGAGTCTTCGCCCTCTGGCTCTTCTCCTACGTACCGGTGGGGCGCAAACCGGAAACCTCCCTCATGCCGTCCCCGGAACAGCGCGATCACCTGCGCCGCAGTGTGGCCGGTTTCCGCGAGTCCAAGCCGATGCTGTTCATCGATTTCTGGAACGACGGTCCCATCGTCTCCGGCTGCCTGGCCGGCGGCCGCAAATACTTCCATATCAATGCCAACGGGGATATCGAGCCGTGCGTCTTCTGCCATGTGGCGGTCGACAACATCCGCCGCACGACCCTGGCCGAGGCACTGGGATCCCCCCTGTTCCGCAAGATCAGGGAGAAACAGGGGGAACATGACAACCTGCTCCGTCCCTGCATGCTGATCGATCACCCGGATGTGGGACGTGAGATCTTCAACAGTGAGGGGGCCTACCCTACCCATGACGGGGCGGAGGATATCTTTACCGTTCTTGCAGATGAGATGGACACCTACTCTGCTGCCTACGGGGAGATTGCCGATCCGGTCTGGGAAACGGAATTCGCCGACCATCCGGTCAAGCCCAACTACTCGACGAGAGGAAAATAGATCGTTCCGGGACCGCTGCGATCAGCAGTAGCCACCCGTCGCGGCAGGTACTCCCCGAGTCATGGCCATCTACAACAACGTCAACATCTTTCTCATCGATTGTATGACCCGACTGGTGCCGCGGTGGTGTTTTCCCCTGCCAGCATTCATCACCGCTGCTATTGTGTACTGCATCACCGGACGGCAACGCCGGGGGACCCGCGCGAATCTGCGGGTCGTGACCGGCCGCCGCTGGGTAGAACCACTGATTCTCTCCTCCTATTACAAGTTTGCCCGCAACTGGTGTGACATCATGCTGATGACCCGCCTCTCAGGGGCGAGGCTGCATGCGCTGGTGGGGCGAAAAAGCAGTGCGAAGCCGCTGGATGAAGCCCTGGCCGCGGGGAACGGCGCTATTCTCATCTCGCCTCACCTGGGAAACTGGGAGCTGGGGGGGCTGGGGCTGGCCGACCTGGGAT
>CAZSTJ010000369.1:0-2007 GCA_964609805.1 uncultured Geobacter sp. | reverse complement strand
ATAGGAATCATGTACCGGCGGGGCCGGTATGGTCTGCTTCGGCAGAGCCGCCGGAGGAGCGGTCTGCGCCGGACGGACTGGTGGCGCCTGGCTGCCGGGTTTGAACAGCAGGTAGCCGAACAGCACCAGCACGACGAGAACAAGAACAGCCAGGGCGGCAATGCGGCCGCCCTGGCTGTTCGGTTTCTTCCTGTTGCGGGGTTTATATGCCAAGAAGTTACTTGCCGCCTATGGTCTTGAGGATCTCCCACCCTTTGAGCAGGTCGAGGGCACGCATAACCTGGTAGTCGTTACGCAGGGCATCCTCCGGTTTGACGGGCTGTTTCTCCTTCTTCTCGTCCTTTTTCACATCCTTCGCCGGGGCTTTCTTGTCCTCACCCTCGAAGTGATTCTCCAGATCCTTCTCCCGCAGGTGCATGCCATCCTTCTTGCCAGTCGGCTCCTTGGGCAGCTCCAGACGTTCGACAACGATATCCGGCGTGATCCCCTTGGCCTGGATGGAACGTCCCTTGGGGGTATAGTACCGGGCGGTCGTCAGTCGGAGTCCCGATTCGTCGGACAGCGGAATGATGGTCTGCACCGACCCTTTGCCGAAGCTCTGGGTCCCCATGACGATGGCCCGTTTGTGATCCTGCAGGGCGCCGGCCACGATCTCCGAGGCGCTGGCGCTGCCGCCGTTGATCAGAACAACGATCGGGTATTTCGGTTCCTTGCTCCCCTTGCGGGACGTGAACTGCATCTTGGAATCCTTCTCACGCCCTTCCGTGTAGACAATCATCTGCCCTTCATCAACGAAGTGCTCTGCCACCCGGACCGCCTGGTCGAGGAGCCCGCCGGGATCGTTCCGCATATCCAGCACCAACCCCTTCAGTTCACCCTTATTCTCCTCTTTGAGGTTCTTCAGGAAGCGTCCCAGATCTTCATCGGTCTTTTCCTGGAACTGGGCGATCCTGATATAGGCGTAACCGTCTTCCATCAGCTGGGAGCGGACACTCTTGACCTGGATAATATCCCTGACCAGCGGGAACTCCTGGGGCTTGTCGAATCCCTCACGCATGATGGTGAGGATAACCTTCGTCCCCTTCTGTCCGCGCATCCGTTTGACCGCATCATTGATGTTCAGGTCCTTGGTGAATTTGTCATCGATCTTGAATATCTGGTCACCAGCCTTGATGCCTGCCTTGAAGGCCGGGGTATCCTCGATCGGCGAGATAACGGTCAGGATGCCGTCCTTGATGCTGATCTCGATCCCGAGCCCCCCGAAGGCGCCCTTGGTGTCGATCTTCATCTCCTTGTAACTGTCGGGAGGCATGAAGGAACTGTGGGGGTCAAGGGATGCGAGCATGCCGTTGATGGCGCCATACACCAGCTTCTTGGTATCGACCTCTTCAACGTAGCTCTTCTTGACGATGGCCATGACATCGGTGAAGAGTTCGATGGATTCGTAATCGCTCCCCTTCCCCTCCGCACTGCAGTGACGCTGTGAACTGATGCCGAGGAAGATCACCAGGGCGGCCACAAGGATCGCCCCCCCCATCATCAGCCGATTTTTTCTATTACCCGGTAATGCCATGTAGTGCCTCCGTACGTCGTATGGTTCTTATAAATGTGGTATATCACGTTTCATTGCCGGCAGCTGCGCAGACCGAGTTGTTCAGCGCACCCACCCGGCCGGATCCACCGGCTTCCCCTGGTGCCTGATCTCGAAGTAGAGCATCGGCCCCCGGGCCGAATCGGTATCGCCGACCGTTGCCACCGTCTCATTACGGGCCACGTCCGATCCCACCTTTTTTGTCAATCGTGCTGCATGGGCATACAGGCTGAAATAACCGCCGCCATGATCGATGATGATCATGTTCCCGTACCCTTTGAAATAATCGGCAAAGATAACGCTGCCGTCGTAGATTGATCTGATGTCGCTGCCGGCTCCGGCGGCGATGGACATCCCCTTGCTGAAGGTATAGGAGTTGAATACCATGATGTGATCAGTTTAAGGTTGAACTTGTT
>CAZSTJ010000368.1:0-2016 GCA_964609805.1 uncultured Geobacter sp. | reverse complement strand
GCCAGCAGGTCCTCCGCAAGACGGGCGTCCTCATCCGGCGTGGCGCCGCGGGGGCGGGTGCCGGCGATGGGGCGCAGCTCCACCCGGTCGCCCTCCTTGCGGACCATGACCTCCGGCGAGGCGCCGGCAATGACCGTGTCGTCGAGCCGGAGGAAAAACATGTAGGGGGAGGGGTTGAGGGTGCGCAGGACCCGGTAGATGTCGAGCGGGTCGGCGGAGAGGTCGCCGCTGAACCGCTGGGAGAGCACAACCTGAATGATGTCGCCGGAGCGGACGTATTCCTTGGCCTTGTCCACGGCGCTCTCAAAATCCTCACGTGACACGTTGGACCGGAAGCTGACCTTCGGCGCGTCGCGGCGGGGGGCCGGTTCGGGCAGGGGGGAGCGCAGCCTGCGGATGATGGCCTCGATCCGGGCCGTCGCCTGGCGGTATGCCTCATCCGTCGGGACCGTGCCGTCCAGGTGGGCATTGGAGACGACCTTGATCTTCTGCCGCATGGTGTCGAAGATGACGATGGTGTCGGTGATCAGGAAATAGGAGTCGTAGGCGTCAAGCAGGGCCGGCTTGCCGGTGGGAAGTTTTTCGAAATGGCGCACCATGTCGTAGCCGAGATAACCGACGGCACCGCCGAAGAAACGGGGCAGTCCCTCCACCTCCACCGGGGTGAACCGGGCGAGGATCTCCCGGATGGCATTCATCGGGTCATCGGTCTCCACGGTCTGCAGCGCGCCGTTCTCCAGGATCTCGACCGTCGAACCCTTCGAGCGGACGATCAGCGAGGGACTGGAGCCGAGAAAACTGTAGCGCGCCCATTTTTCTCCCCCCTCGATACTTTCGAGCAGGAAGGAGAACCGGCCGTCATCGAGCTTCTTGAAGGCGGTGACCGGGGTGTCCATATCGGCCATGATCTCCCGATAGACGGGGATCAGGTTGCCGGACCGGGCAAGATCATGAAAGGCGGGCAGGTCGGGAAAATACATGCGGAGCTCCGTTCGCAGGGTGCAGAAGTATGGGAAAAAGCTAGCACAGAACTGCGGGGGGGTCAAGGAACGCCGGATAAATCGTCTTGACAAGCTCATATCCCCTGTGGTTTAGTTGCCCTCATGAAATTCACCGGCTTCTTCAGCGCTTTTTACTTTTATTTCTGGTTCGGCTTTTACAGGCCGTCTGCCCGGGTAGAGGTGTAATCGCTCAGAAGCGACCATATTACACACCACAAAGTCGGGGCAGACGGTAGTCGCCCCGGCTTTTTTTGTGCGTTTCCACCTGTGGGACGCATCAGGCCGGGAGAAGACTTCCGGCCTTTTTTGTGGGAAAGGAGCAGGGAATGATCATCGTCATGAAGGCTGGTGCGGCAAAGAAGGAGAAGGAAGAGGTGCTCAAGCGGATCAGGGAATTGGGGTACAAACCGCACGTGATCCACGGGGAGACCAGGGACGTCATCGGCGCCATCGGCGACGAGCGGGGCAAGGCGGTGCTCCAGTCGCTGGAGTCGCTGCACGGTGTCGAGAGCGTCGTGCCGATCCTGCAGCCCTACAAGCTCGCCTCCAAGGAGGTCAAGAAAGAATCCAGCCTGGTTCGCATCAGCGATGACGTCGTCATCGGCGGCAGCCAGATCGTGGTCATGGCCGGTCCCTGTTCCGTGGAGAGTGAACAGCAGATCATCGAATCGGCGGTGGAGGTCAAGAAGGCCGGCGCCCATATCCTGCGGGGCGGGGCATTCAAGCCGCGCACCTCGCCCTATTCCTTCCAGGGACTCGAGGAGGAGGGGCTCAAGCTGCTGGCCAAGGCCCGGGACCTGACCGGGCTCCCCTTCGTGACCGAGGTCATCAATCCGGAGACCGCCGACCTGGTGGCCGGTTATGCCGATATCCTGCAGATCGGCGCCCGTAACTCCCAGAACTTTGCCCTGCTGAAAAAGGTCGGTCAACTGAAGAAACCGGTCCTTTTGAAGCGCGGCATGTCCATGACGATCCAGGAGTTCCTGATGAGTGCCGAATACATCATGAGTGAGGG
>CAZSTJ010000367.1:0-2020 GCA_964609805.1 uncultured Geobacter sp. | reverse complement strand
CGGACCAGATCGTCCGTGTCAAAGATGACGACCGGTGAACCATCGTCCAGAATAGCGCCGGCGCTGATGTTGGGCACCTTTCCCAAACGGCTGTCCAGGGGGCGGACGACGAGGTTTTCCTCGCCGATGATGCGGTCAACGGCCAGACCATAGCGATTCATCCGATCACTGATAACGACGATGTTGAATTGTCCTGTTGCGTCAGTTGCCGATGGCAGTCCAAAAAGCTGACGGGCATCGAGAATGCCCACATGATCCCCGTCCAGGGTACAGTAGGGGCGGTCTTCAATCTCCCGGATATCGGCGCGGGTGAGAGACAGAACCCGGTCAATGCGGGATAAGGGCAGGGCATAGGGTTCATTGTCGATGGCGAGCAACAATGTTCGCAGGACCGAGAGTGTCAGCGGCAACTGGAGGTGAAAGCGCGCTCCCCGGCCGGCTTCGGCGTCAACCCGCACAGTGCCTCCCACCTCATGAGCCATGTTGAACACGACATCCAGCCCAACGCCCCGTCCGGAGATTTCCGTCACGGACTTGGCGGTTGAGAACCCCGGCAGAAATAGAAACTCGAACAACTCGGCCCGGCTCAGGCTGCCGGCCATCTCGGGCGTTACATATCCCTTTTCAACCACTTTGCCCCGCAGGTCTTCCGGATTGATGCCCCGGCCGTCATCGGCCAGCGAGATATTCAACATGCCCGCTACATGCCGGGCCTCCAGGATGATGGTTCCTTCGGCTGGTTTGCCTGCCGCCTTCCGTTCTTCAGGCATTTCCATGCCGTGATCAATGGCGTTGCGGATAAGGTGCGACAGTGGCGCTTCCAAACGCTCCAGAATGTCCCGGTCGACCGGTGTGGATTCTCCGGCAATCTCGAAGTTGATCTGTTTTCCCGTCTCCCGGGCCAGATCCCGTACCATCCGGGGAAAGCCGTGGAGACCGTTGGAGAAAGGAACCATACGGCTGCTGATCACCTCGTTATACAGACGATGGGCCAGATGCTCCAGGCGCCGGGAGAAGCGTTCAAACAGGGCAATATCCTGGGAGGTCGACTGTTCGGCAGCGGTGATAAGCGTCAGTGCTTCTTTAATGCCTTCTTCAGCCGTGCTGTTTCCCTCTTCTGCCTGAGCTTCCAGGGAGAGTTGGAGAGGCTTTTCCGCTTGAAGGATATCCTTCTTCAGGCCAAGAAGGCTCTGATAGACGGTTTTGACGGATTGGGACTGCACAAGAAATTCCCCGGCCAGAGCCATCAGGCGATTCATGTTTTCCGCCCGGACGCGAACCAGACCGCCCTCTCCTTTGTCTTGTGCGGCGCGGGTGCGCACGGCCGGTGAATCGTTTGCAAGGCCTGTGCAAGTGTTATCCTGTGTGGAAATGATTGGCGGAGGTTTCTCGGGAAGAACAGTTTCCGTGGTAACCGAGGGGATACCCGGCGCGGTCACGGTTGTGGCAGGTCTGGCATCGGCAGGCGGCGCGCCTACTGTAACGGTTGCCGTTGATGCGGGTGTTTTGGAAACGGCTTCAATCGGCGATGACAGAAAATCCCGCAACTGACCTGACAAAACTTGAATTTCGTCAGATCCTTTTTCCAGGGCGACAAGCAGGTCGCTGACTTCCAGGCGGGCCAGGGAAGCAAAAAAATCATTTCCTTTTAAAAGCCGGTCTACCCCATCGGGCGTCAGGGGGTGTTTCCCGTGCTGGGCTGCTGAGAGGACATCCTCCATAGCATGGGCAAGCGTGACGGCGGCAGTTAAACCGACAATCCGGGCCGCCCCCTTGATCGAATGAGCAGCCCGCATCAGGGGTTCTATCCGTTCCGGTGTCTGGTCTCTTTCTGCCGTAACCAGTCCCGACTCCAGCGTTCGGGTGTTATTTTCCAGCTCCACGCGGAAGAGATCCAGCATGAGGGGATCGACAGAAAAGTTGGTATCTGCAGCGGTCATTGGTTGAGACTCCTCGTCATCGCGGGAAATAGCCGTTCTTCATCCAGAAGTCCCACATGACGGCCGTTGAGCATGAATAT
>CAZSTJ010000366.1:0-2028 GCA_964609805.1 uncultured Geobacter sp. | reverse complement strand
ATCTTCTCCCGCCTGTTCGGCGGGGGCTTCGGCAGGGGTGGTCGAGGCGGCGGATTCCGCGCCGGACCCCAGAAAGGCGGGGACCACGAGATGGAGGTCACGGTCGGCTTTCGCGAAGCGGCCCAGGGGGCCGAAAAGCAGGTGGCCTTCCGCCGTGACGGTCAGCGGGAAGAGCTGAAGGTAAAGATACCGGCCGGCGTGGACAACGGGAGCAGGATCCGGATTACCGGCAAGGGGGCTCCCGGCGCCAACGGCGGCCCGGCGGGCGACCTCTTCCTGATCATCAGGCTGCTCCCCGACCCGGTCTTCACCCGTGACGGCGGCGACCTGTTCGTGGATCGCGCCATAGCGTTCAGCGCGGCCTGCCTCGGCACGTCACTGGATGTGCCGACCCTTGAGGGGGACAAGCGCATCAAGGTGCCGGCCGGCATCCAGCCCGGCACCAAGATCCGACTCAAGGGGTGCGGCGTCAAGCCGCTCGGCGCCAACGCCAAGGGGGATCTCTACGTCAAGATATCGGTCCACGTACCGGAAAGCCTGACCGCCAGTCAGAAGGAGCTGATCGAGGAACTGGCGGACGAAGGACTCTAAGAGGTTGTTGAAAAGCAGGCATCTCGCCGCCATCCTCAAAAGCCTCCTTGTGACTTCGGCCTGGGGCCTCACCCTTTGGGCGCCTTCGCGGTCCAATTTCGCAAGCGAAATTGTGCGGCGTAGCGCTGCTACGCCTCCTCGGGGCTTTCTGCGGGTGCGACGATCTACCCGCTTTTGAACAACCCAGGGGGGCATAAACCCACCAACCTATTTCTCCAGCATGATCACCACGGCGTGGGCGGAGATCCCCTCGCCTCGGCCGGAAAAGCCCAGCCCCTCCTCGGTGGTGGCCTTCACGTTGACCTGATCGACGCCGGCGTTCAGGGTCCGGGCGATATTCTCCCGCATCTGCGGTATGTGAGGCGCCATCTTGGGGCGCTGGGCGATGATGGTGGCGTCCAGATTCCCGAGCCGGTATCCCCGGGCGTCGGCAACCGTCATGACATGGTCCAGCAGCTTCAGGCTGTCGGCCCCCTTGTAGGCCGCATCGGTATCGGGGAAATGCTTGCCGATATCCCCTTCGCCGATGGCACCGAGGATGGCATCCGCAATGGCATGCAGCAGCACGTCGGCATCGGAATGCCCCAGCAGCCCCTTTTCCCAGGGGATATCAACCCCACCCATGATCAGCTTCCGCTCCTCCACCAGCCGGTGAACGTCGTATCCGTGTCCTATGCGCATGACTTCCTCCCTGGGGAGACTCTACGTGAATCACCCCGCTCCTTTCAACCAAAAACGGCAGAAACACCTTCCTGGAAAACCCGGCGGCACGGCCGCCTGACGCCCTCCAACCGGCTGTTTTCACTTGTTGAAACGCTCTGATTTTGCTATGGTGCCATTCTCATTTTCATGAACAAGGGGAGTATTGAGGTATGAAATTCACCAAAATGCAGGGCGCCGGCAATGATTACGTATACGTCAACTGTTTCGAGGAGACGGTTGCCGATCCTCAACAGACCGCCATACAGGTATCTAACCGCAACTTCGGCATCGGCTCCGACGGCCTGATCCTGATCATGCCCTCCGACAAGGCAGACGTCCGGATGCGGATGTTCAACTCCGACGGGTCGGAATCCGAGATGTGCGGCAACGGCATCCGCTGCGTGGCAAAATACGCCTACGACCACGGCATCGTCTCCAAAACTGAGATCACCGCCGAGACCGGCGCAGGCATCCTGACCCTGCAACTGGTGCCCGGGAGGGACGGCAAGATCGAGAAGGTGCGCGTCAACATGGGGCCGCCGCGACTGACCCGCGCCGAGATCCCCATGACAGGCGACGCCGGGGCCACGGTGACCGCCGAGCCGCTGACGATCCTGGACCGGACCTTTTCCATCACCTGCGCCTCCATGGGCAATCCCCACTGCGTCATCTTCGTGGACGATGCCGAGAACTTCCCGGTTTCGACCTACGGCCCGCTCATCGAGAACCATGAGA
>CAZSTJ010000365.1:0-2033 GCA_964609805.1 uncultured Geobacter sp. | reverse complement strand
CGCCCCTGCTCCGGTGCCCCCTCCCGCTCCCAAAGCGGTTGAACCGCCCCCGGCTCCGGTCCCGCCACCTCCGGCTGTACCGACGGCGAACCTGACGGTGGTCCCGGCAACGGTGGTCAAGGGGCAGACCGCAACACTGAATTGGAAATCACAGAATGCAACCGGCTGTACCATCCAGCCCGGTATCGGTGCCGTACCGCCCCAGGGTGCACGGGTAATTACCCCGGATGCTGACACCGCATACAACCTGGCCTGCAGCGGCGCCGGCGGCACCGCCACCAGCGCGGCAGCCGTCGCGGTGACCGTTCCCCCGCCGCCAAAACCGGTCGTCACAGCAGCAGCAGAGCGGTTCTGCAGCAAGCCGGCCGTTATCAACATCCAGTTCGATACCGACAAGTCTGTCATCAAGACGCAGTATGACGCCGAGCTGAAGACCCTGGCCGATTTCCTCAAGGAATTCCCCAAAGCCAAGGGTGAGATCTCGGGGCATACGGACAACGTGGGGAGCAAGGCTTATAACAACAAGCTTTCCCAGGCACGGGCCGAAAGTGTGAAGAAATATATCGTCGAGAAGTTCGGTATCTCCGCCGACCGTATTACAGCTAAAGGTTATGACTTCTCAAAACCGATTGCAGACAACAAAACCAAGGAAGGAAAGGCCAAGAACCGTCGCATCGAGGCCAATTTTACCTGCGAATAGGAACTGCATCTTAGTAAACAGAAAAAGGCCCTTCCGGGAAACCGGAAGGGCCTTTTTCATGTGATATTCATGGACTGCTTACACCACTACCGGCAGGACGCTTCCCCCTTCCGGCATGATCAGTGCCTCCCATCCCTGCGGCAGAGAGGGTTCTGCAACCTGAAGCGCCTCCTCCAGGGAACCAGCGGGGATCATTCCCATCTGCTCCACCTGCGCCCCCGGAAATTCGGATACCAGGATGATCCTGAACCGCTGCGCCTTGCTGAGGAGAGAATAGGCGGTCTGGCCGTTGATTTCGTACTGGTCCCGCAGGGCATCCTCGAACCGGTTAAGTTCCTTGTGGCGGAACCAGCTGAAGAAGGTGGCATTGCCGAAGCCGTCGCGGCACTGGGCCAGCAGGATCATGGTCCCCCCCTCTTTGAGGGCACGGGAGGCGTACTCCATGGATTTGTGGGCCTGGATCAGGTTGATGTCCTTCGGGTAGCCGCCGCAGGAGACGATAACCAGGTCGGCTCGTTTCCGCAGGGGGAAGGCGAAGTGCTCCTGGTAAAAGCGGCACCCGGCGGCGTGGGCGTTGTGCCACTGCCCGCCGAAGGCGGCAATGACCCGTTTGTCCGGGGCGAGTACGGTGTTGAGGATAAAGGCGGGGGCAGCCATGCCGCAGGCTTCGGTCATGGCCAGGTGGACCGGGTTGTTCTCCAGGTTTCCGGTGACCGCGCAAGGATTCCTGCCGCTTCCCCGTTCCGGGTTGAGGACGGCGAAGTGGCTGGCCATGCAGGCCTGGCGGCTGGCGATCCCCGGCAGGACCGATTTGCGCCCTCCGCCGAAGCCGGCAAAGTAGTGGAAACCGATGGTCCCGGTCAGGATCAGCCGCTCCGCCTCCACGGCCCGGCGGTCGATACGGACATCGATGCCGTTGGATGTCCTGCCGATGGAGGCCAGGCCATCCCGGTCGTCGCAGTCGTGGTCCCGGACCCTGATACGGCCGTAGAGCGGCCCGAGTATCCGCTCGTGCTCATGGTGAGTCTGGGGGCGATGGATGCCAAGGGCGATCAGGATCTCTATATCCCCGTCGGCGACCCCCTGGCGGTTCAACCGTTCCACCAGCAGCGGCAGGTAGATCTCGCTGGCGGTGTAGCGGGTGATGTCGGAGGTGACAATGACGACCCGTTCGCCCGGTCTGAAGGTTCCCAGGGATTCGCCGCAGTCGTCGAGGGCAGCGGAGATGATCGCTTCAGGGGGGGCGGTCGGTTCGGGCGGGGTTGCCCGGATAATGCCGACGATGCGCTCCGGTGGTAATTGGAGCGGAAATGTGACAGAGCCGTAGTTCAAG
>CAZSTJ010000364.1:0-2033 GCA_964609805.1 uncultured Geobacter sp. | reverse complement strand
GGTCAATTCAATCGGCATGGAGGGAACACCCAGCCAGGAGAACTCGCCGAAGAGCGCCAGAAAGGTCTTGGTGAAGACGCGGCTCTTGAGGATACCGCCATTGGCCAGGATAAAATCCCGGGCCTTGCTCATGGCAGGATGATCGGCCGGATACCCGGCCAGCTTCAGGGCGAAGTAGGCCTCGATGGTGGTGGAGAGGTCGCCGGGGCCGTTGTACCAGATGGCCCAGTGCCCCTCTTCGGTCTGCTTGCTGAGGATATAATTGGCCAACTTCCGTTCACGCACCTTGTCAACCATGCCCAGAAAATGGAAGAGCATGATGTACTCGGAGGTGATGGTAACGTTTGATTCCAGCTCAGCCCACCAGTAACCGTCGGGAAGCTGCTCGCGGAAGAAGAAGTCGCGGGTACGCTCAATGGCCTTATCAAGGGGACCGGTGGCGTCGCCAACCATCTTTTTCCAGATTGAGGGGGGAAGATGGTGGACCTTTGATGCAGATTTTTTGGCATCCTGGATAACCGGCTCTGCGGTTTCGGTATTGAAGGATGTCAGCGCGGTGGATATGGGGTATTTGCTCGGGTTCATTCAAAAAGCTCCTGAAAACCGCCGTATCGGCGGCGTTCTGGCGACATGTCGGCTAAATTGATCTTAAATAGCATGGGAATCAAAAAAAGTATATTATTTTTCATATCATCGTAACGCCCCCGCAACATTCGGCGGCGGTGGAAACGGGCTCCAGTCCGTGCGTTTGTGGTTTACCGGCGCCGTCTTTCTGTGCTATACACACCCTTCACACGCCCTGTGTGCATATCCAGCTGATTCATCGTAAGGAGCCTGCTTCATGCTGACCGGAAAACAGAAACGACACCTGCGGGCCCTCGGCCACAGCCTGAAAGCGATTATCCTGATCGGCAAGAAGGAAATCGAAGATGCATTGGTCAGCGAGACCAATTCCGCCCTGGAGCATCATGAGCTGATCAAGGTCAAACTGCTGGAAAGCTGCATGCTCGACAAAAATGAGGCCGCCGAGACCCTCGCCGAAGCATGCGGCGCGGAGATCGCCCAGATCCTCGGACGTACCTTCCTGCTCTACCGCCCCGCTGATCCTCCGGTCATCAAGCTGCCCCACCCTGACAAATCAGTGAAAGCCGACGCCTGATGATCCCCGCCCTGGTGCTCTTTGACCTGGACGGCACCCTGGTCGACTCTCTCCATGACCTGACCGATGCCGTGAACCACATGCTGACGTCGTTCGGTCGCGATGAACTGGCGCCGGACCAGGTGCGGCAACTGGTGGGCAAGGGTGCCCGCAACCTGGTGCAAAGGGCCCTGGCGACAGACTCCGAAGCAGATATCCGCCGGGGCCTTGCCCTCTTTACCGTATTCAACACCGCCCACATCGCCGACAAGAGCCGGCTCTATCCGGATGTAGTGCCGATGCTGCAGCAGTTAAGGGAGGCAGGCATCCGTATGGCGCTTCTCACCAACAAACCTGAGGCGCTGAGCATCCTGATCATGAAGACACTGGGGGTCGAGCACTATTTCGAACTCATCGCAGGCGGCGATACCTATCCGGAGATGAAACCCTCTCCTCTCCCCCTGCTTAGCGCCGTTGATCGGCTGGGGGTCTCCCGCTCGAGCGCGGTCATGGTCGGTGACAGCATCAACGACATCCAGGCCGGGGTCGATGCCGGGATCACCACGATCGGCTGCAGCTGGGGCTACGGCAAACCGGGGGAACTGGACCGGGCTGACCGCCGGGTTGACAGCTGTGCGTCCCTGACGACCGTCCTGCTGGGCGGAGAGTCCTAACCATGTACGGCTGGACCGGCAGAATGCTCCGGGTGGACCTCACCAGCGGTGAATTCACCCACGAGGAGATCCCCCGTGAGTGGCTGGAGGAGTACCTCGGCGGACGCGGTCTGGGTGTCCGGCTGATGCGCGACCACTTCCGCCGGGACCCGCTTGCCCCTGAAATGCCACTGATCTTTGCCGTCGGCCCGCTCTGCGGCACCCCCGCCCCCACCGCAGCC
>CAZSTJ010000363.1:0-2041 GCA_964609805.1 uncultured Geobacter sp. | reverse complement strand
CGTGAAGGCCTCAAGTCACGTGTCGACGCCATCCTCGGCAAGCTGGAAGGGATTTAACGGCATTGAAGACAGCCCACTCGGTCAGGGTGTTGGGACGGGAAATTTCGGTGAGGAGCTCCGCTCCGGCCGAAAAGGTCAGGGCTGTTGAACAATTTGTCAATGAGAGGCTGCAGGAGATCGGCAGCGCCCTCAAAAGCGGTGACGCCCAACTGGTACTGACACTGGCTCTCCTCAATACGGCAGAAGAGATGCTGGAACTCCGTTCGGCCAGGGAAGCCGCCGCTCCTCTTGAAAACAGGCTGCAGCAGTTGATTGAACGGCTGGAAACGGCCTGATCGTATATATCCATACCGGTTCAGATCGGGGATGTAACCGGGACAACCACGGTTTACCCCTGACATGAATCGGGATTACACGGTCTCTTCAGGGAGACTTGATCATATATTCTCTGTTTCACTAATCGGTTTCACCAGCTCTGCCGCTGCTGTCAGCATCACAACCGGCATCTGAACACCGCAGAATATATCCATCACGGAAAGGAAGGAATCGCTCACACCAAGGAACCGGAAAACCATCCCTCTTCCCGCCATACCCGAGCTATTCCGCTGCCCTTTCTCCCTCCCTGACAGACTGTCCGGCCACAAACCGGAGAGTTTCCGTGTAATTTCAGCCACTAACCATCATTCCAGTACCCGTCGGAGGCCCTGTGCCGAAACGGACGCTCCGTCAACAGATTCTCGCCAGGCGGCGTGAGCTCACCCACGAAGAGTGGCTTGAGTCCAGCCGGAGAGCGGCACAGCAGTTACTCTCCCTCCCGGAGTTCTCCGGGGCGGAATGCATTGCGCTGTATGCCCCCGCCCATAACGAGACCGATACCGCAGGGATTCTGGAGGCGGCCTTCACCGCCGGCAAGCGGGTGCTCTACCCGGCAGTGTGCGGACACCACATGGTATTCCGCCAGGTCGAGGGGCTGCATTGCCTGCAGGAAGGATGCTTCGGCATCCTGGAACCCTGCCCGACCGGCATTGATCATCTGGCCGATGAACCGGACCTGATTGTGGTGCCGGGGGTAGCGTTCGATCGTCACGGACACCGGATCGGCTACGGCAAGGGATATTATGACCGTTTCCTGCTCCACCCCGGGCGTTCTGCCCATCTGGTGGGACTCTGTCACGATTTTCAACTGGTTGAGGCTGACATTCCGGCAGAGGGACACGATATCCGCATGGAGATCATCGTAACCGACCAAAGGGTTGTGCGGATCAAACCGTAGCGTACAGCTCGTCACGAACCACGGCACACGGAAGTAACCGGCGTCGCACCTTCGACCCGGATTTATATAGAGGAGGTTATACCTAATGGGCATGGAACTGATTATTGTAATTGTACTGGCAGTGGTCGCTGCAGCCGGGGCGTATATTGCCGGAAGCAAGGGTAACAAGAAGGATTCGGGCGCCATCGTCAGACAGGCCGAGGAACTGGCCGCCAAGATGATTGATGATGCCCGCCGCGAGGCCGATACCATCACCAAGGAGGCCGAACTCAAGGCCAAGGACGCCGCCCTGGAGGCCAAGGCCGGCCATGAGCGGGAGATTACCGAGAAGAGGAAAGACCTGCAGAACCTGGAAAAACGCCTCCTGCAGAAGGAAGACAACCTTGACAAGAAGATGGCCCTTTTTGACCAGAAGGAACTGGACATCCTGAAGAAGGAGCAGGGGTTGACCGCCAAGGAACAGGCCATCGCCCAGCAGGAAGCCGACCTGAAGATGGCGGCGGATGTCCAGAAGGCCAAGTTAGAGAGCATCTCCGGCATGTCCGCATCGGAAGCCAAGAGAGAGCTGATGACGGCCATGGAGGATGAAGCAAAGCACGACGCCGCCAAATTGATCAAACAGATCGAAGAAGAGGCCCGCGAGACCGCCGACAAGAAGGCCAAGGAAATCATGGCCCTGGCTATCCAGCGCTATGCAGGCGAGTACGTGGCCGAACGTACCGTATCCGTGGTGCCGTTGCCGTCCGACGAGATGAAGGGGCGCATCAT
>CAZSTJ010000362.1:0-2070 GCA_964609805.1 uncultured Geobacter sp. | reverse complement strand
CCAGACGGTCGGCAAGGTCGGCGAGGCGGGGCAGTGCCGCCATGACGGCCATGTTGATGGCGTGGGCCCCCTGGCTGCCGCCGAAGATGAAGAGGCGAAAGCGCTGCTTGTTATCCGTCGGTTGTTCAGCGGAAACGGTGTCCACCATGTTCAGGATCTGGCGCCGGAGCGGATTACCGGTCAGCAGGATCTTCCCTTCGGGAAAGTATTTGGCAGACTCTTCCAGGGTGATGAACACCCGGTCCGCGAAACGGGCCAGCAGCTTGTTGGTCATGCCCGGGATGGCATTCTGTTCGTGGATGAAGGCGGGAATCTGCATCCCGCGGGCCGCCATCACCATGGGGAGTGAGGCGTAGCCGCCGACCCCCAGCACGAGGTCGGGCTGGAACTCCTTGAGAATCTTACGGGATTGGGCGTAGCCGTACATCATCATGCAGGCACCCTTGAGCTTGCCGACCGTCCCCTTGCCGCGGATGCCGGCCGCCGAAACCAGTTCCAGCCGGTACCCGGCCGCCGGTACCGCCCGTGCCTCGATGCCCCGTTCCGTACCGACGAAGAGTACCTCGTTGGCCGGATCACGCCCCAGGAACTCCTCGGCTACCGCGATGCCGGGGAAGAGATGGCCTCCGGTGCCTCCGCCTGCTACCAGCAGTTTCATGGGCTGATTTCCTTCCGTATGGCCGATGTTTGAGTCATTCACTCTTCCTTGAGTTTAATCGGCTCTATCTTCAGGCCGGAGGAGATGTTGAGCAGGATGCCGACCGCGAATAGGCTGATCAGCAGGGAACTGCCGCCATAGCTGATGAAGGGGAGGGCCAGCCCCTTGGTCGGGAGCAGGCCGGTGACGACCCCCATATTGACCGTGGCCTCGATGCCGAAAAGGACGGCGATCCCCAGGGCCAGGAAACGGCCGAAGGTATCGGGAGCGGCCACCGCAATGCGCATGGCCCGCTGCACCAGCAGGAAAAACATGCCGATGATGACGATGACCCCCAGAAAACCGAGCTCTTCGCCGATCACCGAGAGGATGAAATCGGTATGGGCCTCCGGGAGATAGAACAGCTTCTGTTTCCCCTCGCCGAGTCCCTGGCCGAAGACGCCGCCGGTCCCCAGGGCCAGCCAGGACTGGATAATCTGGAACCCCTTGCCCTCCGGGTCGCCCCAGGGGTTGGTCCAGGCCTCCATGCGTCCCTTGTGGTAGCCGCGGCTCAGTTTGTACATCAGGAGCGGCATGGCCAACAGTACTATAGAGACCAGATGTCCTACCCGCATGCCGGCGGCAAAGAGCATGACCGCTGCCACGGCGGCCAGGGTCAGTGCCCCGCCCAGGTCCGGCTGCAGTGCCAGCAGGCCGATGAGGGGAGCCAGCACCACCATGTAGGGAATGATGCCGTTGGCAAAGTCCTTTACCTTGTCCTGTTTCCGGTCAAGGGAAAAGGCCATGAACATGATCAGGGCCACCTTGGCCATCTCTGATGGTTGCAGGTTGAACCCCGGCAGCTTGATCCAGCGCGACGATCCACCCGCCTTGCCGCCGATGCCGGGGATCAGCACCATGACCAGCAGGACAAGGCAGAGGAGCAGGGCCGGGACCGCCATCTTTTTCCAGAAATGGTAGTCGATCCGCATGGCAACCAGCATAATTGACAGGCCGATGAGGGCAAACACCCCCTGGCGTTTCAGAAAGAAGAAGCCGTCATGGTAGCGTTTGTCCGCCATGATATTGGAGGCCGAATAGACCATCACCACCCCGAAACAGGTCAGGGCCACCGCCATCAGCATCAGCAGCAGGTCATACTCCTCCAGTTTTTTCAGCAGCAGTTTCATGGTGCCCCTACAGCGCCTTGACCGCAGCGATGAAGCGTTGTGCCCGCTCTTCGTAATCGCGGAACATGTCGAAGCTGGAGCAGGCCGGCGAAAGCAGCACCGTACCGCCGGAATGGGTCAGCTGGGCCGCCAGCCAGACCGCCTCCTCCAGGGTCGCCGCCCGGTGGGTATCGGTCAGTGAACCCAGCTCCAGCTGCATCCTGTCAGCCGCTTCGCCGATCAGGATCAGGATTACCGCGATTC
>CAZSTJ010000361.1:0-2072 GCA_964609805.1 uncultured Geobacter sp. | reverse complement strand
ATATCAACTGTCATATCCACGCTCTGAATCGTCAGGAAACGGAAGAGTACATCCTGCATCGGCTTGATGTGGCCGGCAATGCCGATGCGGTGGAATTTCCCGGTGATACACTCGATTACATCTACCGCTACAGCAAGGGTATCCCCCGGTTGATCAACATCATCTGCGATTTTCTCCTGTTGTCGGCCTTTGTTGAAGAGACCCGGACCATCGATATCGATATGGTCAGCGAGATTATCGGCGATCTCGATTTTGAGAACCATTACTGGGCGAACGCAATCGACAGGAACGCCGGCAGCGGCCTGCCTGACAGCCCGGTGAGGACCCCGGTCGAATCTCATGTCTCGTTCCCCCGTGAGTCCCATGATTTTCTGGAGGAGATCTCACGGCGCATGGAGTCGATCGAGCAGTATGTGGCGCCATTGCATACCTCAATCTTGAGCAATCGTGACCAGTTGGCCGCGCTCCAAAGTGATTTCAAGGCCCATGTGGGACAAACAGATCCTCCCAAGCTCCATGGCGCACACCTCAAGGACCAGGTTGCAGGCATCATTGCTGATACGGCAGCCGAGGGATTGACGGCTGAACCGGGGCCGGAAAGGTTCGCACTGCGCGCCTCTGTTCTCAACTCCGGTGGAAAGTGACGACCATGAAAAGCTCAATGGCATTCAGAATGCGAAGCTCTCTGCCGTTCATCTTCTTTGTGATGACGGCAGTCGCTACCGTTACGCCGGTGATGCCTGCGTCTGCCGCCGATGGTGAATTCAGACCGTCATTGTCGATCAGCGAAGAGGTTAACGATAATGTCTTTGAGACACCGAACAATAAACGGCGTGAATTCATCACCCGGGTTCAACCAGGCTTCACGTCACGCTACCAGGCCCCGTTGTGGAACTGGGATGCGGCATACACCTTCGATTATCGCACCTATGCCCGCAACAGCAGGAACGATGAATTCACCCATAATGCGTCGTTGCGGGGAACGGTCGCGCTGATCGAAAACTTTCTGTTTCTCGATGTGGCCGATACCTACCAACGGGTCACCCTCGATGTGACCCGCACCGCTGCGACCGAGAGCAGTCTGTTTCTTAACCAGACCGACCAGAACAACGCCACGGTCTCTCCCTATGCCATCTGGCGGCTGGGGGAGAAGGGGACACTCAAAACCGGGTACCGTTACGGGGATATCCGGTATTGGGGGAACGGCATCGACCGCTATGAGCATGGTGCCTTTACCGAGCTGAATCGGGAGCTTTTTGCACGGTTCAGCCTTACCGCCGCCTATGGTTTCACTCATCTTGAATCCGTACCCACCAGCTTCGACAAACACGATGTTTCCGCCGGCTTTCGCTATGAGTATGCCGACAGATCATTTGTGTTCGGCCAGGCCGGCAACAGTTGGCAACAGTTCCGGAACAGTTCCACGGACTCATTTCTCTTCTGGAATGCCGGCATTACCCATGACCTGGGCGGGGCTGTGGTCGCCCTGGAAACGCGGGTGCAGACCTCCGTGGATCCCTTGGCGCTTACAACCAGGGAGACCGTGTATTCCGGGCGGGTTGAGAAGACGCTGGACCGGGGAACGGTCTCGTTCGCCACCTCATATACTGAGTATACCGATGCCCTTGATACCGGGATAACCCGCCACCGGTTATCCCTCACCGCTGCAGGTCGTTACGAAATCCTGCCGGACCTGCATGTCAATCTGTCGGTAACGGCCGACCGCTTCAGCCGCCGCGTGGCGGAAGATTATCCCTATCGCCTGAACGGCAGCACCGGACTTAGTTGGGCCTTTAACAGGGATCTGTCTCTCAGTCTGGCCTATTCCTATGCCCTCCAGCGGAAGGATATCGAGACCCCCCGGGATGAGATAGGGACCAGTCGGGTGATACTCGAAGTTAGAAAAACATTCTGAGCCGGAGCGGCAGGGCACAGCAGCCCCTGCCCAGCGTGAAGATGAAATTGCAGCTGTGGCCTCATACCTGCCGAAAACGGAGTGTCTCATGTGCGGCATAGCAGGAATCCTGAATCTGACAGACGCGCCGCCGGTAGATAAAGGCTCTTTGGGGCGG
>CAZSTJ010000360.1:0-2087 GCA_964609805.1 uncultured Geobacter sp. | reverse complement strand
ATCGAAGAGGTGCTGCGGGTGACCCAGGACGATTATGCCGACGTTCCGCTATAAGGCATACAGCGCCGCCGGTGCCGCGGTCAGCGGAACGGTGGAGGCCGAGTCTGACCGGCAGGCACTGCTGCAGCTCAAGGGGAAGGGTCTCCTCCCCCGTGAGGTTCATGAGGAGCGGGCAGATGAGGGGCGAAGCGGCTCCTTCTCCTTCCGCCGCGGGGTCTCCGCGGCCGATCTGGCGCTCCTCACCCGTCGGCTGGCCACCCTGACCGCGTCGGCGGTACCGCTCTTCGAGGCCATCGGTTCCCTCTACGATCAGGAGGAGAGCGGCAGGCTGAAACAGACCCTGGTCCGGGTCCGTGACCGTATTGCTGAGGGGGCTTCCCTCTCCCGCGCCCTGGCGTCTGAGCCCGGGGTCTTCAGCGAGAGCTATGTCAGTATGGTGGCCGCCGGTGAGGCCAGCGGAGCCCTGGATGCGGTCCTTGAAAGTCTGGCCGATTTTCTGGAGGAGCAGGAGCAGGTACGGGGTCGGGTCACCTCGGCCCTTATCTATCCGGCGCTCATGGTCCTGGTGGGTGGCGGGGTGATGCTCTTCCTGCTGACGGTCGTTATCCCCCGCATCGTGTCGATCTTTGAAGACAGCAAGGCGGCGCTGCCGCTGATCACGGTTGCCCTGATCAAGGTATCCGGTTTCCTGCGGGGATGGTGGTGGCTTCCGGCCGGATTGCTGATCGCCGCCGTGCCGCTCTACCGGTCGGCCATGAAACGGGAGGGCTTTAGATTCCGTCGTGACAACCTTCTGCTGCGGCTTCCCCTGTTCGGCGCCATGCTGCAGAGACTGATCCTGGCCCGGTTTGCCCGGGTCCTCGGCCTGCTCCTCTCCAGTGGGGTACCGATCATCCGGGCCCTGGAGATTACCTCCGAGGTGCTGGTCAACCGGGTCTACCGGGCGTTTCTGCACGAAGTATCAGAAGAGGTGATCCAGGGAGGGAGCCTGTCGGTTGCCCTGCGCCGGAGTCCGCTCTTCCCCCCCTTGCTGGTGCACCTGGCGGGGGTCGGTGAAAAAAGCGGCGAGCTGGAGGCCATGCTGCTCAAGGCGGGGGTGGCCTACGAGCGTGAATTCACCACCCGCCTGACCCGCCTGATGGGGTTGATGGAGCCGCTGCTGGTTCTGGGCATGGGGGTGGCGGTCGGAACCGTCGTCCTGGCGGTGCTGCTGCCGATCTTTGAACTGAACCAGTTGATTCGTTAGTATCCTGCCGACTTTTATTGTCCGTATGGTCGTAGGCTGGATCAAGCAACGCGGATCCGGCAAAATCTGACAGAGATCCACCCCGACCGATTACCACCCCCGCAGCCTGATTCGCAACAGCCCCCATTTCCTCCTTACTCTTCTCCCCAATTTATGGTTTTTACCTGCTCGTGCCTCCAGTTGAGTTCCCGCAGGATTGTGGTATGGTACTGGTTTGAATTGTCATTTCATTGACCGGAAAGAAGAGCTGCCATGGACTTTACGAACATGCTGCACAAATTCACCGTCGTACCGTCATTGACCGGAGAGCTGGCCGCGCTGCAACGCATCGCCTACAACCTCTGGTGGTGCTGGGAGCCGGACGCCATCAACCTCTTCCGCCGCCTGGACGCCGACCTGTGGCACTCCACCCGCCACAACCCGGTGGAGATGCTCGGCATCCTTCAGCAGACGACCCTGGAAACGCTCAAATCCGACGAAGGGTTCATGGCCCATCTCAAGATGGTTGACGAAAAGTTGACCGATTATCTGAACGAAAAGACCTGGTTTCAGAAAAACGCCAATGGCGGCTCGAAGATGCGGACCGCCTACTTCTCCATGGAATACGGGCTCCACGAATCGCTGCCGATCTATTCCGGCGGCCTCGGCATCCTGGCCGGCGACCATCTCAAAAGTGCCTCGGACCTGGGACTGCCCCTGGTAGGGGTCGGTCTGCTCTACCGCCAGGGGTATTTCCGCCAATACCTGAACAACGAGGGGTGGCAGCAGGAATACTACCCCGAGAACGATTTCTACAACCTGCCGCTGGTCCTTGAACGGGATGATCAAGGCGTCCCCCTGG
>CAZSTJ010000359.1:0-2118 GCA_964609805.1 uncultured Geobacter sp. | reverse complement strand
TATTGGCCACGATCCGTTCCTCCAGTTGCTGCAGATCCCGCTGCCGGTGTTCCAGAAGGACTTTGAGGGCGACATTGGTTTCTTCCAGTTTCTCGGATTTATGCAGCAGTTCCAGTTCCTGCCGCTGTAGTTTCTCCTGGGCCTGCATGATCGGAGTTATATTTTCGTGGGTGATGATCACGCGTCTGGCCGCCTGGTCCCGGTAAGGCACGACCCGCAGATTGTACCACCGTTGCTCCGTAGGGGAGTGGCAGGGGTAAGGGATGAGAAATTCATTGATCTCCCCCGCGATAACCTGGCGGATTGCGCGCCCGATAAGGCGGCTGTCGCTCCCCTCTCGACCATCAGCATCACAGGTGGAGAGATAGTTGAGGCCGACGCAATCCACCGGCTCCCGCATGCCGTTCTCGCGGGCGAACTGCTGCCAGGCGCGGTTGGTCTCGATGATCACGCCGTGCTCGTCCAGCACAGCCACGTGCGCGGACAGTGAATTGACAATCACCTTATACATTTCCTGGTCTGCCATCAGCCATCTCCATTACAGAACGTTCTGCCGCTGTGTTGCGTCTCCCGTTACCCCGATTACTCAAGGAAACCGTGAAGCGAATGCCGGCGCAAGAGTGAATTGCCCTGGGCGTGGTTACTTGGCATGAAAAAGGCCCGGGCCCATTGAGGGTCCAGGCCTTGAAAGGGAACGCTTGCCGGCTACCAGCGCTCGGTGCCGACGATGAGGTTGACGTCCATGCAGCTGGCGCGTTCATGCTCGTTGAGATCATGAATGCTGCGAACGCCATTGCGGCTGGCATCGAGGGTGCAGCTGAACTCCTTGCCGTTGTCATCCCGTACCCAAACCAGCGACTCATATCCCACTGCATTGACCCGAGGGTTCCGTTCCGTGAATTCCATGACATCCTCCATATATTCGATATGATAGATTGATTGTGTGAAACTGTTGCAAAGCTACCAGCGCTCGGTGCCGATGATCAAGTTTACATCCATACAGGCCTGCTGTTCTTCTGGGGTCAGTTCGAAACGAGCACCAGTATCCCCCTTGAGTACGTCGATCGGGCAAACATATTCTTTGCCATTCTTGTCCTTGATCCAAGCCAACGATTCATATCCTCCCATGGTGTCCTCCCATGTCTGTTTTAGTGTTTTGAGGTTCACTTCCCTTTGCCTGATAAAGTAACCAGGAGAGAGGCTCTCGCAATAGGGGATAAATAGTAGATTAATGATATTTAATTTTATCATTTTTCGGGAATCTTTCTCCGGAACACCCTGATTTCTGACAACTAACGAGCGACTCGAGCAATAGGGTCGTTCGTCTTGTTGCCGCAGGGCAATAAAATGACAGTGTCCCGCCGTGCCGTTCCCGCAGCGAGGCCTGACGGGGGAACAGGCGGAAGGAGAGGTCCGGAAGCGCCGCATCGGGCGGACAATCCTACGATTCCAAGGAAATGTATTGACAGCCCGGCCTTGTCCTTTACAGTTTCTTGCAGCATAAGAACTGCGGGACTCCTGGCGCCTGCCCTCCGTCCCACACTGACAACAGAGGAAACACCGCGAGAATACGATGAAGAAAACAATGGTTGGCCTGCTCCTTGGCCTGGGATGTGTGACAATATTTCCCGGTTCGCCGGCAATGGCGATCGATCTCTACGGGTTCGGCAGCTACTGGGACAAGGACGAGACCGATGGCAAATGGGGCGGCGGCCTTGGCCTGAGCCTGCCCCTTTTTACCGAACACATCAAGCTGGATGGTCGGGCCTATTTTTTTGAAAACAGCACATTGGGAGATGACGACGAGCTCAAGTTGCTGCCCTTTGATCTGGGGGTACAGCTGCACCTCCTCCCTGATTCGGAGATCAATCCCTATGCCCTGGGCGGCCTGTCCTATATCTATGCGGATGCGGAGAAATTCGATATTGATTCCGACTTCGGCTTCTATCTCGGCGGCGGACTCGAATGGGCCATCGTTTCGTCAAGTCTCAAGCTGTTTGGCGAAGTGGTATATCGCTTCAGCGAACTGGAAGCGGAAGGCGAGGATGACGATATCGACGTGAGCGGATTCACGGGAAACGTTGGGCTGAAAATCAATTTCTAAGGCTGCCCTGGTCT
>CAZSTJ010000358.1:0-2133 GCA_964609805.1 uncultured Geobacter sp. | reverse complement strand
TCCGACTGCACCGGATCGCACCAGCAGAAGTTGTCCAGACCGGCCACCAGCTCCAGCGAGCCCCCCACCGCGACGTAGTTGCGCAGCGCCTCGTCAACGGCGTTGGCGGTCATGTGGTAGGTATCGATATCGGAGTAGCGCGGGCAGATGCCGTGGGCAGTAACCACCCCTTCGAAGGAATCCAGGATCGGCCGCACCACGGCAGCGTCGGAAGGACCGTCATTGGCAACACCGCAGAAGGGTTTTACCACCGAGCCCCCCTGCACCTCGTGGTCGTAGCGCCGCACCACCGACTCCTTGGAGCAGATGTTGAGGGCCGACAGGAGCTGCATCAGATCGTCGGTGTAGTCCTGCTTCTCCACCGGTGCCGGTTCGGGATTGACCGGCGGGGTCCACTTGGCCGGCAGCTGCATCGGGGGGAGCCCCTCGTGCATGAACGCCATGGGGAGGTAGGCCACGGTCCGGTCGCCGTAGAGTATGTGGAAGACACCGTTATCGGTGAATTCCCCCAGCACCGTCGCCTCGACGCCGAAACGACCGGCCATGGCCAGGAATTCGTCGATCTGTTCCGGCGGAACGGCCAGGGACATCCGTTCCTGAGCCTCGGAGATCAGGATCTCCCACGGATTGAGGCCGGGGTATTTCAAGGGCGCCTTGGCCAGATCCATGCGGCAGCCGCCGCATTCTCCGGCCATCTCACCGATGGATGAGGAGAGCCCGCCGGCACCGTTGTCGGTGATGAAACGGTACAGCCCCTTGTCACGGGCGCGGATGAGGAAGTCGAACATCCGTTTCTGGGTTATCGGGTCGCCGATCTGCACCGCAGTGACCGGCGAGTTTTCGTTCAGCTCCTCGGAGGAGAAGGTGGCGCCATGGATGCCGTCCTTGCCGATACGGCCGCCGGTCATGACGATCAGGTCCCCCGGGTTGATGGACTTGTCGTGACCCGGCTGGCCGTTGACCTCTGCCGGCATCAGGCCGGCGGTACCGCAGAAGACCAGTGGTTTGCCGCAGAATCGCTCATCAAAGACAAGGGAGCCGTTGACCGTGGGGATACCACTCTTGTTGCCGCCGTGCTCGACCCCTTCCACAACCCCTTCGTAGATACGCCGGGGGTGGAGCAGTCGCGAAGGGAGCGGCTTGGCGTAGAACGGATCGGCAAAGCAGAAGACATCGGTATTGAAGATCAGCTTGGAGCCCTGACCGGTACCGAACGGGTCGCGGTTGACCCCGACGATGCCGGTGAGCGCCCCGCCGTAGGGATCCAGGGCCGAGGGGGAGTTGTGGGTCTCCACCTTGAACACCAGGGAGTGTTTGTCGTTGAATTTGATGACACCGGCGTTGTCCTTGAAGACCGACAGGCAGAAATCCTTCTCCCCCATCCGCTCCCGGACCTCTTTGGTGGTGCGCTGGATAAAGGACTTAAACAGCGACCGGATCTCCTGTTTGTTGCCGTTTTCATCCTCGTACTGGACCGTGCCGGCAAAGATCTTGTGTTTGCAATGCTCCGACCAGGTCTGGGCCAGACACTCCAGCTCCACGTCCGTTGGTTTGGCGCCAAGACCGTATGTCTGCCGTTCCGCCAGCACCGCCGGATCACGGTAATGGGCCTGGATGATCTGCATCTCGTCCAGGGTCAGGGCCAGCACCCCTTCTTTACTGATGCGCATCAGCTCCTCATCGGAGACCTCCAGATCGATCTCCCGAACCTCCGCCCGGGTCTCGCCGCTTACCCGCGGTACGGCGACCGGGAAACCGCGCCGGGCCGTGAAATCAGCGGCGGTCATCACCGCGTAGCGCTGGATCAGGGTATTGCAGAGCAGGCCGGTGGCGATATTTTCCACGTCTTCGGCCGTGAGCCGCCCTTTCAGCAGGTACTGGACCGCGTAGTACACCCCCTCGCCGGCCGCAAAAGGGGTGCCGCTCAGGTAGCTGACCGCTTCGCGGGCCGTACGTCCGACATTGTCGGTTACTCCCGGACGGAAACCAACCTCGACCACATAGTCGAAACCGGAGGCCAGCGGCTTGTCCAGACTCCAGACCTGGATCACCGGATCACTGAAGGGTCCGGCGGCCGCCTGTTCCAGCAGGCCCTGCGCCAGTGCAGCGTCAACGGTATAGACATCGATGGTA
>CAZSTJ010000357.1:557-2140 GCA_964609805.1 uncultured Geobacter sp. | reverse complement strand
CATCAGAACGCTCCCCACCCCCGTTAACTGCTTCCGCCCCATATCGATGGCCACCACCAGGATAAGACCGATGACCACCGGGTTGGTCCCCTTGAGGGCCGCCTGCAGCCGGGGAAGGGTGTGGTAGGTAAAATAGAGCCAGGAGAGAAGGGTAACCAGGAGGAACGAGGGGAGCAGGAAACCGACGGCGGCGGCAACCCCGCCCCGGACCCCGCGCAGCCGGTATCCGGTAAAGGTGCAGACGTTCAGGGAGAACGGCCCCAGGATCTGGCCGAAGGCCAGGCCGTGCAAAAATTCCTCATGAGCGATCCACCCCTTTTCACGGACACAGACCCGCTCCGTCAAGGCCACGATGGCCATGCCGCCGCCAAAGCCGGTCAGACCGATCCGGGCAAAGGTCAGGAATATCTCCATCAGGGCAACAAAGGGGGCTGATTCGCTCATGAAAAACTTATATCAGCCCCCTGAATACCGCGGCAAGGAAAAGCTGGCACCACGGAGCCGAAATGTTTGCCTGCGCCTGCTGCTCCATGCTATTTAATATCACGTTCTGCACTACTCCATCGGAAGGAGTTTCTCCATGTCGTTCCGCACCATTGAATGGCGCGACGGCGCCGTAGTCATGATTGACCAGACGCGCCTGCCCGCAGAAGAGATCTATAACACCTACACTGATTTCAAGGCGGTGGCCGACGCCATCCGCGACATGATCATCCGCGGGGCTCCGGCCATCGGCGTTGCCGCAGCCATGGGGATCGCCCTGGGGGCACGGGACATCGTTGCCGACACCCACGAGTCATTCTTCCGGCAGCTGGAAAACGTCTGTGATGTCATGGCCCGCACCCGCCCCACCGCCGTCAACCTCTTCTGGGGCATCCAGCGGATGAAACGGGTCGCCGAGGCCAACCGGGACAAGAAGCTGGACCAGATCCGCGACATCCTCCGCAAGGAGGCGATCCGCATCGAAGAAGAGGATCAGACCATATGCCGCAACATCGGCAAGTGGGGGGCGACCCTGATCCCCGAGGGGGCCACGGTCCTCACCCACTGCAACGCCGGCGGTCTGGCCACGGCCGGCTACGGCACCGCCCTGGGGGTCATCCGGGCGGCCCATGAGGCAGGGAAGAACATCCGGGTCTTTGCCGACGAGACCCGCCCCTGGCTGCAGGGTGCGCGGCTCACCGCATGGGAGCTGGTGAAGGAGGGGATCCCCGCCACCCTGATCTCCGACAACATGGCCGGCTTCTTCATGAGCCGGGGGGAGATCACCTGCTGCGTGGTGGGTGCCGACCGGATCGCCGCCAACGGCGACACCGCCAACAAGATCGGCACCTATTCGGTGGCGGTGCTGGCGAAGGAGAACAACATACCCTTCTATGTGGCCGCCCCGATCTCGACCCTCGACCTTTCCCTTTCCGACGGCAGCAAGATCCCCATCGAGGAACGCCCTGCCACGGAGGTGACCCACATCAAGGGGATCGCCATTGCACCGGAGGGGGTGCATGTCCGCAACCCCTCATTCGACGTGACACCAGCACGCCGCCATACAGCCAGTACGCCAGATCTTCCAGCAGGTGGTAGTC
>CAZSTJ010000357.1:0-547 GCA_964609805.1 uncultured Geobacter sp. | reverse complement strand
TCTCCGGCCTGCGCAAGGTCGCCGGGTGACCCGCCGGCCCCTTCCATCGACGCAATGACAGGGCAAAGGCGCTCATTCTATGCTTGTTGAACGTTTCTATCATGAATTCATCCGTATCATGGGGGTTGAAGACCCCGCCGAACGGGGGATGGAGCTCTCCGTCTTTCTCGAAGCCCACGGCTACCAGTACGGCGCCCGCTCCGCCAACAATGTCCTGCTGATCCAGCCGCTGGTCAGCGTCGAGACCCTGCACCGGGTTGTGGTGTCGGCCCTGCTGACCCCGGCCCCCGACATGGCGCTCAACACCTTCGAACGCCTGGCGGGTGTCTTCCAGAGCCAGGACTTGCAGGAACTGGCCCACCGGAAGAAGCGCCTTGCCCAGCTGCTCATGGTCTGCGGGTCCTCTCCCTTTCTGGTCAATCTCATCTTCAAGACCCCCGAGATCCTGCGTTCCCTCTTCCTGGAAAACGGCATCGAAGCCAGCCGGACGGCCGACGACATGCTGGCCGAGCTGCGCCGCCAGACCGAAGGGGTCACCGACTTCCCC
>CAZSTJ010000356.1:0-2156 GCA_964609805.1 uncultured Geobacter sp. | reverse complement strand
GCCGGCCCTCTTCTGCCCCAACATGAAACTGACCTCCCTGGAAGATGTGCTGATCTCCCTGCAGACCCTGTCACCGGTGGTTTCGGTGCCGGAGGAGATCCGGCTGCGGGCCAAGGCTACCCTGGACCGGATGCTGGCGGTTCCGCGGGACTGACCCCCGCACATTTCAATTCTCATTCGGGGATGGCGCAGGTGCCATCCCCGTTTTCATTTCAGGTCACTAATTTTTCAAGAAACCGGCTTGACCCTGTGATAGACTTTACGAGGACAAGTTTACCGATCATTGCGGAGGGGTACCGTGCCGAAAAAGATAGCTATTGTCATTGCTGTTATCGCAATTGGAGCCGTAGTGGCGTTGTTGCTCAACCGTCGGGGGAGCAGCACCAACGGCTCCATCAGGTTATCCGGCAGCATCGAGACCACCACGGCCGAGCTTTCCTTCAAGGTTCCCGGCCGGCTGGCGCAGCGACTGGTTGATGAGGGGATGCAGGTAAAGGCGGGGCAGACGATCGCCCTGCTGGAGGATGACGAACTGAAACAGGAAAAGAGTGCCCGCACTGCTGACGAGAAGGCGGTCCGGGCCGCCCTGGCCGATCTGGAGGCGGGGAGCCGGCGTGAGGAGATCGCCCAGGGGGAGGCCGCCCTGGTCAGGATGAAGGCGGATGCCGACAAGTTGGCCCGCGATGCGGAGCGGGCAGAGAACCTGTTCAAGCGGGAGGTCATCCCACGCCAGGAGCTGGATGCCGTCCGGGCGGGGCGTGACGCCTCGGCCGCCGCGGTGCGCGAAGCGGAACAGCGCCTAAAGCTGCTCAAGGCCGGGCCTCGCCCGGATGCGGTGCGCCAGGCCCGGGCCCGGGTCGATGCGTCTGTCGCCGGTGCCGCCCTGGCGGAGACGCGCCTGTCACAGGCGACCTTAACGTCACCCATGGCGGGACTGGTGCTGGCCAAGCACGCCGAACCGGGGGAGATGCTGGCTGCCGGCGCGCCGGTCGTCACGGTGGCGCGGATGGAGGAGGTCTGGGTGCGGGGGTACATCCCCGAGACGGAGTTGGGGCGAATCAAGGTCGGCCAGGCTGCCCGGGTGACGACCGATACCTGGCCGGGACGTGCCTTCGAAGGGAGGGTCAGCTTCATCTCCCCCGAGGCGGAATTCACCCCCAAGAATGTGCAGACCGAGAAAGAGCGGGTCAAACTGGTCTACCGCATCAAGATCACCCTGGCCAACCCGAAGGGGGAGCTGAAGCCGGGGATGCCGGCCGATGCGGTGATTGTCACAGCGCCATAATTCAGCCCTGCCGGCGTTAGCTCGTCGAAAACTCCTCAACATGGCGCTGCCATGCCTCTGTCGTTTTCTCCTTGCTGCCTTGGCATGGTCTGAATTCTGACGCTGCTGGGACTATTCAATCATGGATATTATCTCCACCCACAATCTCACCCGCCGCTTCGGTGATCTGACCGCTGTCGATGCCCTTACCCTCCATATTCCCGAGGGGGAGCTGTTCGGCCTGGTCGGGTCTGACGGCGCAGGGAAGACCACGACCCTGCGGATGCTGGCCGGCATCCTTGACCCGGATGGGGGGGGTCTGCGGGTGCTTGGCCGGGATTTTCCGGCCGGTGCAGAGCAGGTCAAGGAGGAGATCGGCTACATGAGCCAGCGCTTCGGTCTCTATCCGGACCTGACGGTGGCTGAGAACATAGCCTTCTACGCCGATATCTTCGGCGTAGCCGGGGGGGAACTGCGGGAACGGAGAGAACGCTTGCTGGCCTTCAGTGGTCTGGCTCCTTTCGCGGGACGTCTGGCCGGCCGGCTGTCTGGTGGGATGAAGCAGAAGCTGGGGCTCTGCTGCGCCCTTATTCACAAACCGCGGCTGCTTCTACTGGACGAGCCGACCAATGGTGTCGACCCGGTGTCACGCCGGGACTTCTGGCGCATCCTGCGGGAGCTGCACGCCGAAGGGGTCACGATTGTGGTGGCCACGGCCTATCTGGACGAGGCCTCCCGCTGCGACCGGGTCGGCCTGATCCACGGCGGCCGGCTGATCGCCTGTGATACCCCGGCGGGATTGACCGATAATGGTGCTGTTTCGCTGGAGGAACTGGTGATCAGCAGGATCGGGGGCGGCCAACAGGCTGAACCCATTCAGCTGCACCCACCC
>CAZSTJ010000355.1:0-2215 GCA_964609805.1 uncultured Geobacter sp. | reverse complement strand
CAGCGCCATCGTCAAGCTGTTCCAGCAGCACTCCGGGGAGACCCTGGCCAGTGAGCTGAAACGCTTTGTCGGCGCGCTCAAACAGGCCATTTCCCCCCATTGAACTGACTTGACAGCGCGTGGCATTTCTGTTACCAAGCAACTTCATTTTTGTTAAATTTTTTGAGCGAAACTAAATTCTACGAGGTTCATACATGGGCTGGTTCACGAAAGAAAAAGCGGGCATAGATAATCCCGACAGCAAAAAGAGCAAGGCACCCGAGGGGATGTGGATCAAATGCCAGGGTTGTTCCGAGACCATCCTCAGCAAGGATATCGAGGCCAATCTGAATGTCTGTCCCAAGTGCGGCCACCACTACCGGATCTCTGCCCGCAAGCGCCTGGAACTGCTGCTGGATGACGGCGCCTGGCAGGAGTACGATGCCGGCGTCACCTCGGTCGACTTCCTGGAATTCAAGGACGCCAAGAGTTATCAGGAGCGCATCAACGCGGCCCTGGCCAAAGGGGGCTCCAAGGACGCCGTCATCTGCGTCGAAGGGGCCCTTGAAGGCACCCCGGTCCAGGTCTCCTGCTTCGATTTCTCGTTCATGGGCGGCTCCATGGGGAGCGTCGTCGGCGAGAAGATCACCCGTTCCATCGAGCGCGCCCTGGAGAAGAGGCAGCCGGCGATCATCATCTCTGCCTCCGGCGGCGCCCGCATGCAGGAAAGCATCCTCTCCCTGATGCAGATGGCCAAGACTTCGGCCGCGCTGGCCAAACTGAAGGAGGCAGGTCTCCCCTTCATCTCCATCCTGACTGACCCCACCACCGGCGGCGTAACCGCCAGTTTTGCCATGCTCGGCGATATCAACGTGGCCGAACCCAAGGCCCTCATCGGCTTTGCCGGTCCACGTGTCATCGAGCAGACCATCCGTCAGAAGTTACCGGAAGGCTTCCAGCGGGCCGAATACCTGCTTGATCACGGCATGGTCGACATCATCATCCCGCGGGCCGAAATGCGCAGCACCCTCGGTTCCATCCTGAAAATGCTCTGCCGTACCGCTGCCTGAGCAATGCCGATCGGCAGGATGCTGGAGCAGCTTTACTCCCGCCGGCGTTTCGGCATCAAGCCGGGCGTCGGCCGGGTCCTGCTCCTGCTCCGCCGGCTAGGCCATCCTGAGCGCACCTTCCGCAGCATCCATGTTGTCGGCACCAACGGCAAAGGCTCCACATCGGCATTCCTCTCCGCCATCCTGACCGCGTCAGGACGACGCACCGCCCTGTTCACCTCTCCCCACCTGATCAATTTCAGCGAACGCTTCCGCATTGACGGCGCCGAGATCCCGACTGAACAGATCGAGGCACTCCTCCCCGAGGTGCTGGCAGTCGCTCCCGAAGACGCCACCTTCTTCGAGATCGTCACCGCCCTGGGTGCACTCTACTTCTCACGGGAGAAGGTGGATATCGCCGTCATGGAGGCCGGCATGGGGGGCCGTTCCGACGCGACGGCCGCCCTGCCGGGTATCATGACACTCATCACGCCGGTGTCCCTCGACCATACGGCCTGGCTAGGAGGAACCGCTGTCGATATCGCCCTCGAGAAGGGTGCCATCGCCGAACCGGGGACCACGGTGATCATCGGCAGGCAGCAGGACGACGTGCGCCTGGCTCTCGATGCCTATTACCGGCAGAAGGGGATGGAAACGCTCTGGTGCAACTCGGCCGTCTCCATGATACGACGTTCCGACAGCAAGATCGACTACCGCGGGCCGTCGATGAAATTACAGGGCCTGGTACCCGGGCTCCCGGGCCGCTATCAAGCCGGGAACGCCGCACTGGCACTGGCCGCCGCAGAAGCCCTCTCCCGCTCCCTCCCCGGTATCGATGAACAGGCCCTGCGCACCGGCATCGCCACTGCGCGCTGGCCCGGCCGGCTGGAGTCCGTTGCCGGGAATCCCCCCCTGCTTCTGGACGGTGCCCACAACAGCGCCGGCGCCGCTGCCCTGGCCGAAGCCCTGGACGACTACCGGTATACCAGACTGCTGCTGGTAGTCGGGGTCATGGCCGATAAGGATGTGCGCGAGGTTGTATCGCCGCTGGCGTCTCTCGCCACGACGTGCTATTGTGTCACCCCTTCCGTGGAACGGGCCCTGGATGCCGCCGAACTGGCAGGGATCATCGCCGGCACGGGAGCACGGGCCCACCCCTGCGGCAGCGTCGGCAGCGGGATCGAGGC
>CAZSTJ010000354.1:0-2215 GCA_964609805.1 uncultured Geobacter sp. | reverse complement strand
CCCTTGGACTGGCCGTCGCCTATCTCTTTATTCGCCAGCTGGCGTAACAGCTGTTGTGCTTTACCAACTTTATCGACAGGAGTAATGACTCATGATCCCACGCTACACCCGACCCGATATGGCCAAAATCTGGGAGCCGGAAAATCGCTTCCGTATCTGGCTGGAGATAGAAACCCTTGCCTGCGAGGCCCAGGCCGAACTGGGGGTGATCCCCAAGGAGGTCGTGCCGGTCATCCGCGCGAAGGGAAACTTCAATATCGAGCGGATCGACGCCATCGAGGCCGAGGTCAAGCATGACGTCATCGCCTTCCTGACCTCCGTGGCCGAGTTCGTCGGCCCCGAGGCCCGTTTTATTCACCAGGGGATGACCTCCTCCGACGTGCTGGATACCTGTCTCTCCGTCCAGTTGGTGCAGGCCGCCGACGAGCTGCTGGTCGATCTGGACATGCTGCTGGAATCAATCAAGGTCCGCGCCTATGAGCACAAGGATACGGTCTCCATGGGGCGTTCCCACGGCATCCACGCCGAGCCGGTTACCTTTGGCCTCAAGCTGGCCTCCTTCTATGCCGAGATGGACCGGAACCGCACCCGACTCCGGGCGGCCCGTGAGAACATCGCCACCGGCGCCATCTCCGGCGCGGTGGGCACCTTCGCCAATATCGATCCCTACGTGGAGGAATACGTCTGCAAAAAGATGGGGCTGAAGCCGGAACCGGTTTCGACCCAGGTTATCCCCCGTGACCGCCACGCCGAATATTTCTGTGTCCTCTCCATCATTGCCTCCTCCATGGAACGGATCGCCATCGAGGTCCGTCACCTGCAGCGCACCGAGGTACTGGAGGCCGAGGAACAGTTCACCAAGGGGCAGAAGGGGTCGTCGGCCATGCCGCATAAGCGCAACCCGATCCTCTCCGAGAACCTGACCGGTCAGGCCCGCTATGTCCGTTCCATGTGCATCCCGGCCCTGGAGAACATCGCCCTCTGGCACGAGCGGGACATCTCCCACTCCTCCGTGGAGCGCTACATCGGACCGGACGCCACCGTGGCCCTGGACTTCTCCCTGCGCCGCCTGAACGGCCTGATCAAAAACCTCGTCGTGTATCCCGACAACATGCTCCGTAACCTGAACCAGATGAAGGGGCTGGTCTTCTCCCAGAAGATCCTGCTGGACCTGACCCAGTCCGGTGTCTCCCGCGAGAATGCCTACCGTCTGGTGCAGAAGAATGCCATGAAGGTATGGGAGGAGGGGAAAGACTTCCAGACCGAACTCCTCGCTGATCCGGAAGTGGTAGGTGCCCTGGGCGAGGACAAGATTCGTGAATCTTTCGACCTGAACTACCACCTGAAGCACGTAAACACTATCTTCAAGAGGGTCTTCGGTGAATAACTTCTTCTATCTCCTGCAGGGGATCCTGCGGACCCAGGAAACTGACAGTGCTCTGCTCTTCTGGGCCAAGGAGATCCTCGGGGCGCTGCTGATCGTTACCCTCTTTCTGCTGCTGGCCCAGATGGCAACCCTGGTTCTCAACAAGTGGGGGAAACGGCTGGCGTCGTTCACCTCTACCGATCTGGACGACCGGATTCTGCAGCGTTCGATCCCCCATGTGTGGCGCCTGCTGATCGTTCTGGGAATCTACCTGGCGGTCCGCTCCCTGCCGCTCCATGAAAAACTGGTGGTGGTCGTGTCCGGCCTGCTCTACGTGAGTCTGGTGGTGATCTTCTTCAACCTGATCTACCATGCCCTCGATGAGCTGATGAAATGGTACATCGCCGGACGCAGCGAGGCCAACGATGCCCTGATCTCACGCCACATGCTTCCCATTGCCGAAAAGATCGCCATGCTGTTCCTGATGGGCACGGCACTGATCATCATCCTCAAGCACTTCAATTACGACATATTCTCCCTGGTCACTGCCCTGGGGGTCGGCTCCCTGGCAGTTGGTATGGCGGCTAAGGATACCATGGCCCACATGATCTCCGGCTTTACCCTCATGTTGGACCGTCCCTTCCGGATCGGCGACCGCATCCAGCTGGTGGGAGGGCAGGTCGGCGATGTCCTGGACATCGGACTGCGCAGCACCAAGATCAAGACCCTGGACAACCAGCAGCTGATCATCCCCAATTCCGATCTTTGCAACACCATTCTGACCAACCAGGCCTTCCCGGACATCCGGGCCAAGGGGCGCATCAACATCGGCGTGGCCTACGGCAGCGA
>CAZSTJ010000353.1:0-2218 GCA_964609805.1 uncultured Geobacter sp. | reverse complement strand
CGGCAGTTCCAAACCCGGGGAAGCGGCATCCACCCAGGCCAGGTTGAGCACGGCCAAGCGGGGATCACCCGTCAGCAGGAGTTCCAAGGTCGCCCGGTTATCCCCCTTATCCTCCGGTGGTGCATCCGGGCGGTGATTGACCACCACCAGCACCAGAAACCGCCGCAGTTCTGCGGGAGGATTCGCCGCCAACGACAAAAGGGTTGCCGGAAGGTTGACCGACTCCGCCAGGGCCGGTATCACCACCGCCCCCGCAAAGTCCCCTTCAGTGCAACCCTCTATGCGCCACGGGCTCGTGAGGGCCCGTGTTTTCAGATAACGTTCAATTATGATCTGCATCATCCTTTTTCAAAAACAACTAGAAAGACAATCTCTCACGGATGGCACGGAGAAAAATCGTCTCTCACAAAGCTCACCACGTCACAAAGAGGAGCAAACCCTACTCGGTAGTACTTTTCAGATTTCCTTAGTGCCTTCGTGAGTTTGAGCGAACATAGTGAGCGGGTGAGATGCGCCTACTGATTTTGTAAGCCTTGTCACCGCACCAGTTTGGAGAGTTTCTTGAACTCGTCCGTCCCAGCAACCCGCAGCAGCTGAAACATGGTCGATTCGGTGCTGGTGGGAACCGCACCCATGTACCCCATGGCCTCGACCGCGGTCTGCCAGTTCTGCTTGCTCCGGCTCATGACCGCATCCTTTACCAGGTGCACCTCGAAGCCGGCATCACGCAGTTCGATCACCGTCTGGAGCACACAGACGTGGGTCTCCATGCCGGTGACGATGATCTGGGTCCGGCCGCTGGCCTTGACGGCGGCAACAAACTCGTCACTGCCGCAGCAGCTGAAGGCCATCTTCTCATAGCAGGGAACGGCAGAAGCCTTCTCCTTCAGCTCCGGCAGGGTCGGCCCCAACCCCTTGACATACTGCTCAGTCACCAGCACCGGGACATTCAACTCCGCAGCTGTTTCCAGCAGGATGCCGATATTCTTCGTCAGCTTGTCGAGCACCTTGCCATCCATGGCCACGCAGAGCTTTTCCTGCACGTCAATCACCACCAGCAGTGCCTTATTCCGATCCAGAAAAAAACGATCCTTTACCGACATGTGTCACCTCCTGAAATTCTGTTCGAAGTTCGAAGTTCTAATGTTCGAGGTTACACCCCGAACCACGAACATCGAACCGCAGTCAATCTCTTTTCAGTTCGATCCCCAACTCACCGATCTTCTTCCGCAGTGTATTGCGGTTGATGCCGAGGATGTCGGCCGCCTTGACCTGATTCCAGCGGGTCTTTTCCAGTATGATACGGATCAGAGGCCGTTCAACCTGTTCCAGCACCATGGCATGGATCTCCCCGTTTTCAAGCTGTTCGATGCCGTTCAGGCAGGAGCGCAGCTTCCCTTCGACGATTGCTTCCAGTGAGGCATCCTGATTCCCTCCAGCAGGTTCAATGCCGGGAGCCGCTTCCAGCCCTGCAAAATCGGAGGAGGTCAGGAGCGAGTCGCTGGAGAGGATCACCGCCCGCTTGATGGCATTTTCCAGTTCACGCACATTACCGGGCCAGGAATGGGCCGTCAGGGTTGCCATGGCATCGGGGGTGCACTGTTTGGGGGTCATATCCATCTCGGCGCAGGCCCGGCCGAGGAAATACTGTACCAGCAACGGGATGTCTTCACGACGCTCCCTGAGCGGCACCAGATTGATCGGCACCACGTTGAGGCGGTAAAACAGGTCCTCGCGGAACTCCTTCTGGCGCACCTTCTCCATCAGCTCCTGATTGGTGGCGGCAACGATACGCACATCCACCGGGATACTCTGGTTGCCGCCGGTACGGGTGACCTCGCGCTCCTGCAGCACCCGCAGGATCTTGGCCTGCAGGTCCAGCGGCATGTCGCCGATCTCGTCCAGAAAGAGGGTGCCGTGGTTGGCCTGCTCGAACTTGCCCAGCTTGCGCTCCACCGCTCCGGTGAACGCCCCCTTCTCGCTGCCGAACAGTTCACTCTCCAGCAGTTCCTTGGGAATGGCGGCGCAGTTGATCGCCACGAACGGCTTGCCGAGGCGGCCGGAATTAAAGTGGACCGCCCGCGCCACCAGTTCCTTGCCGGTGCCGGACTCCCCTTGGACCAGCACGGTGACATCGCTGCCGGCAACCTTGCCGATGGTCTTGTAGACCTCGCGCATGGCCGGAGAATTGCCGACGATGTTCTTTTCCACCTGGTAG
>CAZSTJ010000352.1:0-2233 GCA_964609805.1 uncultured Geobacter sp. | reverse complement strand
CCTGAATCCGTGACGCTTTAGCTCAGACTGGTGCGAACCAGTCTCGCACTAGCAATTTTGGGAGATCGTGGTCTCCCGCATCCTGTTCCAGCCGCACGCTACGGCGACATTGGCGTCTTGCTCCTTGAAATCTCAGTAAAATTCTGGCCAGCGGGCGCACTCCTCCTCTTGCCGGTCACTTTTGGCATGGTGGCTGGGCTCAGCCAGCCGGTACAAGTTGCTCGTACACCCCCCGAAAGGCGGCAAACACCGGACAGTGGCGGCTGAAGCGCAAGATAAGCCGCCGGCCGGTGCTGATCAGCCGGGCTGCCAGATAGATCAGCTCTTGGATCACCGTGCGGATCCGGCGGCGTTTGGCCGGGTGGCGAATCGGGGCGAACTGGCCGAGCAACCCCATCTGGCCGATGGCCCGGAGGATGTTGTAGGCAAAGGCGCCCAAAGCCATGACCAGTGCGTTGGTGGCGAACTTGCCGCTGGGCAGCCGCTCCAGGTCGAGATCGGTCTTGAACTCGCTGTGGAACTGCTCCGAGGTGGCGTGGTCCCGGTACAGGGCAATGACTTGCTCGGGCTCCATGTCCAGGTCGGTCCACCAGCCTTCCAGGGTAATGTCCGGGGTGAGCAGCAACTGGCCATGCCGGTCAGTGGTCCGTTCGGTCACGCGCACTATCCGCTTGCAGGGGTAGACCGCACCATGGACCTGCATGGGTTCGTCGACGACCAGCAGGCCGACTTGTTTGCCGGACCGGGGCGTGGTAACCTTGCCATCGCTGAACACCCTGTCCCGCCAAGCCAACACGTTGCTCTTGCGCGGGTTCCACTTGATAATGAAGCGCACCTTTTCCGCAGCGGCGAGCACTTCCCGGGTTTCCTCCGCGTCATGGGCCGAGTCCAACCGGACAAGGAGTTCCTGCTCGATGAGCACATGCGCCGCCTTGAGCACCCGCTGGATGAACACCACGAACCCCGCCTGGCCGTGCTGGCTGCCGGGCCGCAGTTCGACCTCCAGGCACCAGCCCTCCATACCCAGATAGGCGGCGATGGGCGCATAACCGTCAAAGTTCTTGTAGGTGCGGCTCACCCCTTCCTTGCGGGTGTTCGAGTTGTCCTGCGGGAACACGTCCACGTCCAGGGGCACAAGGCCATCGGCGTAGGCCGAGACCTTGACGCCGAGCTGCTTGAGCATGGATTGAGAACTGCGGGAGACCAGCGGGATCAGGCCGTTTGCGGCAGCCTCGTCCAGTCGCTGCCGCAAACGCTCGGTCGAGGGGATGCGACCGATGCCCAGGGCCTGCTGGAAATAGTCGTCGTCGCGCATACCGGTGATGGCCTGGAAATCGCTCTTACCCAGGCACAGCAGCCCCAGGTAGCTGCGCAAGATGTCGATGTCGGCGATCTGCCCGTTGCCTCGACTCAGCCGGCCCACCTGCCGGCCCAAGTCGCTGTGGCGGTTGATACAGGCGCCAACAAGGGCTAGACCGGAGTGGCTGGTGTAGAATTCGTCGTCGCTCTGCTCGATGATCAGTCGCTTCATGTTTTCACCTGCCAAGTGAGTTTTTTGGACAGGCACATATTGATAAATTCTTACTTAAATTTCAATATATTGATTGTATTATTAGCCACTTTTTGCTGATGGATTATCACTGATTCAGGAGCTGGAAATAGAAAACGACGACCTCAAGAAAGCCAACAGCGATATGAATGCAAGACTCAAGGTCATCGAGGAGCGATTGGCAAAGAAACCTTGACCCTCTCCTTGCAAAGGAGGCTGAGAGGGGGCTGTTACGGTACAGGATTCTTTCCTCCTTATAATAGCCCTTCATGCTGTGGCTGGTTGCTTCTCAAGAGTTTCTATTTCGCAATCGGTTTCCATTTTGTAATTGCGCCCCTTTTGTAATCAACGCCACACCCTCTTGGCCCTTCTTTCCATCCACATAACACTACGTAATAAAACATATTTTGTCTAAATGTTTGTCTCGTGCAACATTGGCATTATGCATGCATTTCCAAAAGCGTCCGGGCATGGGTCTCGGATGCGAAAAAGGTGCACTGCGGAGAAATCTGCAAGAATCAATGCCCAATCTCTAAGTCGTTCGTCGATACGAAGGAGGGTTGCCGCTTTAAATTAAAGATCAATTTTAATTTTGAGAGGCAACTATGGACTTTGAGATTTTGTTGCTCAGTATTACCAAAACCTTTGTCGCGGAATCCTGCTGTACAGCACTTGAATGCTTTC
>CAZSTJ010000351.1:0-2265 GCA_964609805.1 uncultured Geobacter sp. | reverse complement strand
GAAAAAAAAACTCGCAACCCCACTCCCTGCCAAGGTTTTTGCATTGAGCCCGTAGAAAAACAAGTGTACTTCTGTAGGCGCACGCCAAAATTAGCTCCACCCGTCAGCGCCCACCAGGCAAGGCTTGCGGCCAGGTGTGCTCCTCCACAACCCGTAACCCCAGGTGCATCCCCCTCCTGCATGGAGGCGTGCCTTTTTATCATCCAGGCATAAATACAAGGTGGAAGAGCAACAGGAAACAAACATCCCTACATGAAAGGAGCATGCACAATGGCAAATAGCGACACTTTTAAGGCTCTTGTGGTTGAGAAAGGAGAAAACGAACTGGTTGCATCCCTGAAACTATTGAGAGTAGCGGACCTGCCTGACGAAGATGTGCTGATTCAGGTCGACTATTCAACCCTGAATTTTAAAGAGGGATTGGGATTTGCAAACCGGAACAAAATATTTCGTATCTTTCCCATAGTACCGGGCGTTGATTTGGCGGGAACAGTGGTCGAATCAAAATCACCTGCATTCAATCCAGGCGAGCAAGTTATCCTCAATGGCTGGAGCGTCGGCGAGCGATACTGGGGTGGATATGCGCAGATGGCCAGGATCAAATCCGATTTCCTCATTCATCTCCCACCGGGTATGGATACGAAAAAGGCCATGTTCATCGGTACGGCCGGTTACACCGCTATGCTCATGGTTATGACCTTGGAAGAAGCCGGTGTAACGCCGGACAGCGGCCCGATCCTGGTGACCGGCGCCACCGGCGGAGTGGGCGGCAACGCGGTGGCGATTCTCAACAAGTTGGGTTACGAGGTGACAGCGCTCACCCGCTCTCAAGACCCATCCATTCATGCCTATCTAAGAAAAATCGGCGCCAGGGAGATCGCCTGCGGGGAAGAATGGGCCAAGCCTTCTGCTCCGCTGGAAAGCCAGAAATGGGCGGGCGCCGTTGATAATGTCGGCAGCATAGTCCTTGCACGAATTCTGGCGGAAATGAAATATGGCGGCTGTGTGGCGGCATGCGGACTGGCGGCCGGTTATGACCTGCCGACAACCGTCATGCCCTTTATTTTGCGAGGGGTGAGCCTGCGAGGGGTTGATTCGGTGAGTTGCCCGACACCACGGAGAAGAGCAGCCTGGCAGCGCCTGGTGACCGATATCTCGGATGAAGCCCTGGCAACCATCAATACCGTCATACCGCTGGCAGAAGTGCCCCGGTACGCCAAGGAACTCCTGGCAGGGAAGATCACCGGTCATATTGTGGTCGATGTAAACTCGTAAAAGGGCTAGCGACCACTCCAACTACTCACAACACAAGGAGAAACGAATGGGTACAGTAGCAGCAGGAACCAAGATTCCGTGTCGTGTCGGCAGGACCCTTGACAAGGGGGATTTTTCCATACTGCATCAGCTCACCTGGTTCAACATGGCGGTGCACAGCAATGCTGAATATGCCAAGAATACCTGGTTTAAGGAGCGCTCACTGGCAGGCCCCATTATTTTTACGGTGGTTGATGGCCTGATTCATCATGCCGATTCGATTGCCGAACTGCTCGCCAAAGACGGCTATGAAATTTATGCGTATATAGGCGTGGACAACATGAAAATTACCGCTCCAGTTATGTTTGGAGACACCCTTCGCGCTGATGCCGAAGTCGTTGACCTTCGCCCCACCAAGAATCCGGAACGATTCCTGTTTATCTATAAAAACAAAGGATTAAATCAGCGTGATCAACAAGTGATTGAATACCAAACAACAATGATGGTGACCAAAATGGCCTGATCGTAGCGGCGTGCGCCCCACTGAACGCTTCTTGTCGTGAGGGACTGCTCTTACGGTACGGTCCCATAACCGAAAGCTGCGTTACCCACCTGCTTGGAGGTGGCGCCCTGAAATTGTCCATCATAATCGCCCGGTGCAACCTGACCTTGCATCGGGTGATTTTTTAGATCGAGGAAAAAGAAGCAAACGGCCTGAATGGCTGGAACAGCTGTCGGTGGTGGCGTAGACTTCCGCACCATCCGTATTCCACGACATCCGGTCAGTGGTTCCACGCGAAGCCGGTCATTCCACGTGATTTTCCTTGCAAGGAGCGCCCCGGATTCCTGTCCAGGAGCAGTCATTGATCTTCACTGTTGCGGGAAAACCCTGTATTGTTCAGCGCATGGCGAGTTTCATCCGCATCATCTTCCAACAAGGGGGCAGCAATGAAAAAGGACCCGACCTCGATCAAGACCATCAAAACCATTGCCAAGCCTTACCGCGTCACC
>CAZSTJ010000350.1:0-2294 GCA_964609805.1 uncultured Geobacter sp. | reverse complement strand
TGATGCTGTTTAGCGCCTCGGTTAGCGCTAATACACAGCCATTATGGCCGGGTTTTATTCAAAGTTTCAAACGAATGCAGAGGTTCGCAGCGAATCCGTAAGGCACATCGTGAGGAAGTGAAATATTAACTCGCAAAAACAACTTGTTGAATGAAATAATGAACAAAATGTACGCAGCAAGTACGCAGCAAAACGGGGATTGGATGGATCTTTTAAAAGTTAAATTTGCCTAATGATTTCGAAAATAAAATGCGGTGATGTATGGGTGGATTTGGTTCGGGACGCTGGTATAGCTGGGGTGGAAAGACGACCACGGAAAGCCAGCACAAGATAGATATTCGATGGCTGAAAAAGCAAAGGTGCCTTCAACACGGTACTATGGGCTCGTTGTCATGGTCGAGGAGTGGTGAACAGACTGGCTCCATTGGTTACAGAATGGAAACTGGCCGTATGATCTTGCAGTACAGCCACCGGGCCAGTGGTGGCGAGTGGGAACCGGTTGAGCAAGTAATCTCCTTTGAACGAACACCCTGCAATTATGGCGGTACCCGGACGTGGTTTCTCTGCCCCCGTTGCCGGAAACGTATCGCTGTCCTGTATGGAGCCGGGAAGTATTTTTTCTGCAGACATTGCTACAAGTTGGCCTATGCCTGTCAACAGGAGGGCAAGTCTGACCGCCTCATGAGAAAAGCACGGAAAATAAGACGGCGTCTGGGAGCAAGCGATAACCTTTGTGAGCCCATTCTGTTCAAGCCGAAAAACATGCACCAAACGACCTTTGACCGATTACGCCGGGAAGCGGATAATGCCGATGCACTTTCATGGCTGCTTATGGTGCGGAGGTTGGGAATTGGTATTGATAGCCCGATGTAAAGTTCGCGGGTACGCAGTGTGGTGCGCACCTCTGGCGGGAAAAGAAATCTCGCGTCGCCACCTGCGCTGTTGACAAAGAGCACGGTATCGCATCTATATTTATCTATTTTTTCATCATTGTCTTTTGCGCGGAGTTCTCTGTTCATGCCCCTTACCCTGTCCCAGCTCGAACGCCACCTGTTTAAAGCCGCTGACATCCTGCGCGGCAAGATGGACGCCTCGGAATTTAAGGAATACATCTTCGGCATGCTTTTTCTCAAACGCTGTTCTGATGTGTTCGACCAGCACCGTGAGGAACTCATTGCTGAGCGTGTGGCCAAGGGGAAAAGCCAGGCCGAGGCGGAACAGGAGGCAGAAAACTCACGTTGGTACAAGGCAGCTTTTTGGGTGCCGCCCGAATCCCGGTATGAATGGCTGCTGAACGAGGCGCATCACAATGTTGGGGACGCCCTGAATAAGGCGCTGGGCAACCTGGAAAGCAACAATATCAAGCTCACCGATGTGCTGGAACACATCGATTTTACCCGCAAGGTTGGGCAAAGCAAAATCCCGGACATTAAACTCCGGCAACTGATCACCCACTTCGGCAAGCATCGCCTGCGTAACGAGGATTTTGAATTTCCGGATCTGCTGGGCGCGGCCTATGAATATCTGATTGGCGAGTTTGCCGATTCCGCAGGCAAGAAAGGCGGTGAGTTCTATACGCCCAGGACCGTGGTGCGCATGATGGTCAATCTGGTGCAACCCTCGGTACACCATGACGTGTATGACCCCTGCTGTGGTTCAGGCGGCATGCTGATTGCGGCCAAGGATTTCATGGATGAACACGGCGAAGACGGCACCAAGGCCAACCTGTTTGGCCAGGAGTTCAGCGGCACGGTCTGGTCGATTGCCAAGATGAACATGCTGCTCCATGAGATTCCCACAGCCGAACTCCACAACGACGACACCCTGGCCACCCCCAAGCATATCGTCAACGGCGAGTTGCGCCGCTTTGACCGCATCCTCACCAATCCGCCCTTTTCCCTCAACTGGGGCACAGCCGACACTAACCCGGACGGCACCCCCCTGTGGCAACCGGCCCATGCGGAGCGCTTTGCCTATGGCCAGGTGCCGCTGGGGGCCAAGAAGGCGGATTTGATGTTTCTCCAGCACATGATTGCCGTGCTGCGCGACGGCGGCATGCTGACCACAGTCATGCCCCACGGGGTGCTCTTTCGCGGCGGCGAGGAAAAGAACATCCGCCAGGGCGTCATTGAGGACGATCTGCTGGAAGCGGTCATCGGTATTGCCCCCAACCTCTTTTACGGCACCGGTATTCCAGCCTGTATTCTGGTGGTGCGGCAACGGGTGCAGGATGGGGTGCGGTGGCGAAGCGGCAAAACCCAGGAGCGACAGGGAAAGGTGTTGTTTATCAATGC
>CAZSTJ010000349.1:0-2301 GCA_964609805.1 uncultured Geobacter sp. | reverse complement strand
CTTACTATACGTAGCACCGGTTGAGAAGTCAAGCCCTAATTGCGTGAAATCGCAAGGTTCATTGTTCGGTTTGCGACTTCGGGATGCTGTTTTGTCAGGCCTGGAAGAGGGCATCCGTGAACTCCCGCGGATCGAAATCCCGCAGGTCGTCGATCGATTCGCCGACGCCGATGTAGCGGACCGGCAGGGCAAACTCATGGCTGACCGCCACGACGATGCCCCCCTTGGCGGTGCCGTCCAGTTTGGTCAGGGCCAGGCCGGTGACCCCGGCGGCGTCCTTGAAGAGGCGTGCCTGGGAGATCGCGTTCTGACCGGTGGCGGCATCCACCACCAGCAGGGTCTCGTGGGGGGCGCCCGGGATCTCGCGGTCAATGACCCGCCGGATCTTCTTCATCTCCTCCATAAGGTTGACCTTGGTGTGCAGTCGGCCGGCCGTGTCCACGATCAGGATATCCACATTGCGGGCCACGGCGGCCTTACAGGCATCGAAGACGACCGCCGACGGGTCGGCTCCCTCCTTGTGGCGGATTACATCGACCCCCGAGCGCTCGCCCCAGGTCTGCAACTGTTCGGCGGCGGCGGCCCGGAAGGTGTCGGCCGCGGCCAACAGCACCTTTTGGCCGGATGCCGAGAAGCGGGATGCCAGTTTACCGATGGTTGTGGTCTTGCCGACGCCGTTGACGCCGATCACCAGCAGGACAAAGGGGTGTTGGACCGACAGGTCGAGGGGGCGGTGATGGGCTTCCAACCGGCTGAGGATCTCCTCCTTGAGGGCCCCCCGCAGCGCTTCGCCGTCCTTCAGTTCATTGCGACCCAGGCGTTGTTCCAGGGTCCGGACCAGTTCCACGGTGGTCTTGACGCCGATATCGGAGGTAATGAGGATCTCTTCCAGTTCCTCCAGGGTGTCGGCATCGATCTCCTTCTTCCCCAGAACCAGGGCGTCGATCCTCCCCACCAGGCCATCCTTGGTCTTCTTCAACCCCAGTTTTAGGCGCTCGAAGAAACCGGGCTCCCCCTTCGGCTTCTCCTGAACGGAGGAAGCGGCCGGAGGCTCCGGAACGGCCGGTGCGGCAGGCGGTGTCTCTTCCGGTGCGGTCTGTTCCTCCTCTGGGGGCGTGTCGCTGAACCGCTCCAGCAGGCCGCGGAAGAATCCTTTCTTCCCCTGTTCCATCAGATCTCCTTCTTCAGCTCGGCGACCGCCTGGCGGAAATGGTACAGTGCCATGCCGACCGTGCAGGAACGGGAGGTGTTCATGACCAGGGAGTAGTCGTCGTCGATGCAGCCGATGATCAGCCTTCCCTCGCTGGCAGTAATGACCACATCTTCGATCAGGCCGACCCGGCCGCTGTTGTGCAGCTCCTTGAGTCGGGCCAGGATGATCCCCTTGTGGGCGGCGACAAAACGGATATCATAGGGATCGCAGTGGCAGTATTCCTGGACCGCCTCCCCCTCCCAGTCTACGAGGATGGCGCCGACAGATTCGGGTGTGCTGTCGACCAGGTTTTTCAGGATGCTCATGAAAGGCATATATCCTCCAATGTGTAAGGGTGCCGCCGAAAACAGCTCGTTTTCCGGCGGCCGCGATAGTTGATGTCAGTGCAGCCGTACCGAAACGACCTTTGAAGCCCCCGGCTCCTCCATGGTGATGCCGTAGAGGATGTCCGCCACCTGCATGGTGGCCTTATTGTGGGTAATGATGATGAACTGGGACACCAGGCTCATCTCGCGCACCATGTCATTGAAACGGCCGATATTGGCGTCGTCCAATGGTGCGTCAACCTCATCCAGCAGGCAGAACGGGGTCGGCTTGATCAGGAAGATCGAGAAGATCAGGGCAACCGCTGTCAGCGCCTTTTCTCCTCCGGAAAGCAGGGTCACGTTCTGCAGTTTTTTACCGGGAGGCTGGACGATGATGTCGATGCCGGTCTCCAGCAGGTCCTCTTCGTTGGTCAGCCGCAGTTCGGCTCGTCCGCCGCAGAACAGGCGCGGGAACACCTCCTGGAACTTGGCGTTTACCAGGTCGTAGGTCTCCTGGAAACGCTGGCGGGTGGTGCGGTTGATGCGCTGGATCGCCTGCTGCAGGCTGCGGAGCGACTCTTCAAGGTCATCCTTCTGGGCCGTGAGGAAATTGAAACGCTCCTCCATGCCGGCAAACTCCTCGATCGCCATCAGGTTCACCTCGCCCATCTCTTCCAGGAGCTTCCGGAGTTCGGCCTGCCGGGTGCGGTGCCGCTCCTCCTCGAATTCAGCGGATTCCAGACGCTCGAGGGCTTCGGCCATGGATATGCGGTATTTCTCCTG
>CAZSTJ010000348.1:0-2313 GCA_964609805.1 uncultured Geobacter sp. | reverse complement strand
GGCGACCAGACTCCGGATAACCGCACCTGACATGGGGTCGACAATGGTATTACCGGCATTCTTGATCACCTTGGCCTCACCCCGTTTGAGACCCATGGCCGGTTCGAGAAAATCCACCAGACGGGTGTCCATACAGGTGAAGATGGCAATCTGTTTTTTCGGCGATTTGGGGAGCGGCGGGAACGCATTGGGACGGACAAAGCTGCGGTTCGCCTTGATAATGGCATCGAGTTGCGTCATCTAGAGTGACCTGCCCAGCTGGAACGCCTTCTTGTTCACCTCAACAGCCTTGGCCGGCACCATCTTCTCCAGGGCCTTGATCCAGTATTCTTCAGGGATGTCCAAACGCTTTGACACGGCCCCCAGCAGCACGGTGTTGGCTGCCCTGACGTTGCCGGCATCAGCGGCCAGTTTCTGCCCATCCACCAGCAGGAAATCAGGAAAAGCAGCCTGGATCTTTTCCGCCAACCCTTCTGGATACGCCTCCTGTCCCATGAGGACTGAAGGGGGGGAAATACGCAGGTCATTGGCTATGACAGCTCCCCCCTGTCGCAGCAGCGGCAGGGAACGGCAGGTCTCCATCAGTTCGAATCCGAAGAGGATGTCCCCCTCACCTTCCGGAACAATGGGAGAGAAGACCTCCCGGCCGTAGCGCACATGGGACACGACACTGCCGCCGCGCTGCGACATGCCGTGGATTTCGCTCTTTTTTACATCAAAACCGGCCAGCATGACGGCCTCGGCAAGGATTTCCGAAGCCAGCAGGATCCCCTGCCCGCCAACACCAACCAGTAGTATGTTCGTTACCTGACTGCTCATTTTTGCCCCCTGATCGCATCGAACTTGCACAACTGCCGGCAGACATCGCAGCCGGTACAGAGCAGCGGGTCGATCCACGCCTTCCCTTTTTTGCTGCCGTCACCAGCCGGCCGCCATTCGATGGCGGGACAGCCGATCTTGAGGCAGGCGCGGCAACCGGTGCAGGCATCGGCATCGACTGCGTAGACCGGACCCTTTTGGAAGACATCGTCACGTTTGATCAGGACACACGGCTTATCGGTAATGATGACGGACGGCTCGGGCCGTTCCATCTCTTCGGCAATCACCCGTTTTGTCTCTTCAAGATCAAGCGGGTTGACGACACGAATATGCTTCACCCCCAACGCTTTGCAGAGCAAAGGAATCTGTACGGCGTTGGTCGGCTGATCCATCAGGGTGAAACCGGTTGCCGGATTATCCTGACGGCCGGTCATGGCGGTAATGCTGTTGTCAAGGATGATTACCGTGGCCGGGGCATTGTTGTAAACCATGTCCATCAGGCCGTTGATGCCGGTGTGCAGGAAGGTGGAATCACCGATGACGGCCACAACCTTTTTCTTTTCCTCATTCGAAACCACCTTGGTCACGCCGGTGGCCATGCCGATGGAGGCCCCCATGCAGACACAGGTATCCATTGCCGACAGCGGCGGCATGAAACCGAGGGTATAGCAGCCTATATCTCCGGTAACGTAGGCCTTGAGCTGGTTCAGAGCAAAGAATACGCCGCGGTGCGGGCAGCCGGGGCACATATTGGGAGGACGGCCCGGCAGTTTTTCAGGTATAGTTACCGAAGATTGAGGAAGGTCGAAGGCCGTGCGCAGGCGACCCGGGGTGAGTTCACCGCAGAGGGTTGTCTTCTCCTTGCCTGAGACCGCCAAACCCATTGCCTTTACCTGCTCTTCGATGAACGGATCGAGCTCCTCGACTACAATCAGCGTATCCACCTTGGCGGCAAATTCACGGATCAGCCCTTCCGGAAGCGGATGGACCATGCCGAGCTTGAGGGTGGATGCCTCGGGCATCACCTCACGGACATACTGATAACAGACACCGGCAGTGATGATGCCGACAGCCGTGTCCCGCAACTCCATGCGGTTGATAGCCATGGAAGCGCCGTCTGCCGCAAGCGTGCGGGTCCTCTCCTCGACCAGTGGATGACGGACCCGGGCATTGCCCGGCAGCATGACCAGCTTGGCCGGGTTCTTCACCAGCTTCGGCTGGGGCAGATCCGTCGGCCGCTCACCCAGTGTCACGACTGATTTGCCGTGAGAAACACGGGTACAGCTGCGCAGCATTACCGGGGTGTCGTACCGTTCCGACAGCTCGAAGGCCAGCTTCGTAAAATCCTTGCATTCCTGGGAGTCCGCCGGTTCAAGCATCGGCACCTTGGCGAACCGGGCGTAGTTACGGCTGTCCTGTTCATCCTGCGACGAGTGCATCTCGGGGTCATCGGCCACCACCAGCACCAGACCGCCGTTAACACCGGTGTATGAG
>CAZSTJ010000347.1:0-2344 GCA_964609805.1 uncultured Geobacter sp. | reverse complement strand
GGGACCGCATGAACGGCGCACCGGCCCCGCTCTACGTTATCTTCGTCGATCACGGCAACAGCAATACCTTCTATATCTACCCCGACACCATAAATCCGGGTGAACTCGACAGCTGGCTCACCAGCCTCGAAAGCAGCCTCGTCCCGGCAGCCAAGCTCCAGAAGCGGATTATCATCCTGGGGGCCTGCTTCTCCGGCAGCTTCCTGGACACCCTCAAACAGGGCCCCGATGCAGGCGCACCCGGTCCCGAACCGCCGTACAGGGCCCCCAATGCCGGACGGGTCGTCATCTCCAGTGCTGCTGCCGATGAGCAGTCCTACAAGGGCCCCAACGAGCCGGATGGCATCCGCAGCGGTGAGTTCTTTATGGAAGAACTCTTCAAATCCCTCAAAAAAGGCGCCTCACTGAAGGCCGCCTTTGTGGATGCCACGTCCCTGACCCGGGCCTTCACCAGCCAGGGGAGCGCTTCGCCGAACGCGCTCAACTCCTATCACGACACCGCTGTCCAGCACCCGCTGCTGGAGGACGACGGTATCGGAGCCGGCAGCAACACGCTCATCGATGGTACCGGGGACGGTATTGAGGCCGCCACGATCCACCTGGGTATCGGTGTCACCAATGCCTCGCTCGGACCGGCCGACATCAAGAGCGTTACCGCCACCCAGTACCTGGGCGTCTCCGAAGACCAGGCTATCCTGACCGCCGAAGTCTACAGCAACTCGGCCGTCAGCTCGGCCTGGTTCGAGGTCAAGGCCCCCTTGAAGACCCTGGTCGGGAACGGCCAGACCGGACAGCTCGACCTGGATCTGCCGCGCTGGGCCATGAGCCTCATCGGCGGGAAATGGCAGGCCACCTACGGTTCCAACCCGCTCAAGGAAACGGAGAAGTTCGTTGATCCGGGCAAATACGAGGTTTACTACTTCACCAAGAGCAAGAATGCCGAGATCTCCGAGATGCGCCGCTCACTGGTCTACAAGGACTCCGCCGAAAACCTGTTGGCCCCGGCCGCCTTCGACCTGATCGCCCCGCCTGATTCGGGGGATATAGATCACCCGACCAAGGTCAGAACCGAATTCAACATGGTCTGGGATCCCACCAGCGACCCGGACGGCGACCCGGTGACCTACACGGTCCAGATCGCGACCGACGCGCTCTTTACCCCGACCAGTATCGTCTTCCAGAAAGAGGAGCTGGAGAACAGCTGGTACTATGTTACGAAGAACGACGGACTGAGCGACGCCACCAAATATTACTGGCGGGTACTGGCCGTCGATCCCTACGGCAAGCATACGCCCAGCACCCAGACATGGCGCTTTGAAACCGATGACACCAACTTCCCGCTGATCTGCATGATCACCGGCAATGCAGGCGGCGTCAGCACGAGTACCCCGACGGAATACACCGTCAAGGCGTATATGGGAGCGAGCTTTGCGAGTGCCACGCTCGTTGCCCAGACCTCGACGTTCTCAGGCGGAACCTACCTGCTGAACCTAACGCCGGGCAATTACTTCCTCAAGGCATCCGCGACCGGCTTTGCCTCCGGGCCCGAAGTGGCAGTCTCAATGGTGACCTGTTCCCCTGCACCGGTCATTCCCCTGCTGACAGTCATCGATATCGGTAAACCGGTGATAACCGGTTTCAGTATCCCGTTGAATACTGCCAGCGCAACGGTCGCCATCGCTGTGCTGACCGCCACGGATAATGTGGCCGGTGCCTTGGACTACTGCGTGGCGGAAACCGGCTCTCCGGCAGGGTGCGTCTGGGGCGCCGCGCCAACTCAGTACACCTTCAGCGGTATCTCCCCGGGTGTGGCAACACCGAAGACCCTCTATGTCTTCACCAAGGATGCCGCGGGCAACATCTCGGATACGACCGCTTCCTCCCACGCCACAGTCACCATCACGATACCGTTCCCTGCCGTTTCGTTGACAGTGTCCACCCAGGGGGGCGTCGGCACGGTGAACTGCACCATCAACGGCGTCTCGGCATCATGCGCTGGACCATACAGTTATAACGACACGGTACTTCTCCAGGCGGTACCAAGCTGGAGGGCCCTGTTCGGCTCCTGGATCGGCAGCTACTGCAACGGCGGCACCTCTACCGACTGCAGCTTTACGCTGGATACGACCGCAACGGTTTCTGCCGCATTTATCCCGATCAACCGGGCGCGGGTCGGGACAAGCGACTTCAGCAGCCTGCAGGATGCCTATGACGACCCGGGAACCGGCAACGGTACAACCATACGGGCACGGGTACATACCTTTATGGAGCCGAATCTGACCTTTAGCCAGGACAAGGCCGTTACCATCGACGGTGGTAAGGATGACTCCTATAATGACACCCC
>CAZSTJ010000346.1:0-2350 GCA_964609805.1 uncultured Geobacter sp. | reverse complement strand
GGATCCCCTTTGTAGTCGTTGCCCAGCTTGTCGATCTCGTCCAGCATGATGACCGGGTTGGTGGTGCCGGCCTGTTTCATGGCCTGGATGATCCGTCCCGGCAGGGCACCGATGTAGGTGCGGCGGTGACCGCGGATCTCGGCCTCGTCCCGCACACCGCCGAGGGACATGCGGACGAATTTGCGACCCATGGCCCGGGCGATGGATTTGCCCAGCGAGGTCTTGCCGACACCGGGAGGGCCGACAAAACAGAGGATCGGGCCCTTCATCCGTTTCTTCAGCTTGCGTACCGCCAGGAACTCCAGGATGCGCTCCTTGATCTTGTCTAGGTAGTAGTGGTCGTCGTTGAGGATCTTCTCTGCCCGGGCGATGTCCAGGCTATCACGGGAGGCCTTGTGCCAGGGGATCTCCACCAGCCAGTCCAGATAGGTACGGATGATGCCGGCCTCGCCGGCGTCCGGGTGCATGTTTTCCAGGCGCCCCAGCTGCTTGAGGGCCTCCTTGAGGACGTTCTCCGGCATCCGCGCCGCCTCGATGGCCTTGCGGATCTCCACCAGCTCTTCTTTTTCGCCGCCGTCCCCCAGTTCCTGCTGGATGGCACGCATCTGCTCCCGCAGGTAGTACTCCCGCTGGTTCTTGCCCATCTCCTCTTTGGCGGCATTCTGGATCCGGGCCTGAACACCCAGCAGTTCAACCTCGCGGTTGAGCAGGTCGTTGACCTTGGTCAATCGTACCACCGGGTCATTGATCTCCAGCAGCGCCTGGGCGTCGGCCACCTTCAGCCCCAGGTTGCTGCCGATCAGGTCGGCCATGCTCCCCGGTTCCTGGATATTCTCCAGGATCACCATCACCTCGGGCGAGATCTGCTTGCCCAGTTCGATGGTCTTGGCCAGCTGCTCACGGACGGTCCTGATGAGTGCCTCGGTCTCCAGGGAGACATCCTGCAGCGGATAGTCAACCTGCCGCTCGGTCTTCACCAGATAGAACGGCTTGTCGCTGATATATTCGGTGATGCGCGCCTTGGCCAGACCCTGGACAAGAATCTTGACCCGACCGTCCGGCAGCTTGAGCATGCGCATGATCATGGCCACGGTACCGACCTCGTAGATCTTGTCCGGGGTCGGTTCCTCTTCACCGATATCATGCTGGGTGGCCAGCAGGATCATCCGGTCGCCCGCCAGGGCGTTGTCCACCGCCTTCACGGACATCTCGCGCCCCACGAAGAGCGGGATGATCATGAAAGGATAGACCACCACATCCCGTACCGGCAAAAGCGGAAGCACCTCGGGTATCTTCAGCTCTTCCGTGTCCTGTTTTTCGTTATCCTTTTCGATCTCGCTCAATCGACTATCTCCTTTATAGACACCTTACGATCAGTGATTATGGGGCAGGTTACCCGCAGTACCCCACGCCGGTATACGGCTGACAAGGAGCACGCGTCAAAATTGCACGGCAGATTTACGGCGTGATGGAACCGGCCATGCCCCCGTTCGAGACAGACCAGCTGGCCGGTCTGTTCCTTCGGCCGAAATGCCTCCAGGACCAGGGCCATGCCGTTCACGGTCAGACTTATGTCTTCGACCCGAAAACCGGGAAGCTCAAACTCAAGGATGATCGAACCATCTGTTTCATATATATCGACCAGCGGACGATTTTCATGACCGTCAGAATCCTCCCGCAGTTCCAGAGTGTGGAGGAGGTTACGTATCTCACCGATATGACGGCTGAAAATTTCATGCTGGAACGGCTTTTTCCCCGAAAATCGTGTCATGCCCGCCCGCCTGTCGTGTTCCGGATATGAACATATGCCACTGCTGATGATGTAACCATTCCTGACGCGGTTGTCAAGGTCGGGGGAGGCCGCACGACAGCTGCGTCAAAAATGATTTGACATTACACCCTGTTTGCAGGATATCTTTCCTTTTTTGCCGGTTCGTTCCGTTCCGGCAGCGGCACCGCCGCTTGCACTTTCACGAACAACCGAACATCAATGGAGAATCGGCATGGAAAAATGGAACATCGGTGATTCCGCCAAGGTTTACAACATAGATAACTGGGGTGCGGACCTGTTCTCCATCAACAAGAAAGGGAACGTCTGCGTCCACCCTTCCTCCAGCTCCAAGAGCTCCATCGACCTGCGCGGCCTGGTGGATGACCTGATCAAGCGCAAGATCAAGCCCCCCATCCTGCTCCGTTTCATGGATGTGCTGCAGGGGCGTATCGCCTCCATCAACCGAGTCTTCAAAAGCGCCATTTCCGAAAACGACTATCCGGCCAAATACCAGACATTCTACCCGATCAAGGTAAACCAGCAGCGCCAGGTGGTTGAGGCCATCGCTCACTACGGCAA
>CAZSTJ010000345.1:0-2352 GCA_964609805.1 uncultured Geobacter sp. | reverse complement strand
CGCTCATCGAGAACCATGAGATGTTTCCCCGCCGCACCAACGTGGAGTTTGTGCAGATCATCTCCCGCACCGAGGTGCGCCAGCGCACCTGGGAGCGCGGCGCCGGCGAGACCCTGGCCTGCGGCACCGGTTCCAGCGCGGTGACGGCGGCCTGCGTCCTGAACGGCCTGACCGAGCGAAAGATCCTCAACCACCTGTCGGGGGGGGACCTGGAGATGGAGTGGGCTGAAGACGGCAACATCTATATGACCGGCCCGGCGGTAGAGGTGTTTACCGGAGAGATTAACATCTAATTCCCATTCCAGATCAAGGATGATCTCAAGGCGGCAAGGAATGAGACCGCGAGACGTACTGTAGCGTACGTTGAGCGGTTGAAGACGAGCCAACGAAGAGAGGGCCTTGATGTGGAGGGGAAACCTGCCGATCCCCCGGAGGAAGCGTGGCTGACATCCTGATCCATTGTGCCGTGATCATCCTCATGCCGCCGCTCCTGCTGGGGACCATCAACCGCACCAAGGCAGCCTTTGCGGGGCGTACCGGCGCCCCGCTGCTTCAGCCCTACTATGACCTCTGGCGCCTGCTCCGCAAGGGGAGCGTCTTCAGCAGCACCACCACCTGGATCTTCCGCGCCGGCCCCGTCATCACCCTGGCTGCGATCCTGTCCGCATCGATGCTCCTCCCTCTCGGCAACCACCGGCCGCCGCTCTCCTTCAACGGCGACATGATCCTGTTCGTCTACCTGCTGGCCCTGGGGCGCTTCTTTACTGCTGCCGCCGCCCTGGATACCGGCTCCAGCTTCGAAGGGATGGGAACCGCCCGGGAGGTAACCTTCTCCTGCCTGGCCGAACCGGTGATCTGCATCGCCCTGTTGGTCCTGTCGCGCCTGTCCGGTTCCCTGTCGCTCTCCGGGATGCTCACCCACTCCTCCACCGCCCTCTGGATGACCTCCGGGGCGGCCCTGGTGCTGCTGGTGGCCGGCATGTTCTTCGTTCTGCTGTCGGAGAACTGCCGCATCCCTTTTGACGACCCCAACACCCACCTGGAACTGACCATGATCCACGAGGTCATGGTCCTTGATCACAGCGGCCCGGCCTTTGGCATGATCCTTTACGGTGCCTCCCTCAAGCTGTTCGTCCTGGGGGCCCTTTTCCTGCATTTTCTCCTGCCGATCCGCCCCGCCGACCCGCTCCAGGACTGGCTGGTGTTTCTCATCTCCATGGTCCTGTTGGCGGTGGTCATCGGAGTGGTGGAATCCACCATGGCCCGTTACCGCATGGTCCGGGTACCGCAGATGCTACTGGCGGCCTGCGTACTGTCGGCGTTCGCCATGATGCTGGTGGTGAGGTAACCATGAACTCCGTCGCCGACCAGCTCCTGGTATTCGTCATCCTGATCAACATCCTGATCCTTGGTACCCACCGTACGACCATGGCCATCCGCGCCATTGCCCTGCAGGGGATCGTCCTCGGGCTCCTGCCGCTCCTGACCCATGACTTTCACAGCCACATCCTCAGCATTGCCGTTTTTGTCATGCTGGCCAAGGGATTCCTGATCCCCTGGCTGCTACTCGGAGCACTGAAGAAGATCGAATCGGGGGGGGACATCCGGCCGATCTTCGGCTACAGCGGCAACATCATGGCCGGCGCGGTGACAACGGCGCTGGCCTTCGCATTTGCCGCAAAACTGCCTTTAGCAGCAACCCACCAGGGATTACTGATCGTACCGGCATCACTGGCAACAATCCTGGCCGGCTTCATCGCCCTGGCCAGCCGCCGTAAGGCGGTCAACCAGGTGGTCGGCTACCTGCTGCTGGAGAACGGCATCTTCATCTTCGGCCTGTTGCTGACAGAGGCCATGCCGCTCATGGTGGAGGCCGGCGCCCTGCTGGACCTGATTGCCGGCATCTTCGTCATGGGGATCATCATGCGTCAGATCAGCCGGGAATTCTCCTCCATCGACACCAGTCGCATGACCACCCTGCGGGAGGTGGAGTGAGATGCTGATCCTGCTCCTGACGACACTGCCGCTGGCAGGCGCCCTGGTCGCCTGGGTGATCCCGTCCAACGATCGCAGACCTCTGGTGCTCCCGGTCGTGGCCTGCCTTCACCTCTGCCTCACCATTGCTGTGGCAGGGACGCCACAGCCACCAAGCCAGAACGGCTGGATTCATCTGGACGCCATCGGAACCGTGTTCCTGCTGGAGTTCAGCCTCCTCTTTACCGCCTGTGCCTTTTATGCCGTCAATTATCTGCAGTACCGTAAGGAGCGGGACAACCGGTTCCTCTGCGCCGGTTTTCCGGTCTGTCTCTCTGCCATGACCCTGGCTGCAACGGCCCATCACCTGGGACTCCT
>CAZSTJ010000344.1:0-2364 GCA_964609805.1 uncultured Geobacter sp. | reverse complement strand
ATGCTGTATCACATTTTTTATCCGCTGGCCTCCAACGTCAAGCTCTTCAATATCTTCAAATACCTGACGTTCCGGACCATCTACGCCATGATCACGGCCCTGCTGGTCTGCTTCATTCTCGGTCCCTGGATCATCCGCAGGCTGGAAGGGCTACAGGCGCGGCAGGTGATCCGTACTGACGGCCCCGAATCCCATCTGCAGAAACAGGGAACCCCGACCATGGGGGGTGTCATGATCCTTTCGGCGATCATCATCCCGACCCTGCTCTGGGCCGACCTCTCGAACCAGTACGTCTGGATGGCGCTCTTCATCACGGTCGGTTACGGGATCATCGGTTTCGTGGACGATTACAAGAAGGTCGTTGAAAAGAACCCCAAGGGGCTGTCGCCCCGGCAGAAGATGTTCTGGCAGGTACTACTGGCAGGGGCTGTGGCCGTATTTCTCTTCCTGAAGCCGGGGTTCAGCACCGAGCTGTTCTTCCCGTTCTTTAAAAGGTTCCACCCCGATCTCTGGATCTGGTTCGTTCCCTTCGTCACCCTGGTGATCGTCGGGGCCAGCAACGCCGTCAACCTGACCGACGGTCTGGACGGTCTGGCCATTGGGCCGGTGGCCATCAACGCGGCCACCTACATGCTCTTTGCCTATGTGGCCGGACATGCCACCCTCTCCGCCTACCTGCAGATTCCCCGGGTGGTGGGGGCCGGTGAGCTGGCCGTCATGTGCGGCGCCATGGTCGGCGCCGGTCTCGGTTTCCTCTGGTTCAACTCTTATCCGGCCGAGGTTTTCATGGGGGATGTGGGATCCCTGTCGTTGGGGGGTACCCTCGGTACCATCGCCGTCCTGACGAAGCAGGAGATCCTGCTGGTGATCGTCGGCGGTGTCTTCGTGGTGGAGGCGCTCTCCGTCATCTTCCAGGTCGGTTCCTACAAGTACCGCGGCAAACGGATCTTCCGCATGGCGCCGATCCACCACCACTTCGAACTCAAAGGGGTGGCGGAGCCGAAGATCATCGTCCGTTTCTGGATCATCACCATCATCCTGGCGCTGGTGTCGATCTCGACACTGAAGATGCGGTAAACTAAATTTGCCACGGAGAAAGTACGTTGTAGCCCCACGATTACCTCATGATTATTGTGGATGCTGGATGTAAAATCATGAAGTAATCTCGAAGCAAAATTTTATGATTTTGAAATTCTCTGAGCCTCTGTGTCTCTGTGGCAGATGTGAAAAGGGTTCATATGGAATTGAAGAACAAAAATATCCTCGTCGTTGGACTGGCCCGGACCGGGGTCTCGGTGGCGCGTTTCCTCGCCAAGAGCGGTGCCCGGGTAACGGCGACCGACACCCGTGACGAGATCGCCCTGGCGGCGGTCATGGACGAGCTGGCAAATCTCGGTATCCGCTGGACCCTGGGACGTCATGACGAGCATGATTTCGTCTCCAGTGACCTGATTGTCGTCTCTCCCGGCGTCCCCCAGGACCATCCGCTGCTGGTCGCCGCCACCAACGCCGGTGTCGAGATCGTCAGCGAGATCGAGCTGGCCGGCCGCTTCATTACGTCCCCGCTGGTGGCCATTACCGGCACCAATGGCAAGACGACGACCACGACCCTGACCGGCGCCATCTTCACGGGCAACGGGCTGCAGACCTATGTCGGCGGCAACATCGGTGACCCGCTGATCGAACTGGTGGAATCGGGCGAGGTACCTGAACGTGTGGTGGCCGAGATCAGCTCGTTCCAGCTGGAATGGATCAGCAGTTTCCGTCCCACCGTGGCGGCACTGCTCAATCTCAGCGTAGATCACCTGGACCGCTACCCCTCCTACCAGGAGTATATCGCCGCCAAACTGCGGATCTTCGAGAACCAGACCGGCGAGGATTACGCCGTGGTGAACCGCGATGATGCCCTGGTCTGGCAGCATGCCCAGGGGTTGAAGGCCCGGCTGTTTCCCTTCAGCCGCAAGCAGGAATTGGCAGAGGGGATCTTCCACCGTAACGGCCGGATCACGATCCGGCACGACGGGGTCGAGTACCGGTTCCCCACCGAAGGGATCAAGCTCCAGGGGGTGCACAACCTGGAGAACATCATGGCGGCCATGGCCTGCTGCATCCTCACGGGGTGCGACCCGGAGACCTCCTTCAATGTGGCCCGGGACTTCGAATCACTGCACCACCGCATGGAGTTCGTCCGCAAGTTCAAGGGGGTCAGCTACTATGAGGACAGCAAGGCCACTAATGTCGGCAGCGTGGAGAAGGCGCTGGAAAGCTTCGACAACATTACCCTGATCGCCGGCGGCAAAGACAAGGGGGGCTCCTACGCCCCGCTGGTCTGCCTGGTGCAGGAGCGAGTCCGGCACCTGATCC
>CAZSTJ010000343.1:0-2400 GCA_964609805.1 uncultured Geobacter sp. | reverse complement strand
TCCCTGGCCATGACCCTGGGGCGCTATGTGCCGGCAGTAGCGGTACTGGCCATGGCCGGTTCCCTGGCGGAAAAGAAGTACATCCCCCCCAGCCTGGGCACCCTGCCGACCGACAAGGCGCCGTTTGCCCTCTGGCTGACGCTGGTGATCCTGATCGTCGGTGCCCTGACCTTCTTCCCGGCCCTTTCGCTGGGACCGATTGTCGAACAGCTGATGATGAATTCGTAGGGGCGACCGGTTCGGTCGCCCAATCGGGCGAGTCACCGACTCGCCCCTACAGGAGAAAACAAAATGTCGAAGCATGTACAACCACCACAATCGATATTCGATGCCGCGCTCTTACGGGGGGCACTGCTCGATTCCATGAAAAAACTCGACCCCCGCGCCCTCTGGCGCAACCCGGTCATGCTCTGCGTGGAGATCGCCAGCGTCATCACCCTGGTCACCTTTGTCATGTCCCTCACCGGCGCCAACGGGGAACCTGCCTGGTTCACCGGACTGGTGTCCACCTGGCTCTGGCTGACGGTCATCTTCGCCACCTTCGCGGAGGCGTTGGCAGAGGGGCGCGGCAAGGCCCGCGCCGCCAGCCTGCGTTCGTCGCGTACCAGCATAATCGCCAAGCGAGTGACTACACCGGAGCCTGGCAGCGATTATACCACCGTCGGCGCCAGTCAGCTGCGCAAGGGGGACCTGATCCTGGTGGAGGCGGGTGAGATCATCGCCGGTGACGGCGACGTGGTTGCCGGTGCTGCTCTGGTTAATGAAGCAGCGGTAACCGGCGAATCGGCCCCGGTGGTGCGGGAGTCGGGCGGGGACAGGAGCGCTGTTACCGGCGGCACCACGGTCATCGCCAACAGTATCGTGGTCCGGATTACCGCCAATCCGGGCGAGACCTTCCTGGACCGGATGATAGGCCTGATCGAAGGGGCCAAACGGCGCAAGACCCCCAACGAGGTTGCCCTTGAGGTTCTGCTGATCGCCCTCACCCTGGTCTTCCTGCTGGTCTGCATCAACATCAGTCCGCTCTCGATCTACAGCGTCGCGGCCGCCGGTCAGGGCAGTCCGGTTTCATTGACCGTTCTGACCGCCCTGTTCGTCTGCCTGGCCCCCACTACTATTGCCGCGCTCCTCCCCGCCATCGGTATCGCCGGGATGGATCGGCTTTTCCAGAAGAACGTCATCGCGCTCTCCGGCCGTGCCATCGAGGCTGCCGGTGATGTGAACGTGCTGCTCCTGGACAAGACCGGCACCATCACCCACGGCAACCGGGAAGCGGTCGCCTTCGTCCCGGTGGGCGGGCATAGCGAGCATGCCGTTGCAGAGGCGTCACTGATGGCCTCCATTGCCGATGAAACACCGGAAGGGCGCAGTATCGTCGTATTGGCCCAGCAGAAGTACGGATTAAAGAGGGATGCGCCGCCAGCCGACGCTCGTGTCATTGACTTCAACGCCGAAACCCGTCTGTCGGGCCTGGATACCGATGGGCAGCAGTATCGCAAGGGGGCCTCCGATTCGACGATCGCCTTTGTCAGGAAGCTGGGGGGAACGACCATTCCCACAGAACTGACCGAGGTGGTGGACAGGATCGCCCGGGCCGGGTCGACACCGCTGGTGGTCAGCCGGAACAGCGAGATCATGGGTGTCGTCAACCTGAAGGACATCGTCAAGTCCGGCATCCAGGAGCGCTTCCTGCAGCTGCGCAGCATGGGGATCAGGACCGTGATGATCACCGGCGATAATCCGCTTACCGCCGCAGCCATCGCCGCCGAGGCCCAGGTGGACGATTTCCTGGCCCAGGCCAAGCCGGAGGACAAGCTGCGCCTGATCCGCGAGAATCAGGAGGCCGGCTTCATGGTGGCCATGACCGGCGACGGCACCAATGACGCCCCCGCCCTGGCCCAGGCCGACGTGGCCGTGGCCATGAACACCGGGACCCAGCCGGCCCGTGAGGCGGCCAACATCATCGATCTCGACAGCAACCCGACCAAATTGCTGGACATTGTCGAGGTGGGCAAACAGATCCTGATGACCCGCGGCAATCTGACCACCTTCAGCATCTCCAATGATGTGGCCAAATACTTTGCCATCATCCCGGCCATGATGATTTCCGTCTACCCGCAGTTGGGAGTACTAAACATCATGCATCTGGCAACACCGCTCACCGCAATCCTCTCGGCGGTGATCTTCAACGCCCTGATTATCCCGTTCCTCGTGCCGCTGGCACTGAAAGGGACAAAGTTCCGCCCCATGCCGGCCGAGAAACTGCTGATCCACAACCTGCTGATCTACGGGGTGGGAGGTATTATCACACCGTTTGTGGGGATCAAGGCCATCGACATGGTGATCGGGATGATGGTGTAGCATATATCACCCCTCCCCTTGCGGGAGGGGGTTAGGGGG
>CAZSTJ010000342.1:0-2401 GCA_964609805.1 uncultured Geobacter sp. | reverse complement strand
CCCATCACGGCGCTCCGACACCGCTCCCTGAGGCGATTAACTGGCTGCGTCAGTGCGAGACGGTGTTCGGCGGCGACAGGATCTACATCCTTTCCAACAAGCCGACCGAAGAGAGACGCCGCTGGTTTGCGGAACACTTCCCCGCACTCCGCTTCATCTCCGGAGTCCGCAAGAAGCCGTTCCCCGACGGCATCAAAAAAACAGGGGAACTCGCCGGAGTCCCCCTGTCATCAGTCATGATGGTTGATGATCGCCTGCTGACCGGCTGCCTGGCGGCACTGAACGCCGGCGCCCGCCCCTGCTACATCCGCCGGCCGACGGTCTCTTTCCGCAGCCGGCCGGTTGCCGAACTCTTCTTCATCTCTCTTCGGATCGTTGAACGTTGGTTTGTGCGTGCCGCCGCCGCTCTTTGATCACTATTTCCCCAGTGCCTTCTCGATCCGTTCACAAAGCGTCTTTAACACCTTGATACGGGCATAATTCTTGTCGTTGGCCTCGATCAGCGTCCAGGGGGCAATCTCCGTGCTGGTCCGGTCGATCATGTCGCAGACCGCCAGCTCATACTCGCCCCACTTCTCCCGATTACGCCAATCTTCCTCGGTGATCTTGAACCGTTTGAAACCGATCTTCTCACGCTCCTTGAAACGCTTGAGCTGCTCGGCCTGACTGATTGCCAGCCAGAACTTCACCACCACGGTCCGGTTGCGGATTAATTGCTCCTCAAAGTCGTTGATCTCTCCATAGGCGCGCATCCAGTCCGACCGCGGACAAAATCCCTCAACCCTTTCCACCAAAACCCTGCCGTACCAGGAGCGGTCGAAGATCGTGAAACGTCCTTTGCGCGGGATGTTGCGCCAGAAGCGCCACAGGTAGGGTTGGGCCCGTTCCTCTTCGGTGGGGGCAGCCACCGGGATAATCCGGTACTGCCGTGCATCAAGGGCCTGGGTGATACGACGGATACTCCCCCCCTTGCCGGCGGCATCATTCCCTTCGAAGACCACCACAACCGACAGTTTCTTGAAATCGTCATGCCGGGTCAGGAGATTGAGTCGCCCCTGATACGTTTCGAGCTCTTCGTCATACCTGCTTTTGCTGATCTTCTTCTTGAGGTCGAGGGTTCGCAGAAGCAGCAGATCATCGATGGCGGGAAGCATGGGTGGTATCGGTTCCTCACGGCCAGGCGGTTCAGGGGCATCCAGCCGTTGCCGCAGGGCGGTAAGGAGTGCCTTGCCAATGGTCAAATAGCGGTAGCGCGGGTCGGTCCCTTCGACGATGGTCCAGGGGGATTCGGCGGTACTGGTGGAACGCAACATCCGCTCGGATACTTTACGGAACGTGTCATACCGCTTGAAATTCTGCCAGTCATTCTCCGTCACCCTCCAACGGGTCCTGGGCTCCTTCTCCAGCTTTTTCAGACGTTTCTTCTGTTCATCCTTCGAGAGATGCAACCAGAATTTCAGGACCAATGCCCCCTCATCGCAGAGCATCTTTTCAAAATGTATGATCCGCTCCAGTGCCTGGTCAAGTTCGGCATTCTTGATGCGGCCATACACGTTATCTACCAGCGGTCCCGAATACCAGGTACCGATAAAGATGCCGATCTTACCCTTCGGTGGGAGCACCCGCCAATAACGGTACATGTGGGGGCGTTCCAGTTCTTCGTCGGTCAGGTCACGCAGCGCATGGGCCTCGATATGGCGCGGGTCCATCCACTCATTCAGTATATTCACTGTTTCACCCTTACCAGCACAATCAACGCCGGCAACCAGGATGATTACCGGGAATTTCCGGGCTTGCAGCAGGTCGAGCTGCGCATCGAGAAGTCCTTCTCGCAGTTCGGGAACCTCTCTTTTCCATACCTCCTTGCTGATTGTGTGGCCCAACTCGGCAGATTCAAACATGTGACTCTCCTTGGCGGCAACCATTCGCAGCCGTTATATGGCTAACATGCATCAACCCAAACTCTACCACCAATATATCCGCTGTCATCTGCGGAGCGGGGCATTTAAGCCTTTCCACATGACGTACACAAAAAAAATATAATTCTGATCACTGAATGTTCTTAATCTTTTTTCTTGGAATTTATTTGATAGATATGTTAAAAAAGAAAAGATAAAAATTTTAGGAGGTCGCAGGTGAAAAAAACCGTATTAGTTCTTCTTGCAATTGCTGCACTCGCAGTCGCCGGATGTAAAGAAAAGCCGAAAACCGAAGCTCCCGCTGGTGCTCCGGCTGCTCAGGGTCAGGCTCCCGCTGGTCAGCCTGGTGCTGCACCGGGTGGCGATCCCCACGCAGGCATGAAAGCTCAGGAAATTCCTGCAGGCGCCGGCAAAAAAGCCAAGGTAACCCAGACGATGAACTCCGGTGGCTACACCTATGTGGAAGCTGCTGACGAAAAAGG
>CAZSTJ010000341.1:0-2430 GCA_964609805.1 uncultured Geobacter sp. | reverse complement strand
GGGCAAGACGGTGGATGAAGGCCAGGGAGGCGGTCTCGTTACCCCAGGTCAGCTCCAGTCCCTCGGTATCGGCGGCGGTCAGATACCCCCGCTGGAAGCACTCCATGATGAACGCCATGATGACGCAGGTGGATATGGTGTCGAAGCCGTAGTTGTCACAGTGCCAGTTGGCCTCCATTATGAACTCCGGGTTCCAGACGCCGATGTTGGAGCCGAAGCCGGCGGCGGTCTCGTATTCCGGACCGTCCACCCATACTTTGCGCCCCATGTGGTTGCCGGAGACCAGGGTCACCCAGCCACCCTTGGTACACTGGAGGTTGCAGCCGGGGAAACAGCCGTCCATCCCCCGGTGCTCGAACAGTTTCTCGGCGTAGAACTTGCCGCAGATTTGGGGGGCCCGGGCATCGGAACCGGCCTGGTAATTGTTCACCGGCAGCGCAAGATACTCGTCCTTGTTCATGAAGGTGATCAGGCCGGCGCTCCCCTTCTTGGCCATCTTGAGGGAATGGGGATCCACCTCCTTCACCACCGTGTGGAGCCGCTTGCCGGCGGCCTTCGCCTTCTCCCAGTCGGCGGCACCGTAGGGGTTCTCGCCGTGGGGATAGTCTGCCAGGACCACGATCGAGCGGATTTTCTTGTCCCGCATGACCGAACCGAGTCCGGTACGGCCGGCCTGCTTGGTGCGCCAGACCCCCTTGGAGCCATCCTGTGCCGGCTTGGTGAGGTCGAAGTAATGGCTGTTGATGCAGCCGTAGGTGGTGTTGGCCGCGCCGATACCGGTGGTGAGGAAGGCTAGATTGCGCCGCTGGTACCCTGCCGCCAGAAACCGCTCCTCGATGTGCCGTTCCAGGTCGAAGGCCTCGTCGTCGGCAGGGGCGTCCTCGACCGACACTTCCTTCGTGAAGGCATTGACCACGATCATGACATCCCGCTCCGCCTTGCCGGTCACCTGCAGGGCGTCGAATCCTGCGTACTTGAGGAAGGCGCCGAAGTAACCACCGAAGTTGGAAACCCCGGGGATACCGGTCAGGGGCGATAGTGATACCGCCATGGCCTTGGCGGTGCCGGGGAACTGGGGAATCCCCCCCAGGGGACCGTTGGCGATGATGAGCGGGTTGGCCGGATCGGTCGGTTTGGTCCCGGCAGAGACCGACTGATGGAGAAGATAGAGTCCCAGTCCGCGCCCCCCCACGAAGAAGTCCCTTACCTTCGGATCCAGGGGAGGTGCGGCGCAGGTACGAGCCGTGACGTCCACCGTCAGGATCTGGTTGGCATAGCCGTTCTGAAGCTTCGTTGTGCTGTAGTTCATTGCATTCCCTTCGTACAGTAGTTGGAAAGACAGGGGATATTTATTAATCGTAGGCCATATCAAGCGAAGCGGATACGGCTGTTTGATTCAAAGCCGGTTCCACCCCGCTTGAACCGGCCCACATGAAATGACGTGGCAAACCTTGTGAAAATGCCATAGAAATAAGAAGGTTGTCAAGAAGGGGGGTGGTTGTCGGGGCCGTTCTGAAGTTCGCGCAGGACTGCCAGACGCCCTTCTACCCCGCTGACCGGTTCGAGTCCACGCCAGGCGAAGAGTTCTGCCAGGGCCTCGTCCGGTCCGCAGCGGGGCAAGGGGCCATTCGAGAGGTGGTGCACCAGCTTCATGCTCTTCAGACCGTCGAACCAGCCGTGGAAGGCGGTCGCCAGGGCTGCCTGAGTCGGATGGTTGCAGCGAAGTTTGTCCCATACCCCGGCAAAGCGGTTGATCCTCAGGTACTCCGCCAGGTACGGCGATATATCTGCTGCACGCACGACCAGAGGGGCACCATCCTCGTCCAGACTCCGGGCGATCAGCGCCAGCCATCCCTGCAGGATCCGGAAGCACTCCGGCCGATAGAAGAGCTGTTCCCCCTCCCCTCCGGCCTCCATACGCTGTACGCTGCGGCCGGTGCCGAAGGGAACCCGGTGGGAGGGGCGCGGCGATGGATGGACAATCGTGCCGGCCATCTGTTCGACCCCCACGACCCGGGACAGCTGCTGCATGAAATAGAAATCTTCCCCCGCCTGACGGTTGTTCATACCGCCGATGGCACAGTAGGCGGAGCTCCGGCAGGCCATGGCGCTCCCCACCGAATGGAAGGCATAGGGGGAACCGGCCAGTTCCAGGCCGAGTATATATCCCCGCAGAAAGAGCTCGTAGCGTGCTATCAGGCGCTCTGCCTCAGGAGTGGCGCCCCGCTGGTGCCGGTAGGGGATGGCAGCCGCACCGGCGCGGCACGTTTGAAAATGGGAGTCGATGGCCGCCAGGTAGTCGGGCCGGACGAGCGTATCCCCATCCAGACAGATCAGCAGGGGATCGGAAGAGATATCCAGGCGGGTCAGCGCCAGGTCCATCCCGACCCGGCGGGCAAGCCCCACCCCACCCCCCTTGGACGGCAGTTC
>CAZSTJ010000340.1:0-2458 GCA_964609805.1 uncultured Geobacter sp. | reverse complement strand
CCCCTCGTAATCACCAACCAGCTCTGCAAGAGCGCACCTGATCTCATCGCGGTCAAACTCGTGCAGCAGGTCGCACAGGCGATCCAAACTGAGGGGTGACTCGGCAGAAAAGATGATGGATTCGATGATAGCTGGCAGAGACATGGAGGGTCCTTGATTTCACAGAGTGTTATTCATCTGCGGTCAGCAGCTGTGGCTGTTCGGTTACGTCGGGCTCAACGGCCGGTACAAACCAGATCGGTCCCTGGTGGCCGTTCTGGAAGATCCTGATCATCTTGAGCCGGCAGAGTTCAAGCAGCGCCAGGAACGTGACAATGATCCGTTCCCGGGTCAATTCGTCACTGATCAGTTCCTCGAAATGCACCATATCCTTTTCCTGGAGCAGCGACAGGATCTCATTGATGCAATCGGCAATACTGAAGGTCTCGGCAGCGGCCACATCGTGGAAGTGTTCGGCCGGTATGCGGGCCAGAAGTGCCCGGAAGGCATCGACCAGCTCGAAGAGACTGACCTCCAGCGGTCCATCCTCATTGCGGGCCTCAGCGATCAGGGGATCCACCGCCGTTCGGGCAAACACCTCCCTCCCCAGGAGTGCACGGGCACCAATGACCATACCCGCCTCCTTATACTGCTGATACTCTATGAGGCGCCTGATCAGCTCGGCCCGGGGATCGGCCTCTTCCTCCTCCCCCTCTTCCGGTTCATCGATCGGCAGGAGCATGCGGGACTTGATCTGCAGCAGTGTTGCCGCCATGACCAGAAAATCCCCGGCCACCTCCAGGTTCAGTTCCTTCATCAGTTTGATGTAGTCAAGATACTGGCGAGTGATGATGGCGATAGAGATATCATAGATATCCAACTCATTCTTGCGAATCAGGTGCAGCAGCAGATCCATCGGGCCGTCAAACTTGTCCAGATGGATGCTGTACCCCTCATGGAACCCGTCCAGAAGGGCCGGCGATTCGTCACTGCTCCGTACCTGTTGAGTTTCCCGCGCAGCTGTCATCTCAGAACTTCAACGCCTCACGTACTTCGGTCATGACCGAATCGGAAATCTGCGAGGCACGACGGCTGCCATCGGCGAGGAGTTCGTCGATAAATGATGGATTGGCCGCCAGCTCCACCCGCTTGGCGCGGAACGGTGCCAGACGCTCGTTCATACAGGCGGCCAGCACCTTTTTGCACTCGACGCAGCCGATGGTCGCACCCTTGCAGGCCGGGATAAGCTCATCCTGCTTCTCCTTGGGGACGTAAATCCGATGCAGGTTGAAGGCAACACAGACATCGGGATCGCCCGGATCGGTACGTCGCACGCGGGCGGGATCGGTCATCATGGAGAGGACCTTTTTTGTCGTATCTTCCGCGGTATCGGAGAGGTAGATGGAGTTGCCGTAGGACTTGCTCATCTTGCGGCCATCCAGCCCCAGCAGTTTCGGGGTTTCCGTCAGCAGGGCCTCCGGCTCGGGAAAGACATTGCCGTACAGGTAATTGAACCGGCGGGTGATTTCACGGGCAACCTCCAGATGCGGCAGCTGGTCATGGCCGACCGGTACGCGTGTCGCCTTGTAGAGGATTATGTCCGCCGTCATCAGCACCGGATAGCCCAGAAAGCCGAAAGTGGAGAGGTCCTTGGTCTCCAGGTTATCCTGCATCTCCTTGTAGGTGGGGCAGCGCTCCAGCCAGGAAACCGGCGTGATCATGGAGAGGATCAGGTTAAGTTCTGAGTGGTGCGGAACCAGGCTCTGGCGGAAGACCACGCATTTAGCCGGATCGAGCCCGAAGGCAATCCAGTCCAGCACCATCTCGCGAACGTTTTCCCGGATACTGGAGGTGTCGGCGTACTCGGTAGTCAAGGAATGCCAGTCGGCAACAAAGAAGAAACAGTCATAATCGTCCTGGATGCGAACCCAGTTTTCGAGAACACCGTGATAATGGCCGACGTGCAGCTTTCCGGTCGGCCTCATGCCGCTAACGACGCGTTGTTTCATTGATAAACTCCTTGTAATGATCCCCCGGTGACAAGGGGGGTATCTAGCGCATCATCAGTTTGGTGACTCCAAGGACCATCCCGCTCTGGGGGCCGGCCAGGAGATGAATGCCTGCCTGAAGCAACGGCACCACGACATAGGAGAAGATATTGGTAAAAAACACCAGACCGATGATGATAATCATGCCGTAGGGCTCGATACGCGACAGTGCCGCTGCCTGCTTAAAGGGGAGAAGCCCCACCATCACCCTGCCTCCGTCAAGCGGCGGCAGGGGGATCATGTTAAAGATTGCCAGCAGCAGATTGATATAGACCGAAAACGCCAGCATCAGTATCAGCGGCTCGATGACCATGGCCAGGGGCGCGCCTTCGGCTGCCGGGTTGCCGAATGTGACAAATACCCGCAGCAGCATGGCAGAGACAAAGGCGATCAGTATATTGGTAATGGGACCGGCAGCCGCCACCCAGATC
>CAZSTJ010000339.1:0-2458 GCA_964609805.1 uncultured Geobacter sp. | reverse complement strand
CGAGGGAGGCATGGCCAATGTGCAGACCAAGCGCGGCTGCCCCTTCAGCTGTTGCTACTGCACCTATCCGCTCCTCGAGGGGCACGGTATGCGCCTGCGGCCGGTCGGGGAGATCCTGGCGGAGATCCAGGGGCTGGTGAATGACTACGGGGTGAATTACCTTTATTTTGTCGATGACATCTTCAACTATCCCCCCGAATTTGCCTCGCAGCTCTGCCGGGCCATGACCGCGGCACGGATCCCGGTGAACTGGTCGGCATTCATCAATCCCGATTTCATTACTGAGGGTTTGATGGACGACATGCTGGCGGCCGGCTGTGATGCGGTGGAGTTCGGCTCCGATTCCGGTTCACCGGCCATGCTGAAAAATCTGCGCAAATCGTTCTCTGTCGATGATCTCCGCCGGGCGTCCCTCCTCTGCCATGAACGTGGGGTGGATTTTGCCCATTATCTGCTCTTCGGCGGCCCGGGCGAGACCCGTGAGACGGTTCTGGAAAGTTTCGAGTTGATGGATGAGCTGCAGCCGACGGCGGTCATTACCATGACCGGCATCCGTATCTACCCGAACACGGCCCTGTACCGCACTGCCCTTGACGAAGGGATCATCGGCGAGGACACCCCCATGCTGGATCCGGTCTTTTATATCGCCCCCGCCATCCGGGATACCCTTGCCGACCTGATCACCGCCGAGGCCATGAAGCGGCGGAACTGGATCGTGCCCGGTCTGGAGATCAACGCGAGCTCGGCCATGCTGGACGCCATGCGCATGTTCCGGGTCCGGGGGCCGCTCTGGAAGATGATCAAGTCCCTGGGGCGCAGCCATCACCGGCCGTTGAGTGACGGTGACGCCCGTTCCTGATTTCTATGAATTGACCGTGCGTAACCCCCTCCACCCCACCGTATATTCTCCTCAGGCTAGACATTTCGACCATCGGCACGTATAGTGAACCTTGAATTATTCGTCCGGAGTGTTCATGGAGTTCAAAGATACTACAGTTGTCGTCACCGGCGGGACCCGCGGCATCGGCCGTGCGATCTCCCTTGCATTTGCGCGGGAGGGGGCAACGGTGTACGCCGCCTATCTGGCCAATGACGCTGCCGCGCAGGCGCTGCAGCAGGAGGCGGCCGGTCTGCCCGGTTCCGTCACAGTGCTCAAGGCGGATGTCTCCACCTCGGCCGGTGCAACGGCCTTGATCAACGCTGCCGCCGAAACCCGCGGCCATATCGATGTACTGGTGAACAACGCCGGCATCATCCGGGACTGTTATCTGGCCATGATGTCCGACGAGGACTGGGATGCGGTGGTCCGCTCCAACATCAATCCCCTGTTTCACTGCTGCAAATGGGGGGTGCGCAAGATGATGGGGCGCCGTCGCGGCAGCATCGTCAATATCTCCTCCATCTCGGCCCTGCTCGGCACCGCGGGGCAGGCCAACTATGCCGCCTCCAAGGGGGCGGTCATCAGCTTTACCAAATCCCTTGCCCGGGAGACCGGCCCCATGGGGATACGTGCCAATGCCGTGGTGGCGGGGATGATCGATACCGATATGACCGCCGGGCTGAAGCAGGATGTGGTGGAACGTGTGGTCAAGGGCGCCGCCCTTGGCAGGATCGGCAGACCCGATGAAGTGGCCTCCGTCGTGCTCTTCCTCGCCTCCGAACGCTCCTCCTATGTTACCGGCCAGGCCGTGGTCGTCGACGGCGGCATCGTATGACCAGGAAACGGGTCGTCATAACCGGTCTCGGTATCTTCTGCGGCGCCGGCAAAGGGATCGGGGAATTCTCCGCGGCACTCCTGAACGGCAGGAGCGGTATCGGCCCCCTCGACCTGTTCGATGTCTCGCCCTTTCCCTCCCATATCGGTGCCCAGGTCAAGGGGTATGATCCGCTTGACCACTTCGATCGCCATGAGGCCCGGCGTTTATCCCGTTCCGACCAGTTCGGCGTCATTGCGGCCGGTGAGGCCCTGGCCGACAGCGGTCTGCAGGGAGTCTATTCACCCTACGAGACCGGCGTCTCCCTGGGTGCCGGCGCGGCCGGGATGATCCAGGCCGAGACCTGGTACCGGGCCCACCTTGAAGGGCGGCAGGAGCATCCGATCCTGCTGCGGGGACTGCTGCCGGACCAGACCGCCACCGACATTGCCCGCATCTACGGTCTGGCCGGATATCAGGGGACGGTGACCACCGCCTGCTCGTCGTCAGCCACTGCCATCGGCTGGGGCGCCGACCTGGTTGCCACCGGTCAACTGCGGGCTGTTGTGGCGGGTGGAACCGACACCCTGTCGATCCTGACCTACGCCGGCTTCAACTCGCTTCGGGTCGTGGACCCCGAGCCATGCTCCCCTTTCAGCCTGGGGCGGCGCGGTATCTCCCTCGGCGAAGGGGCGGCCTTTATGGTACTGGAAGCAGAAGATGACGCCCTGGCCCGTGGGGCAAAGATCTACGGTGCCGTCTCC
>CAZSTJ010000338.1:0-2481 GCA_964609805.1 uncultured Geobacter sp. | reverse complement strand
AGCACCTCGCCCAGCTGCTTGGGGGAATTGAGGTTGAACTGCTCACCCGCGGCGGCATACACCCGTTCCTCCAGCCCAGTCATACGGGCGGCGAAGTCGGCCGACATCCCCCCCAGCAGTTCCCGGTCAATCAGTACGCCATGGTTTTCCATGTCGGCCAGTATCGGTACCAACGGCATCTCCACGTCGCGGAAGATGGACTCTACCCCGGCCTCGGGAAGGAGCGGGGCAAACCTCCGGAACAGGAGCCAGGTGGCGTCGGCGTCTTCGCAGGCGTAACGTGACGCCGCCTCGATCGGGACCTGGGAGAAGTTGAGCTGTTCCTTCCCCTTGCCGGTAACCTCGCTGTAGGAAATCATCCGGTGATTGAGGTGCTCCTGGGCCAGGGTGTCCAGACCATGGCCGGAACGTGAAGGATTAAGGCAGTACGAGGCGAGCATGGTGTCGAAATAGACCCCCTGCACCTCCACCCCGTTCATGGCCAGCACCTGCATGTCGAACTTGATGTTCTGGCCGACCTTGCGAATGGCGCTGTCTTCCAGCAATGGCCTCAGCACCTCCCGTACCCGCTCGAAGGGAAGTTGCCCGGGGGCGCGGACAGCCCGATCCGGCGTATCGAAGAGGGCCCCTTCCGAAGGGGGCGATGACAGCAGATGCCCGACAGGGATGTACCACGCCTCGTGGTCACGCCAGGAGAAGGAGAGACCCACAATCTCCGCCAGCCGCGGGTCAAGGCTGGTGGTCTCCAGATCGAAGGCGAAGGTCCCCGCCTCCTTCAGGGAGACGGCCAGCTCGTCCAGTTCGCTGACCGTCGTTATCGTACGATAGCTGTCGCTGGAAAGAGTCGCCTGGGCGGTAAGTTCCTTGATCAGCGAGGTGAAACCGTATTCCTTGAAGATGGTGTTAAGGGCCGCCGTATCCGGGGCGCTGGCCGCCAACTGTTCAGCCCCCACCGTGATCGGTACCACCCGTTCCACGGTGGCAAGCTGACGGGACAGCAGCGCCTGATCGCGAAATTCGCGCAGCTTTTCCCCGTTCTTCCCCTTGACCTCGTCGGCACGCTCCAGCAGCCGGTCAAGGGACCCGAATTCCAGGATCAGTTTGGTGGCGGTCTTTTCTCCGATACCCGGCACACCCGGGATGTTGTCGGAGGTGTCACCCGCCAGACCGAGGATATCGGCCACCAGTTCCGGGCCGACACCGAAACGCTCGATCACCTCGGGGATGCCGGATGTCTTGCCCTTCATGGTGTCGAGCAGGGTGATCCGGTCGGTCACGATCTGCATCAGATCCTTGTCGCCGGTTACCACCACCACCCGCCCTCCTGCCGCGGCGTGTCGATCGGCAAGGCAGGCGATAATGTCGTCGGCCTCATATCCATCCAGCTCCAGGGCAGGGATGTTGAAGGCGCGGACCACCTCGCGGATCGGCCCCATCTGGACCTTCAGATCGTCAGGGGTCGCGGCCCGGTTGGCCTTGTAGAGCGGATACATCGTGGTACGGAAGGTCGTCCGGCTGGCATCGAACACCACCGCCACATGCTGCGGGTCATGGTCTTTCAGCAGCTTGAGCAGCATCTGGATGAAACCGTAGATGGCGTTGGTTGGGAAACCGCCGGGTCCGGTGAGGTGGCGGATGGCGTAGTAGGCCCGATAGATATAGGAGGATCCATCCACCAGGTAGAGGGTGTCTTTGTCAGGCATCTTCAGTTGTCCCCGTCTTCCCTGATGAACAGCACGAATGCCATGGCGGGGCGGCGGCTGGATTCGCGCATGGCGAACTGCAGGCCGTCAAAGCGCCATCCCTTGCCGGTCCACTCGTTCAGGGTCTCTTCGATGGTTTCTTCGGTAACGTTGCCCAGCTCGATTACTTTATAGGTCAGCATGTGCGGCTCCTTGCAATGAGCAACGATTCTAGCCAATGGTGCCAGGCTCTTCAAGAACAAATGAAAAAGGCGGCCCGTAGGCCGCCTTGTGAACTGACGGTGAAGCTCTTACTTCTGGAAGCCGAGCTTGGCCGAGATCTCCTCGGACGCCCGCTTGACCAGCGGGATAAGGTCTTTCTCTTCCCGCTCCACGGAGAACCGCATGGAGGGTCCGGAGATACTCACGGCACCGATAATCCTGCGGGTGTAATCCCTGATGGGGGCGCTGACGCAACGGACGCCGATATCAAGCTCCTCGTCGTCAATGGCGTACCCCTGCTCGGCAATCTGCTTCAGCTGCTTCTTCAGCTGGTCGCGATCGGTGATGGTGTTATCCGTATAGCGCTTCAGTTCCTTGCTGGGGAGGTAGTTTTCCAGCTCCTCATCACTCATGTACGCGATCTGAACCTTGCCTGCGGCGGTGCAGTAGGCCGGAAGCCGGGAACCGACCCGCGGAACGACACGTACCGTCATGTCCGTTTCTACGGCATCAAGGTAGATAATGTTGAAATCCTTGAGTATTGCAACGTAGGTGGTTTCGTTGCACTCCTTGACCA
>CAZSTJ010000337.1:0-2487 GCA_964609805.1 uncultured Geobacter sp. | reverse complement strand
CATCCGGTTTGAGGGTCAGGATCTGTGCCAGGGCGATACGCATCTTCCAGCCGCCGCTGAATGACTCCACCGGGTGGTCGTAGCGGTCCGGCCCGATCCCCAGGCCGGTCAAGACGGTCTTGGCCCGGGTGTCCAGATCATACCCCCCCCGGTGTTCGAACTCCTCCTGGGCTGCGCCATAGCGCTCCAGCAGGGCGGCCATGGCATCGTCGTCCATGGGGTCGCACATAGCGGTTTCCATCATCTGCAGTTCCTCCGCCAGCTGCATAGTGGCGGCGGAACCGGCCATGACCTCTTCCAGGGCCGAGCGGCCGGACATCTCCCCCACATCCTGAGAGAAGTAACCGACCGTGGTGCGTTTGGCGCAGGTCATCTCGCCGCTGTCCGGCTCCTCTTCGCCGGTGATGATCCGGAAGATGGTGGTCTTGCCGGCACCGTTGGGGCCGACCAGCCCGGAACGGGAGCCGGGAAGGATCTGGAAACTGGCGTCGCGGAACAGCACCTGGGAACCGTGCTGCCGGGTGATATTGGAAAGGTGTATCATGGTGACGGGACCTCACTGCAGAATTGGACTGATTCTGATACCATGCCGGCCACAACGAGGGCAACCGAAAACATCCGTTTCCACAGGCAAAGACTCCTTGCCCGCCGACCGTCATTCTGCTATTCATACCCCATGAGAAACCTTACCGGACAACAGGCCCTCCCCTTCACGCTGACCGATAGCGAAGGTCGCATCCACACCCTGGACGAGTATCGCGGTTCATGGCTGCTGCTGGTATTCCACCGCCACCTTGGATGACTGCCGTGCCGCGCGCACATCACGCAGTTGCGTGAACAGGAATCGGAGTTTGAAGGCTGGGGACTCAAGGTTGTGGTGGTGACGTTCGCCCATGACTTCCTGGCCCGGGCCTATGTGGAGGACACCGGCCTCACCTGGCCGCTGCTGATCGACAGCGACCGGCAGACCTACAAGGATTACGGCATGCTGACCGCCTCCTTCTGGGACATCTGGGGACCGAGCACCTGGCTGGTCTACGGCCGGGAACTCCTGAAGGGGCGCAAGCTGGAGAAATCAGAGGACGACATCTACCAGCGCGGCGGCGACGTGCTGATCGATCCGCAGGGCATTGTCCGGCTGCACCATATCGGGTCCGGCCCGGCCGACCGGCCGGAAGCAGGCCGTATCTTCGACATAATTACCGGTTCAAGGCCAACCTGAACCGGGCAAGGCGGGACCAAGGAAACACCATGAATACTACCGAAGCTTCACCACTGGACCGTGCCCTGGCCAGGGTTTGCGGTTCATGCCCGGTCTGCCGTTCGGCTCGCGGCAACCAGCAGGGGCTGGCCAACCGTTTCGTGCAGGGTATTGAAGAGAACATCTGTCTTTTCTGCCGGGCCTATGAACGGGTCCACGGCCGCAAAGCCCACGAAGCACCGGAGTCCCCATGATCTGCTCCGGATCCAACGAGAAGGTCTGAATGGTGTTTGTACTGAAGAAGTGCATCACCGCCTTTCTGGTACCCCCCGGCTTCTTCATCGCGATCCTGCTTGCCATCGCCTGGCGATTACGGACGCGGCGGCAGAACGGCTGGGCGCTGACGCTGGCTGTAGTCGCGCTGATTCTCTGGCTCGTCTCGACCCCCCTCGTGAGCCGGCCCATGATGTCCATGCTGGAACAGGGGCTGGAGATTCCTGAACATCCCCGCGGCGATGTCATCATCCTGCTGGGTGGCGGCATCAACGACAAGGTTTCCGACCTCAGCGGTCGCGGTACACCCTCCGCTACCTCCCTGCACCGCGTGGTTACCGCGGCTCGACTTCAGAAACGGCTCGGGCTCCCGATTATCGCCAGCGGCGGCGCGGTCTTCACTGGCCACACCGCCGAGGCGGTCATCAGCCGCCGGTTCCTGACAGACCTCGGCGTTCCATCTGACAGGATCCTGATAGAAGACAGGAGCCGCGACACCCGCGAAAATGCCCGCTTTACCAAAGAGATCATGGCAAAGCACGGCTACCGGAAACCGGTTCTTGTCACCTCGGCCTACCACATGCGCCGCTCGGTGATGGCATTCCGACAGGCCGGCATAGAGGTGATCCCGATGCCGACGCAATTCATGAGCAGCAATGAGGCAGACACCGTCTGGTTTGACTGGCTTCCGGACGCCGGTCATATGTCGGACGTTGCCATGGCCATGAAGGAACAGATCGGCATGCGGTATTATCGTCTGGTATACCGGGAGGGGGCATGAGCAGGGGACAGCCCGCCACCGCCGCTGAATTACTGGCATCAGCGCCTCTGATCATGGGCGAGGGAGCGGTCATCGAGCGGCTGCGGCGCATGCCCGACATCACCCTCCATGAACAGGTGGTCAACTCTGCCCTCATTTACGAACCGGCAGGGAGGGCGGCCCTGGAGACCATCTGTCGCCAGTACCTGGATATCGGCCGCCGGCATGACCTGCCGCTGCTCCTCTCCACCCC
>CAZSTJ010000336.1:0-2499 GCA_964609805.1 uncultured Geobacter sp. | reverse complement strand
GGGCAGGTGGCCTGGCAGGTGCCGCAGCCGCCGCAGACGCCCGGGTTGACGTAGGCCACGACCTTGATCAGGTTGCCCTGGCGGTCGCGGATCTCCTTCTCCTCCACCGCACCGTAGGGGCAGACCTTCTTGCAGTAGAAGCAGCCGACGCAGCCGGCGTCCTTCACCCGGGCCACGATCGGTTCCCGCTCCAGTTTGTCCTTGGCGAAGAGGGTCATGACCTTGGCGGCAGCAGCCGAGGCCTGGGAGACGGTGTCAGGGATGTCTTTGGGGCCCTGGCAGGCGCCGGCCAGGTAGATGCCGGCAGTGGCGCACTCCACCGGCCGCAGCTTGGCGTGGGCCTCGGAGTAGAAGTTGTACTTGTCGTAGGAGATGCCCAGCTTCTGGGCCAGGGTGTCGGCGCCCTGCTGCGGCTGGACCGCCGTGGCCAGGACAACCATGTCGGCCTCGATCTCCACCTGCACGCCGACGGAGATGTCGCTCCCCATGACGACGATCTTATCGCCCTTCTGGTAAAGGCGAGAGACCATGCCGCGGATGTAGACCGCTTCCTCTTCCTCGATGGATCTGCGCCAGAATTCGTCGTAATTCTTGCCGGGGGTACGGGCATCCATGAAGAAAACGTAGGCCTGGCCGTCATGTACCTTGTGGTGGTAGAGCATGGTGTGTTTGGCGGTGTACATACAGCAGATCTTGGAACAGTAGGAGATCCCCTTCTCACGGGCGCGGGAACCGACGCATTGGATGAAGACTATCTGCTTCGGTTCCTTGCCGTCGGAGGGGCGCTGGATCTTGCCGCCGGTGGGACCGGAGGCGCTGGCCAGACGCTCGAAGGTCATGCCGTCGATGACGTCAGGGATCTTGCCGTGGCCGAACTCGCCGTACCCTTTGATCATGGAGCCCTTCGGCTTCTCGGTGATGTTGTAGAGGTCGAAGCCGGTGGCTACCACAATGGCGCCGACCGGTTCCACGATCAGTTGGTCTTCCTGCTCGTAATCGACGGCGCCGGGGCCGCAGACCTTCTGGCAGAGGCCGCATTTGCCGGTTTTGAACTTGGTGCAGTTCTCCCGGTCAATGACCGGGGTATTTGGCACCGCCTGGGGGAACGGGACGTAGATGGCCGGGCGCATCCCCAGGTTACAGTCGAACTTGTTGGGGATCTTCTTGATCGGACACTTCTCCATGCAGACGCCGCAGCCGGTGCATTTGTCTTCGTCGACGGAGCGGGCCTTTTTCTTGATGGTGACCTGAAAGTTGCCGATATACCCCTCCACCAGTTCGATCTCGCTGTAGGTGTAGAGTTTGATCTTGGGGTGGTTGGCCACGTCCACCATCTTGGGGGTCATGATGCACTGGGAGCAGTCCAGGGTCGGGAAGGTCTCGGAGAGCTGGGCCATGTGGCCGCCGATGGAAGGTTCACGTTCCACGAGCACGACTTCGTGTCCGGCATCGGCGATGTCCAGGGCGGCCTGGATGCCGGCGATACCGCCGCCGATGACCAGGGACCGCTTAGTGACCGGCACGGTGATGGTGGGGAGCACCCGGTTCTTCTTGACCCGCTCCACCATCATGCCGACGATCTCGATCGCCTTCTCCGTCGCCTCCGCCTTGTCTTCATGAACCCAGGAACAGTGTTCGCGGATGTTGGCCATCTCGCAGAGGAACGGATTGAGGCCGGCGGCTTCCACCGCCTTGCGGAAGGTCCGCTCGTGCATGCGGGGTGAACAGGCCGCCACGACAACATGGGACAGTTTCTGCTCCTGGATTGCCTTTTTCAACAATCCCTGGCCGGGGTCGGAGCACATGTATTTGTAGTCGGTGGCCAGGGCCACACCGGGAAGTTTGGCAACCTCGGCCGCCACCCGTTCCACATCCACCGTTCTCGATATGTTCTCGCCGCAATGGCAGACAAATACGCCTATTCTTGACATTTAAACCTCTTGAAAACCGTTTGAATAACACGGAGCAACAGAGCAACAGAGAAAAAACGATTCAGGCTTAATACAAAAAGCGTTAAGACGTTTTGTGTTGCCCCGAAAAAGCATTATTGTTCTTTTCCTTCGTTTAAATCTTTGACGTTCTCCGTTGCCCCGTTGCCCCGTGTTATTATAATAAATTCTTTTCCTTTAACAGCGGTTTGGGGTTGACGATCAGGGCATCCAGGCCGAGCTTGTCGCCAGGCAGGCCGCAGGCAAGCCCCACCAGCTGGGTGATGTAGAAGACCGGCAGACCGTATTCCGTGCGGTAGACCCCCTCGATCTCCTTCTGGCGGATATCCAGGTTGCCGTGGCACAAGGGGCAGCCGACCATGATGCAGTCGGCGCCGGCCGCCTTGGCCGAGTCGAGGATGGCGTTGGAGAGCTGAATGACGACGCCGGGGCGCGACAGGGTGAAGTTGGCGCCGCAGCATTCCATGCGGTGGGTCCAGGTGACGGTCTCGGCACCGGCGGCTTCCACGACCCGCTCCATGATGGTGGGTGCCTCGACGCAGTCCAGGTT
>CAZSTJ010000335.1:0-2527 GCA_964609805.1 uncultured Geobacter sp. | reverse complement strand
GATGACGATTTCAGTGAAGGATTTACCATCCGGGAAAGCACGGCGGGCCAGGGGCGCGCCATCCACATTGCCCCCGATTCCACCACCTGCCCTGCGTGCCTCAACGAACTTTTCTCCCCGACAGACCGGCGCTACCGCTACCCCTTCATAACCTGCACCGACTGCGGCCCCCGTTACAGCATCATCACCGCTGCCCCCTATGATCGCCCCAATACGACCATGGCCGGCTTTCCTCTCTGCGAGATGTGCGAGCAGGAGTATCATAATCCCGGAGACCGCAGATTCCACGCCCAGCCGATCGGCTGCCATGCCTGCGGCCCCCGTCTGGAACTGACGGGAACGGACGGCTGGATCCAGGGGCAGGACCAGGAGGCTATCCTGCTGGCACAACACGCCCTGAGTGAGGGGAAGATCCTGGCGGTCAAGGGCATCGGCGGCTACCACCTCGTGGTTGATGCAGCTAATCATGGGGCGGTGGCAGAACTGCGGCGACGCAAGCGGCGGGAGGAGAAACCGTTCGCCGTCATGACTGCGAATCTGGAGACCGCCCGCAGACTGGCTGAGATGGACGTGCTTGAAGAGCGCTTGCTGGTATCCCCTGAGGCGCCGATCGTGATTGTCCGGCGTCGAAAAGATACCCGGCTTGCCGCCTCGGTGGCCCCCGACAACGGCTGGATCGGCCTGATGCTCCCCTACACACCGCTCCATCACCTGCTGTTTGCACCGATTCGAGGATCGAAGCTCGAGGTTCGAAGTTCGAGGTTTGAGGTTCGAGGTTCGATATCACTATCCGGAACCACGAACCCGGAACCACGAACCGCCTTTCAAGCGCTGGTTATGACCAGCGCCAACCTTTCGGATGAACCGATCATCTATCAAGATGACGAAGCCCTGGAGCAGTTGGCGGGGATCGCAGATGCCGTCCTGAGCCACAACCGGCCGATCCATATCCCCCAAGATGATTCGGTGATCCGGGTCTTCCAGGGGAGACCGCTCTTCTATCGCCGGGCACGTGGGTATGTGCCGCGGTCTGTTGTATTCCCCTTCGAGGCCCCGCCGCTCCTGGCTGCCGGAGCGGAGCTGAAAAGCACCTTTTGTCTCGCCGCCAATGGACAGGCCTTTGTCAGCCAGCATATCGGCGACCTGAAAAGCGAACCTTCCTACGACGTTTACCGCTCCATGACCGGGCATCTTCGTGCCCTGCTGGATATTACTCCAGAGACCGCGGTTTGTGACCAGCACCCGGACTTCCTTTCCACCCTGTTTGCCGAATCGTTGCGACTCCCCCTGGTCCGGGCACAGCATCATCATGCCCACTTGGCAGCATGTATGGCAGAAAACGGCCTGACCGGTCCGACCCTCGGCGTCATCTACGACGGAACCGGCTACGGTCCCGACGGCTCTGTCTGGGGTGGTGAATTCCTGGTTGGCGATTATGAAGGATATGAGCGGGCGGGGCATTTCCTGCCGGTACGCTTGCCGGGCGGAGACAAAGCGGTGCGCGAACCGTGGCGCATGGCGCTGTCGTTCCTCTACCGCGCCCTGGGTGAAACCGCCTTTCACCTGAACCATCCGGTTGTTTCCACCCTTTCTGCCTCCGAGCGACCAATCTTCATCGCCATGCTGGAGCAAGGGTTCAACTCCCCCCTGACCTCAAGTTGCGGGCGGCTTTTCGACGCAGTGGCCGCACTGCTGGAGGTTAGACAGACAGTGTCCTACGACGGTCAGGCCGCCATTGAGCTGGAGGCCTTGGCAGAAACAACCGACGGATTCATGGAACTCCCCTACAACATCCAGAGCGAGACTGACGAGCCGCTGCAGCTTGATTTTACCGGCATGTTCCCGGCAATCCTGCGGGAGCTCCAGGAGGGGGCATCCACTCCACTCCTTGCCAAAAGTGTCCATTACAGTGTGGCGCGGGCCACGATCGATACCTGCGAACGCATCGCGACAAAACGTGGAATTACGCGGATTGTCCTGTCTGGCGGCGTGTTCCAGAACCGTTTATTAACAGAAATGATCTATACCGGGCTGACAGACCGTGGCATGCAGGTATTCACCCACCGGCTGGTACCGCCCAACGACGGGTGCATTGCCCTCGGTCAGGCAGCCATTGCAGGGTGGCAAACAAGGAGAAACAACTGATATGTGTCTTGGTGTTCCCATGAAAATCATCAGCAGGGATGGCGATACTGTAATCGCCGAGGTTGACGGCGTCAGGCGGGAGGCCAGCCTGATGCTGCTCGGAGATGAGGCGGCTGCAGGTGATTACGTCATTGTCCACGCCGGCTTTGCCATTTCCCGGCTCGATCCGGCAGAAGCTGAGGAAACCCTGCGCCTGATGCGGGAGGTGTTTTCTGAAGAGGATATGGCATGAATTATCAGGATGAATTCAGGGACCGCGAACTGGTTCGCATCATGACCGGCAACATCTGCCGTATGGCGGAGCGGCTGGAGCAGCCGGTCAGTTTTATGGAGGTCTGCGGCACCCACACCATGTCGATCTATCAGTACGGCATCCGCTCGC
>CAZSTJ010000334.1:2236-2549 GCA_964609805.1 uncultured Geobacter sp. | reverse complement strand
ATGTGTATAAGAGACAGCGCGTCAGCGTATCAAAACTGCCGCAGACAGAGGGTCCGAACTGGCTGCATAACGCAGCCGTCCGACAAGTCGCGCACGGGCTTGAAAACTGGGTTTGGTGGCGCCTGCCAGAACCTCCACCCCACCATAAAACTTTGAGCGACATCCTTGACCTCGACACACCATGTCAGGATCTGGAAACCTCACGTAAAAATCTCTCACTCATCCCGGAAGAGCATCTCCGCCGTCTGCGAAAAAGCAACTTGCCTGCTGTCCCCGGCTACAAACGGACGCGTAACGGTCGCCAGGTCATGGA
>CAZSTJ010000334.1:0-2226 GCA_964609805.1 uncultured Geobacter sp. | reverse complement strand
GAACTTCGTTTTGACGACGTGGCCGGATGTCTGCGCACCCCAGCCGGAGGAAGTAGCCGCCAGTATTTGATCATCAAGATGGACGGCGAGTGGCGCACACGAATCCTGACTCCCCGTGAAGCCGCCCGGCTCATGGGCGCACCGGATTCCTTCAAGCTGCCGGGCAGCTTCAACGATGGCTACAAGGCAATGGGCGATGCGGTGGCGGCCCCGGTGGCAGCGTACCTGGCCGAACATCTGCTGGTCAAACTCGTGGAGGCCTGCCGTGACCTTGCTTGAAAGCCATTTACAACAGTTCAGGGATTCGCGTGGGTGGAAGCAAAAGGGCCAATTGGCGGTAGCCCTGCACGTTACCAGGGTTGCTCGGGAACACGGGTTGCCCCTTGACTCGGAAACGATGGTTACTTCAGGGACGGGTCAAGTTGCCGGACTCAGCAAGGGACGGGTTCAGTCCATCCTGCGGGACCACGGTATTGACATCTTGCTGGCCAGGGAAGGTGGGCGAACCAGTCGCGGCAGCCTTGGCAACATGCGGGAATATGTCGATTTCCTGAACGCCTTGCACGGCAAGCAATCGGTCGACCTGGCCGAAGTCGAGCAATGGTGGGTGGAGCGGGTAAGGGAATTCTTCAGCGCCAAACCATTTGTCCTCAAATTTGACCCGAGCCGCTCCCTGCGCTCCATTGTCCAAGACCTCCTGGACCAAGCGCTCAAGAGGCAAAAAGACAATCCGGGTACAACCTATGCCGGAATCGTCTTGCAACACCTTGTTGGCGCCAAGCTCGACCTCGTTTTGCCAACCGGCGAAGGTCCCAGGCATCACAGCGCCTCAGCCGCGGACGGACCAACCCAGCGTGCCGGCGACTTTGTAATAGACAGCGTCGCGATTCACGTTACCACCAGCCCAAGTGAAGCCTTGCTCCGCAAATGCAAAGACAACCTCGAATCAGGTCTTCGCCCGATTATTGTAACCATTGAGGATGGCCGGGCCGGTGTTGAATCGATTGCCAAGTGTTTTGGCATCGAAGGGCGCATCGACGTGATCGAGGCGGAACAATTTATCGCCACCAACGTCTTGGACGTGGAGCCACTTCGAAACTCAAGGCCAACTCGCCGAGATCAAGAAGATTTTTCGTCGCTACAACGAGATTGTAGCGCTTGCGGAAACAGACCCTTCCCTGGCTGTGAAACTGTAGTCCGGCCAGGACGTATCCCCGGGCATAACAAATCCGCACTCCCTCAGTTGCTCGATAGGTGTCCCATACCCTCACGGCATGGTACCGCCCCCCCTCGACCAGATCGCTCATTCCGAATGGAAGCCTTCCGGCATAGCAGGCGAACCCTTGTGCACGGGCGCTTTTCCAGGCACAATCAAAACCCATTAGCTTCACCCTTGCCCCTTCTCCTCCCCCTGGTCTGGCCGAACCCGCTCGCATTGGCCTGACACGCATCCAGTTGCGCAGTAATAGCCGAAGCCAGAATCCCAGGTGATGCCGCCGCGCGGGCAGTGGCGGATGTATTCGGCGTATTGCACCAACCGCTCCACGATCTGTTTGGGCACAGTGTGCTCCATTTTGCAGGCCGCCTGATCTGCCTCCAGCGGGTCCACACCGAGCACCGCAACAAAAAAATTGCTCAAGGCCTCGTGCCGGTCGACTATGTCCCGAGCCGCCTCAAGCCCTTGTCCGGTGAGGGTGATGAGATCATAGGGGGTGTAGTTGACCAGGCCAAGAGCGGCCAGTGAACGGAGGGCGCTGGTCACCGACGGAGCCCGAACCTTCAGTCGCTGGGCGATATCCTTGGCCCGGGCCACATTCTTTTCCCTGGCGATGAAGAAGATCGCTTCCAGATAGTCTTCCTGGCTGGGGCTGAGCCGCGTGTGTTCCATGTCTTGTTTTCCTCATATTGTCGTCATGGCAGTTCCACCATGTTTACTTCAACGCCCATCCCGTGTCAAAACATTGTCGCAACAACGAAATAATGTTTTGTCTTAAAAATTTTATTAGTTACTCCTAAAATTTTATTGACCATCCCGCCTGCACAGTGTATTTGTCTTATCGATATTAGTGACAACTAACAAATTACGCCGCATCGTATTTCCAGTCAACTCGCCATAGTCCGCCAGCCACAGGGTTCTCGGCGAGACCGATGACCACGGCTGGAGGAGAGCACACCAGGGAGGCATGTATGCACTGTTGTCATCAATCAACACGGGCCATGGAACGA
>CAZSTJ010000333.1:0-2556 GCA_964609805.1 uncultured Geobacter sp. | reverse complement strand
CACCGGTGATGAGCTGGGAGGCTCGGAATACCTGGCCCTGAAGGGTGCCGTCGGCAATAAGGTGCCCAAGGTGGACACCGCTGCTGCCTATGAGCGGTACCGCGCCTATCTGCAGGCGGTAGAGGAGGGGATCGTTGCCTCCTGCCACGACCTCTCCGACGGCGGACTCGCCGTTGCCGCCGCCGAATCGGCCTTTGCCGGCGGTCTCGGTATGAAGATCGATCTCTCCCGCGTGGCCTGGAACGGGCCGGAGGAGGGGTGGGCCGACGAGGCGCTGCTCTTCTCCGAATCGGCGTCGCGTCTGCTGGTAACGGTGCACCGTGATCACCACGAGCGGTTCGAGGAGATCATGGGGGAGACCTGCTGGTCCCGCATCGGTTCGGTCATGGATGAAGCAGTCCTGGCCATTGAGGCCATCGAGGGGCATGACGTGATCATGGCCGACCTGGCCGACCTGAAGGAAGCGTGGCAGAAGACCCTGCGGGAGTTGTAACGGTTCAAAACGAAAAGCCTTCACCACAGAGGGCACAGAGGATACAGATAATACAGATACAGAAACAATTTTATTGGGAAACACAATAAACGGTCTGTTTTATTACTCTGTTCCTCCGTAGTAATATTTTTGAGGTGTAATGACCGATACCATCCACAGCACCCTGAAGACCGTCTTTGGCTTTCACCGGTTCCGGTCACCCCAGCAGGAGGTCATCGAGCGGGTCGTTGCCGGTGAGGATGTCTTTCTGGTGATGCCGACCGGCGGCGGCAAGTCGCTCTGCTACCAGATACCGGCACTGCATCGCAGCGGGGTGGCGATCGTTGTCTCGCCGCTGATCTCCTTGATGAAGGACCAGGTTGATGCGCTGATCGACAACGGGGTGCGGGCCACCTGCCTCAATTCGTCCCTCTCGCCGGCCGAGGTCGGCCGGGTGTTTCAGCAGATGGATACGGGGGCTCTGGACCTGCTCTATGTAGCCCCGGAGCGGCTGATGCAGCCGGAGTTCCTGGAACGGCTGGCCACGCTGCAGCTGGCACTCTTCGCCATTGATGAGGCCCACTGCATCTCCCAGTGGGGACACGATTTCCGCCCCGACTACGTCCAGATCGGCCGGCTGCGGGGACTGTTTCCCGGGGTGCCGATCGTGGCCATGACCGCCACGGCCGATCCTGAGACCCGCAAGGACATCATCCGGCAGTTGGGGATCGAACAGGCGACCGTCTATGTTGCTGGTTTCGACCGCCCCAATATCACCTACACGGTGGTGCCCAAGCAGAAACCCTTTGCCCAGTTGAGCGCGTTTCTGAACGGGCGACGGGATGAGGCCGGTATCGTCTATGCCCTCAGTCGCAAGCGGGTCGAGCAGGTAACGGAGCGCCTGCGGGAGGCCGGTTTTGCGGCAGCCGCCTATCACGCCGGTCTGCCGGACGAAGAGCGGCGCCGGGTGCAGGACGCCTTCCGGCGGGACGATCTGCGCATCGTCGTGGCGACCGTGGCCTTCGGTATGGGGATCGACAAGCCCAATGTCCGGTTTGTGGTGCATTTCGACATGCCCAAGAGTGTCGAGAGTTACTACCAGGAAACGGGGCGCGCCGGGCGGGACGGCTTGCCCTCCGAGGCGTTGATGCTGTTTGGCATGGGCGATGTCATGACCGCCCGTTCACTGATTGAGAACAGCGACAATCCGGAACGGGTGAGGATCGAACTGCAGAAGCTGAACGCCATGGTGGCCTATTCCGAGGCGCTGACCTGCCGCCGCCGGGCCCTGCTGGCCTATTTCGGCGATCAGCGCGACCAGGAGTGCGGTAACTGCGATATCTGCACCGATCCACCCGAGCGTTTTGATGCCTCGGATGTTGCCCGAAAGGCGCTCTCCTGCGTCTACCGGGTCGGTGAGCGCTTTGGCGCACGCCATGTCATCGACGTGCTGCGGGGTGCCAAGGGGCAGCGGATCCTGGATCTGCACCATGACCGGCTCTCCACCTACGGCATCGGTGCCGAACTCTCCTCTGCCGAGTGGGACAACATCATCCGCCAGTTGATCCACCTGGGGTATCTGGTGCAGGACTTCACCCGCTTCGGCGCCCTGGGGCTCTCGGCGACGGCCCGGCCGATACTCCGGGGGGAGACGCAGGTGGTCCTGGGGAGACCGCGGACCGTGCCGAAGGGGGAGAAGGAAACCCGCGGGAAGCGCGGCGCCACGGCCGGTGAACATCAGGCCCTCTTCGATGAACTGCGTGCCCTGCGCAAGGAAATCGCCGACGCGTTATCCGTCCCGCCGTTCGTGGTGTTCTCCGATGCGACCCTGGTGGAGATGGCCGCCAGCAGGCCCCGTGACGAAGGAGAACTGCTCCAGGTCACCGGGGTCGGCGAACACAAGCTGAACAAGTACGGTGCACAGTTCCTGGCAGCAATCACCAGGTACCGCCACAGCTCGCCCTGACCGTCCGGCCGGCTATGCTGAAAATATTCTAAAGGACAGTTTCTCAGCTATTTAGTAAGATACGCTTTCGCTCAACAAGGAGATCACGAATTCATGTCACAGACCCGCGCTATCGTCA
>CAZSTJ010000332.1:0-2591 GCA_964609805.1 uncultured Geobacter sp. | reverse complement strand
GAGATCAAGGGCATCATGGAGGGCACCGGCAAACCGGACTACGCCGCCTGCGTTGACATCGTCACCAAGACCGCCCTGAAAGAGATGGTCATCCCCGGCCTGATCCCTATCCTGGCCCCGGTCATCGTCGGCTTCACCCTCGGTCCCAAGGCCCTGGGCGGCGTGATCGTCGGTACCATCGTTACCGGTATCTTCGTCGCTATCTCCATGACCACCGGTGGCGGTGCATGGGATAACGCCAAGAAGTACATCGAAGACGGCCACCACGGCGGCAAGGGCGGCGAGGCCCACAAGGCTGCCGTTACCGGCGATACGGTCGGCGACCCCTACAAGGACACCGCCGGCCCGGCGGTCAACCCGATGATCAAGATCATCAACATCGTGTCACTGTTGATCGTGCCGCTTCTTGCAAAAATGATGTAAGGAAAGGCGCTTCGGCGTTGTATCAGGCGGTGCGGGGATTGTCCCCGCACCGCCTTTTTCTTTGCTTTCAGCCGTAAAACATATATAATCTTTCAATTTTGAACATGGAGCGGGCAGGACCCGCCTGAAAGGCTGAGAGCCAGGTAATGAGTACGAAAAAAATAAGCAAGAAGATGCTGATCAATGTCATGCATCCGGAAGAGGCCCGCGTTGCCATCGTGCATGAAGGTCGCCTGATGGAACTCAACATAGAGATCAGCGGTAAGGAACAGACCAAGGGGAATATCTACAAGGGGGTCGTGCTACGGGTAGAACCGGGGCTGCAGGCCGCTTTCGTGGACATCGGCCGGGCCAAGCCCGGCTTCCTCCAGATGGGTGAACTGCACCCGGATTTCTGGCAATGGCGTGACGACGTGCCCGAGGACCAGCGCAAGCGTCGTCCCCGCATCCAGGAGGTGCTGCGTCGCGGGCAGGAACTGGTGGTCCAGGTGGAAAAGGATGAGCGTGACCACAAAGGGTCGGCCCTCACCAGCTATCTCTCGCTGCCAGGGCGTTATATGGTTATCATGCCGGGGAGTGATTCGAAGGGGATCTCCCGCAAGGTTGAGCAGGAAAGTGAACGGAAGAAGCTCAAGGAGATCGTTGCCGGGATGGAGATCCCCGAAGGGATTGGCTATATCATCCGCACCGAAGCGGTGGGGAGGAGCCCGGAAGAGCTGAAGAAGGATTTTGACAGCCTGGTGGAGATGTATGAGGGGATCAAGCAGCGGGCAGCCGAGATCAAGGGCGCCGGCGAGGTCTACCAGGACCGGGGGCTGATCATCCGCTTCATCCGCGACTACTTCTCCGACGACATCGACGAGGTGCTGGTCGACAGTAAGGAGGCCTATAAAGAGGCCAAGGACTTCTTCCGCGAGACCATGCCCGCCTGTGAGAAGCTGGTGAAGCTGCACAAGGAAAAACGGCCGATCTTCTCCCGCTTCCAGTTGGAGGAGCAGATCGACCAGATCTACGAGAAGCGGGTTCCGCTCCCATCGGGCGGGTCACTGATCATCGAGCCGACGGAGGCGCTGGTCAGTATCGATGTAAACTCGGGCAAATCCAGCGGCGAGCGGGGGATTGAGGATACCGCCTTCAAGACCAACATGGAGGCTGCCGAGGAGGTGGCCCGTCAACTTCGACTGCGCGACCTGGGTGGTCTGATCGTTATCGACTTCATCGACATGCGCGACCGGAAGCATAACCATGACGTGGAGCATACCCTCAAACAGGCGTTGAAGATGGACAAGGCCCGGGTCAACATCGGGCGGATCTCCGAGTTTGGCATGCTGGAGATGTCACGCCAGCGCATCGCCAAGACCCTCAATGACGCCATCCACCTGGAGTGCCCCCACTGTGAGGGGCGCGGCAAGGTCAAGTCCGTGGAGGCCATGGCGGTCTCCTTCCTGCGCAAGGTCCACGGCGCGGCGGCCAAGGGGACCGTTGCCGAGGTGCGGGGCGGTCTGCCGCTGGAGGTTGCCTACTACCTGCTGAACCGCAAGAAACGGGAATTGACCGAGATCGAAAATGATTACGAGATCGAGGTGACGGTCAAGGGGAAGACCTCCTTCCTGCTCAACCAGGTGGAGCTGGAAACCGTCAAACGCGAATTTTCACGGGCGGAGGATGTGGCACGGTCCGAGGCGGAAGCCGATGAGGCGCCGGCACCTATGCCGCGCTTCGAAAGTGTTGTGACTGTACCGGCTGAGGGTGGAGCATCTGCCGAAGGAGGCAAGAAGCGTAAGCGCCGCCGCAAGAAAAAGAAATCAGGCACGGATCAGGCCGACGACCAGCAGGTGCTGACCGCTTCAAGAACACTGGCAGAGGCTGAGGAACCGGTCGAGTCTGCAGATTCTTCGCAGGAAGCTGCAGAACCGGAAACTGCAGAAGGGGGCGAGGGCAAGACGAAGAAACGTCGGCGCAAGAAGAAGAAACCTGCGGCCCTCGTGACTGCCGGTGCTGAACCGTCGGATCTGGTCCCGGCTGTCGAGGAAACCGAGGCTGCTGAATCCGGCGAACCTGTTGCGGAAGAGGGTGAGGAGTCTCCGGCAAAATCGAAAAAACGGAAGCGTCGTCGCGGCAAGAAGGGGGCGAAACCGGCTGCCGATACGGCTGCTGCTGGAGAGGGG
>CAZSTJ010000331.1:1008-2636 GCA_964609805.1 uncultured Geobacter sp. | reverse complement strand
GGGTGGTAATCATGCCTATCCGGACCGGGTCGGCAGCCATTGCCTGGCCGGAAAGCAGCAGGCCGGCCAGGGTCATCGAGGTCAACAATCGTTTCATACACGCTCCTCGCTTGGTTGAAGAAACAGGTGTTTTTCCTTCGTCGCCCAGGTCGCACGAAACAAAAGAATTGTCAACGGCTGGCGAAAGGAACATAAAAACGGGAAGAAACTAGATTATTTTTCCTCCGCGTGCAAGGGATATCACTGATTTCTTTGCCCGCCCGCCCGGTGTTCGTCCACCTGGGTCGTCGGCCCGTTGAAAAAGAGAGCCGCCCGTGCTACATGGCGTCATGGAGAAGTTGCCGGGGCGCCTTTCTTTCCAGGGTTCCAGCTGCCTGTCCGCCTCGTCTTCAACCGCCGAACCGGGTGCAACGTCACCAGAGCAGTACGGCGCCGCCCGAAGGAGGGCCCCTGCCATGAAGTACCTCGCATTCCTGTTCACCGTCCTGCTGTCCGCCACCGCCGCCGATGCCGCCGCCCGGGAGATTCCGCAGGACGTCATCAAGACCTCGGCCGGGAATCTGGAGATTTCCTTCATCGGCCATGCCTCGCTGATGCTGCAGTTTCGCGGCAAGATCATCCATGTCGATCCGTACAGCAAGGAGGGTGATTACACCCAGTTGCCCAAGGCCGACCTGATCCTGATTACCCACGACCATGTCGATCATTATGACCCCAAAGCGCTGGCCAGCATTCAGACCGACGACACCGCCATGATCATTCCCATGAGTTGCGCGGACAGGATCCCGGAAGGGCTGGTGATGAAAAACGGCGACACCCTGACCGAACTGGGTATCGAGGTGCGGGCGGTGCCGGCCTACAACATCGTCCACAAACGGGAAAACGGCGAACCCTATCACCCGAAAGGGGTCGGCAACGGCTATGTGCTGACCTTTGGCGAGAAGCACATCTATATAGCTGGCGATACGGAAAACATACCGGAAGTTAAGGCCTTGCGCGGTATTGACGTGGCTTTTCTGCCGATGAACATCCCCTTTACGATGACCCCGGCGATGGTGGCCGACTCGGCCCGGGCGATCAAACCCCCAATGCTCTACCCCTACCACTACGGCGAGACCGATCCGACCGAACTGCCCAGGCTTCTGCAGGACGCACCCGGCATCGAGGTACGTATCCGACCGATGCGATAACTACGAATCTGCTTCGGGATACACGTGGATATGGGGCTGGCAACGAAAAAAGGGGTCAGGCCGATATGGCCTGACCCCTTGATATTTCTGGCGCGCCTGGAGAGATTCGAACTCCCGACCTGCGGATTCGTAGTCCGTTTCAATTCCATTCACTCTGCATCACATAACTGCACAACTCATTGACTTTCTGTTTTTCACACGTTAGTGTTCCTCGCGTAACATCATTTAATTTCCCTGAAAAGGTTGCACAGGAGTTGTACAGAATCTCTCGCCGAGGAAAACGGATATGGACAAATGGGCCTCAGCTGGCAAGTACGGTCTACGATACCGGGAACATCCTGAGAGAGTCACGGGCGTAGGTAGGAGCAAGCGTCCAATCAGGTATTTCACCGCTGTCTACAAATGGCAGGGCAAGGTTGTCACCGATGCCTACGGCTG
>CAZSTJ010000331.1:0-998 GCA_964609805.1 uncultured Geobacter sp. | reverse complement strand
CTGGGAGGGTGAAGATTTTTATAACGAGGATGCTATTGTGGAAACCGCTCTCATGCTCCGGAAGAATCGGAAGGCCATGACTCCACCGTTCACGCTACGGGAATTGAGGGGGGAACGGGAGCAGGTGCTTAAAGCCAAAGCCGAGCAGGAACGGCAACAGCGCCTTCAGGAAGAGCTAAAACAGGCCACCGTGCTTGATCATGTATTCGGTCAATACTGCGAGTCGCATTCCCACAAGGAAAGCCTGAAAGATGAAATATCCTACTACAGGAACTGGATTGGCCCGGCTATCGGCGGCAAACGGCTTGATGAAATTATCCTACTCGACCTGGAGCGTATCAAAAAGAAGATGACAATCGCCGGGAAAGCGGTGAGATCAATCCAATATGTCAAGGCCATTGTCCGGCAGATGTACAGCTACGCATCCATGCGCGGCTTTTTTATGGGGCAGTCACCGACACAGCATTTTCTGAAGAACCAGAAGCTGGACAACAAGCGTCAGCGCTATCTCTCCCCAGACGAGGCAAAGGTCTTGCTTGAGGCGATCCGGTCCCACTCAAAGCAGACACACAACATCTGTCTGCTGTCACTGAACACCGGTATGAGGTTCGGGGAAATAGCCTCCCTTCTCTGGCAGCACGTCAACATGGAATCCCGTTCAATCCTGATTGTTGACCCCAAGAATGGTGAAAGCCGGTCTGCATACATGACTGATGCCGTTTTGCAGATGTTTGGCGGCATGGAACGCGGCAAACCCAACGAGCTTGTTTTTCCTGCACGGACAGGCGGCAAGATGGCGGCCGCATCAAAGGTATTCTTCAGAGCCGTTGACGAGCTTGGTCTGAACGATGGTATCACCGACCGGCGCATGAAGGTTGTCTTCCATTCTTTGCGGCACAGTTGCGCTTCCTGGTTGGTTAATGCAGGGGTTGAATTGCCGACCATTGCCAAGGTGTTGGGCCACAAAAGCCTTGAGATGACCGCCAGGTACAGCCACG
>CAZSTJ010000330.1:0-2673 GCA_964609805.1 uncultured Geobacter sp. | reverse complement strand
TCCTTGAGTTTGCCCAGCAAGGTGCGGATCGGATCAAAGGTCGGCAGGTGTGACAATGCGTCGGATCGTCATGATCCTATTGCTGCAGGTTACCAGTCTGTGCCTGACTGTTGCCTGCCATGGCGCCCAGATCAAGCAGCCAGGGGTGGCCGGTACCTTTTATCCTGCCGAGTCCAGTGTCCTGAAACGGGATGTGGATCGCTACCTGTCTGGGGTACGCTCCACGAAAGGGGGGGCGCGCCCGGTGGCGCTTATTGTCCCCCATGCCGGATATGAATACTCAGGGGCCATCGCCGCCGAAGCCTATGCCCGGCTCAAGGGAAAGCTGGTATCGACCGTGATCCTGATCGGCCCGAGCCACCACGTCCCGTTCAACGGCGCGGTGATCTATCCAGGGGAGGGGATGGGTACTCCGCTCGGTGTTGTGCCGATCGCCGTTAAGACTGCACGTAGCTTAGTCCATGAACATGAGCAGGTGCGTCTCGATGCCGCTCCCTTTGCCCGCGAACATTCCCTGGAGGTGCAACTCCCCTTTATTCAGCGGGCATTCGGGGCAAAGGTTCAGGTTGTACCGATCCTAGTCGGGACGCCGACCCGGGATTCCCTGACAGCCCTGTCGCGTGACCTCGGCCGCCTGCTGCGTGCAGATCCCCATGCCCTGCTGGTTATCAGTACGGACCTTTCCCATTATCACAACCAGGCATCTGCCCAGCGGATGGACCGAGGCATGATAGACGCCGTGGAGAGGCTTTCAACCAATGATCTGGAGCGACTGGTGCAGAGCGGAGCAGGTGAGATGTGCGGCATCTGGCCGACGGTGTATGGCATTGCCGCGGCCCGGGGCGCCGGTGCCAGCCATGGTCTGCTCTATCGTGCCGGTACCTCGGGGGATGTGAACGGCGACAAGCAGCGTGTTGTGGGGTATGCCGCCATGGGGATCATACGGGGGGGGCTTTCCAAGCAGCAGAAACGGGTGTTGCTCGATCTGGCACGCAGAACGGTGAGCCGTCAGGTCAATGGCGAAAGGATACCGGTGCCTGGTACCGGTGATCCCCACTTGCGGGCCGACGGTGCGGCCTTCGTAACCCTGAACGGTCCTGACGGCCGGCTGCGGGGGTGTATCGGCACCATCGTGCCGAATTCCTCCCTCTATGAATCGGTGATCCGCAACGCGGTAGCTGCTGCAATCCATGATCCCCGCTTTAAACCGGTCAGCACAGATGAGTTGAAGGGGCTTTCCATCGAGGTCAGTGTCCTGTCGCCGTTGGTCCCCATCAGCGATCCGTCAGCCATTGTTGTCGGTCGTCATGGCCTCTATCTGGAAAAGGGGGGAGCATCAAGCGTGTTTCTCCCCCAGGTGCCGGTGGAGCAGGGGTGGGACCTGCCAACCTACCTGTCGCAACTGGCGCTCAAGGCAGGTCTGCCGCCGGACGGCTGGCGAGGTGCCCGCCTGTCGGTTTTTTCGGCCGAGGTCATCAGGGAACATGAGAGATAACTCCACCATTGAAGGACAACGATAATGGATAACAAGCGTTTTCTTACCCCTTCCGAGACGGTGGCGTCGATCATCGCCGCGGGGCGCAGGGTGCTCAACCAGACCTTCGGCCGTACCTTCGTACTCAGCCTGTTGGCCGGTTTCTATATTGCCTTCGGTGCCCAGTTGTCGACCGTCGTCAGCCAGGATGCCTCCCTGTTCACCGGTCAGGGTCTCGCCCGGTTGCTGACCGGCAGTGTCTTTTCAATCGGGCTGATGCTGGTTGTTGTCTGTGGCGCGGAGCTGTTCACCGGCAACAGCATGCTGGCGGTGGCAGCCCTGCACGGCGAGATCTCGTGGGTCAAACTGGCCGAAAACTGGCTGGTGGTCCTGGCCGGCAACTTCATCGGCTCCCTCTTCTTTGCCTGGCTGATGTTTGAGTCGCGGCTCTGGGAGATGGGGAGTGTGGCCGATCAGGCGGTCAAGATCGCTGCTTTGAAGAGTTCGCTCTCGTTTCCGGTGGCCTTCATACGTGGGATACTCTGCAACTGGCTGGTCTGTCTGGCGGTCTTTATGGCGGTTGCGGCCCGTGATATCGCGGGCAAGCTGCTTTCCTGCTACATACCGATCATGACCTTTGTGGCCAGCGGCTTCGAGCATTCCATCGCCAATATGTATTTCATCCCCACCGGTCTGATGATCTCGGCCCGGCAGGGTTTGACCGTACCGGGACTTGACTGGTCAGGTTTTTTCTACGGCAATCTCCTGCCGGTTACCCTCGGCAATATCGTCGGCGGGGTGTTATTCGTCGCCTGTGCCTACTGGTATGTGCATACCGGACCACCATCTGTCCGGAACCGGTCTTAATCCGGTATCTGCGCCCCGATTGACTTGATAGTACCGTTCTGTTAGAAAGATACACCTTCAGAACAAGGAACCCCATGGATAACTTTTTCTTTAAACTCTCCATCATGCTCGTGCCCGGCCTGTTTGCAATCACCTGTCACGAGGTTTCTCACGGATACATAGCCTGGCGCTACGGTGACCCGACTGCCCGTATGCTGGGGCGTTTGACACTCAATCCCCTCAAGCACATCGATGTTATCGGCACCCTGATGATTGTCTTCATCGGGATCGGCTGGGCCAAGCCGGTTCCGGTGATTTACGAGAATCTGCGCAATCCGAAACGGGATATGATC
>CAZSTJ010000329.1:0-2678 GCA_964609805.1 uncultured Geobacter sp. | reverse complement strand
TCTATGACCTGGACTACAGCCGGGATTCGGCCTACGAGATGGGGGTGCGGTACGGCTGGGGTGAACTGATGGGCATCGTCCGGGGTATCGAGGCCGACCAGCAGGAGGCCCTGTCGACCTCGGCGGCAGATATACAAGGTCTGGCACGGGAAATTTTCTCGCCTGCCAACCTGCGCCTGGTGGCAGTCGGTCCCTGGAAACGGGGGATGCAGAAACAGTTGCGGGGGCTGGTAGCACGGTATTCGGCGCACTATTGAAGCTGGATCACTCCGAAACATCCCCCTTCACATCCCTCAACAGATGCGGCAGCCGCTCGTGAAGCAACCTTTCAACAGCATCCGCCTGCAGCAGGTCTCGCGTCCGTTTCAGTGGCTCCCGGTCCGGGCGTGAGCCCATCCACCTTTTGAACACGACAAAAAGTCCTGGATCGATGGTATTCATGCGGGCCATGTGGCCACTTGCGGCAACAATCATCTGGGTAAATCGGGGACCGCTCAACAAAACTCCGGCACGCCGGGCTTGTACCGCATAGAAGTCCTCATCATGTTCTGTCACCTTCAGCGGATTGGGATCCCCTTCATGTGCCTCCCTCCGCAGTACATCAACCTCAAAACCGGAATTATTGACCGCCTTGGACTTGTCACTTTCCAGCAGCCTGAAGGTAGGATCAACCTTCTTCAGCAACCCGAGGAAATGGGTATCGAGTCGCTCCATACTGGTGATAAACGCAAGCCGCTTTCGAGTACCCCACAGCAGATTAACATCATTGGTGGTAACTGTATCAGCGGACATGAAAACCCCGGCTGCGGCCTCATAGGCATACAGGGCATGCGTGCCAACCACGACAAAGTACTCTGCAAGTCCTGAAACCGCAAGGCGGGCAAGGATATCAACCAGGATACCGGGAGCCCTGCCGACGTGAAGCGCCCGGTTCATCCGCTGATGACGTTCGAGCGTCGTGCGAAGAGCGGCCAAGCGTTGCCCGGACGATTCCTTGCGTTCACTAAACCGCCGGAAAATATCTTCCGTCTCAGGCGACCGGGGCCCGAGGCTCTTCTGGCTATTGGTCCTGGAAGTCCTGATCAGGTATTCGTATGCGCCCTGAACCTTCCAGTGCATGCCGCCCCGCACCTGTTCAGCCTCCCTGACCGCCTCTTCCCAGGCACGGAACACCGATTGGGCATCAATAAACTGACGCTGTGCATCCGGGCTAACTTCCAGCCACATTGTGTTTTTCTGTATGTTTTTCATATTTCAGACTTTATACAGAAAACAATTTAAAGTCAATCTGTTAGCGCTACAACACCTGACTGGCAAACAGGTTCGGTGAGGCGTTATCCACGTTGCTACGGCATATGCCGCAACGGCTCACTGACAGTGGTACATTTTACCCGGCGTTCTCTGGCATGAGTCAACGGATCTCGTGGCTGTAGTAATTATTGGTCGGCATTGTTTTACGTCGTTTCAGGAACGATTCCTTTACTCGTGAAAACGGTCAGCAACTCATTCATAATTTCTTCCAGATACAAAGACACCCATAGCATCCCGCCGCCTCACAGCCGTGTCCATGGCTGTTTCATCTATGATTCTTGCCCGGACAGGCCAGTTAAGGCGAATCTATTCATTGAATAGTTCACATTATCGGTTTATTATGTGCGAAGCTTATATAACAAGGCATTGAGAGGGGGGTAGTACATGGCAGCATTCGTCTGGAAGGATGGTTTCAATACCGGTATCGAAGAGATTGACCGGCAGCACCGGCTGTTCCTTGAATATCTCAACCAGTGCAATGAATACGCGCTCAGCCATAATAAGGAGAAGGTCATCCCCGAATTGATCCTGAAGATGAAAGATTACGCGCTCATGCACTTCGAATTTGAAGAGACTCTGATGAAATCGGTCAATTTTGCCGGATTCGCCCAGCATGAGGCACAGCATGAGTATTTTGATGCCCAGGTGGCAGAGCTGGAGAAAGCAATCAAAAACGGGGTGAATGAGAAGGCGGTCAGTCTGGCTGCGTTCATGCGGGACTGGCTGGTAAGTCATATCCTCGAGGAAGACAAGCTATATACCCCATTACTGACAAAAAAGTCGCACTGAACAGGCTGTCCCCCGTCCAGCTGTCACTGGCATCTACCTTCAGTATTTCGCCTCGACCACCGCAACCCTGATCCTGCCGATGATGGCGACGATCGGGGCCAGGTCTTCCTGGGTATGCCCTTCGAAGAATTTCAGGTGGGTCGGATCCGCCGGCAGCTGGTTATAGGTGGGGTCCACCGCAACCCAGGTCGTGCCGATCAGGCTTTCCGACCAGCTGTGGTACAGGAACCCCTTCCCCTCCAGATAGACCAGCCCGGAGACAAACCGGGTCGGTATGCCGGCCGCCCGCGCCAGGGCCGTATAGAGCCGGGCGTGGGTCTGGCAGTTGCCGCTCCGCTCCTTCAGACTGACCAGGGCACTGCCGCCATCCTGAACCGTATCCTTCAGCCACTCTGCAGTCCAGCCGGCCAACGCACGGGCCACCTCCCCCGCATCCTTCTTTCCCGCCGCAAGTTCCCTGGCCCGGGCAACAATCTCCGGAGCATCCGCTTCGATCTTATCGGCAGGCTTCAGGTACGCGGCATTGATGGTGGCGGCATCTACCGGCACCGGAGCGGCGGCAGCCGTACCGGTCCTGA
>CAZSTJ010000328.1:0-2710 GCA_964609805.1 uncultured Geobacter sp. | reverse complement strand
CAACATATTTTACGGACTGCACCTGGGATCGCGCCACCCGGAGCGTATCCAGGAACAGCAGCACGGCGGCAGCGAACACCGTCACGGCGATGGAGACACAGAACGGACACCAGGCCCCGATGATGAACTTCTGAATCCAGAGCAGGCGGAATTCAGTGCCGACACCGGCAAAGACCAGCGCGGCCAGCAGCAGGTCCAGCACCGGCACACGGCGGCGCAGCGCGAGAACGGTCAGCAGCACGCCGAAATAGACGATGCCGACCCACCCCAGACTGATCCCGAAAAACGTAAAACTGAGCGTATCCCGGCACGCCCGGGCCAGACAGATCTCTTCGATCAGAGACAGTACGGCGATACCGCACCCCGCACCCAGGGAGATCCAGAGCAGGATCGTTAGCAGGCGGCCGGGGTTCTTCCCGGCAGTCATGGTATCGCTCATCATATCCTCACGCGGCCCATCGAGCCGGCCACCGGACCGTCTTCGTGCGGCCATTGTTTCCGCATCAGATCGTCAGCAGCCGGCTGGCGTGAAACTGGTCACCGATCACGATCTGCGGCGCACAGACGTTCTGATCCCGCAGGAACGATTCCGTCGAGCGGATCACATGATCCGGGTGATTGTTCACCTCGGACAGGTGTGCCATCACCAGCGCCTCCAGCCCCCCATGGGCCAGTTCGTGAAGCAGCGCCAGGGACTCCTCGTTGGAGAGATGTCCGTGGCGGGACTTGATCCGCTGCTTCAGATCCCAGGGATAGGGACCGTTCATCAGCATCTCCACGTCGTGATTCGATTCCAGATTCAGGAAGCGGCAGCCCCGCAGTTTCTCCATCACCAGACGGGTGGCGACCCCCAGGTCGGTGGCCGATCCGCACCTCCCCTCAGGGGATTCGATGAGAAAACCGACCGGATCACAGGCATCGTGGGTGATCGGAAAGGGGTCGATGGCAACACCGCGAAACGGGAAAGAAGACCCCGCCTCGAATTCAACCACAGGGGCCTTGGATAGATATTTTTCGGCCTTCCGGCGCAACAGGTGGCTGGACAGGACCGGCACCTTGTATTTGCGGGCAAAGGAACCGGCGCTCCGGATATGATCGATATGTTCGTGGGTCACCAGAACGGCATGAACGCCGGCCGGGTCGATGCCACACCCCTCCATGCGCAACAGGGTCTCCCGCAGGGACAGACCGGCATCGATCAGAACGCGGGTGTCTCCGGTCTCCAGATAGAGACAATTACCCTTGCTGCCGCTGGCCAGCGAACAGATTTTCACTCGGTCTCCAGAAGGTACGGACCGGCCACGGCCGGTCGCGGTGTTTTCGATATATCGTGCGGAATTACAACAGGTTATATACGGACGCCGAAGCGCCGGTGCGGCATGAATAGAAGAGATACTTATACTATGAAGCGGGGATGGTTTTCAAGGTTAAAGGTAACCCCCCGTCCCCCCCCTGATTCAGGAGGGGGGGATTACCCCCGGGGGTGAATCTGCTGGTGGAGACGCTTGAGCCTCTCCCGGCTCACATGGGTGTAGATCTGGGTGGTGGAGAGATCGGCGTGCCCCAGCATCACCTGCACGCTCCGCAGGTCGGCGCCGTTTTCCAGCAGGTGGGTGGCAAAGGAGTGCCGCAGGGTGTGGGGTGAGATGTTCTTTCTGATGCCGGCCTGGTAGGCCCGCTTCTTGACGATGTTCCAGAAGGCCTGCCGGGTCATGGCGTCGCCGAGACGCGAGAGGAACAGGTACCGGTTCCCCTGCCGCGGGTCCTGCCGGGAGCGGACCCGCTCCAGGTACTCCTGGACCCGTTCCCGGGCCGAATCGCCGATAGGAACCAGCCGTTCCTTGCTCCCCTTCCCCAGGGTCATCAGGTAGCCGGAGTCCAGATTGATCTCCCGCAGCTTGAGATTCACCAGCTCCGATACCCGCAGACCGGTGGCGTAGAGCAGCTCAAGCATGGCCAGGTCACGGATATTCTCCCCCGACTGGCCGGCACAGGCCGTCAGGAGAGCATCCACCTCGGACATGGAAAGGAATTCGGGGAGCTTGTTCAGGGTGCGGGGGGCCTCGATGATCGACGCCGGGTTGGCATCCGCGTAATTTTCTATCATCAGGAACTTGTGGAACATGCGGACCGCCGACAGGCAGCGGGCACGGCTGCGGGGACCAAGCCCCCCCTCCTTGAGCACCCCGAGGAACAGGGCCACATCGCCGGAGGTGACGGCGGCGGGAGCCTTCCGCCCCTGCCGCTCCAGAAAGTCGAGATAGCGGGTCAGGTCACGGCTGTAAGCCTCCCGGGTATTGGCCGAAAGCCCTTTCTCCACCGCCAGGTAGCTGATGAACAGATCGAGATACTCATTCATGGGGAAGGGTCCGGGGCCGGATCAGTGGAATACCAGCCTGCCGCCGTAGTAGCCGAGCACCACGCAGGTCGCCGTGCAGGCACCGAGGAGGGAGGCATACAGGATGACCGGCCAGGAGCCGATTGTCATTCCGGCAATCTCCGGATGAAGCAACCGTACCGCCAGCGCTGCAGCGGCCAGGGCCACCAGGGCAAACGACCCCCATGACTTGATCCGGAAGACAGGAGTCATGACCCCTTTATAGCGCAGTTTCCAGTCGACATACCCGGCCAGGATGCAGGGGGGGGAGGACAGCAGGCCAAAGATAACCGCCGTCAGCGCCCCGGACTCGAAGAGGCGGTTTCCGGTGAC
>CAZSTJ010000327.1:0-2763 GCA_964609805.1 uncultured Geobacter sp. | reverse complement strand
ACCGGATACGGGTCGGTGGAAACTGCGGTCGACGCACTGAAGCTCGGCGCATTTCACTACATGAAAAAGCCTTTTAAAGCAGATGCTTTGCGTGTAATTGTTAAACTGGCACTCCAGACCCAGATCCTCAAGCGCGAGGTGCGCAGCCTGAAGCGTGCCGACGGCTTTCTGCCGGGTCGTTTTCCGATGATCGGTACGAGCAGGGAATTCGGCGAGGTCATCTCCCAGGTACGGGAGATCGCCCGCATCCCCTCCACGGTCCTGGTGACCGGCGAATCGGGTACCGGCAAGGAACTGGTGGCCCGCGCCATCCATGATCTCTCCGACCGGAAAGAGGGGGCATTTGTCGGCATCAATTGCGCGTCACTGCCGGCAAACCTGCTGGAAAGCGAATTGTTCGGCCATGAGAAAGGGGCCTTCACCAACGCCATCAGCCGTAAGCCTGGCCTATTCGAAGAGGCCCATCAGGGAACTATTTTTCTGGACGAGATCGGTGAGATGGACATGGCCATGCAGGCCAAGCTGCTGCGGGTGCTACAGGAGCGGACCATCCGTCGGGTCGGCGGACTTAAGGACATCCCCATCGATGTACGCGTGATCGCCGCCACCAACCGTAACCTGCAGGAGAAGATCGCCGGCGGGAGTTTTCGGGAGGACCTCTACTACCGGATCAACGTTTTTCCGATCCATATCCCGCCCCTTCGGGAACGGGTCAACGACATCCCGGTGCTCGCCGCCTATTTTCTTGACAGTTTCAGCCGCTCGTTCGGTCGGGATTTCCGCGAGGTCGATTCGGCGGCGGCCGACAGGATGAAACAGTACAAATGGCCCGGCAATATCCGTGAACTGCGCAACGTCATTGAGCGGATCTGTATCATGAGTCAGGGGCCGGTACTGCTCCCCGAACACCTGCCGCAGGAGATTCTTGGCACCGTTACCACAGGTCCCATCTCCCTCGGGAAGCCCCCCCAGTCTTTAGAGAGCGGGCTGGAAGAGGCGGTCATGCAGTTCGAAAAGACACTCATCTCCCAGGCACTGGAGAAGAACCGCGGCAATGTCCTGAAGACGGCCATCATGCTGAAAATTCCACGGGGCACACTGCGCTACAAGATGGACAAGTACGGGTTGTGATGATGCGGACTCCAGCCATAGCACCCCCCTCCCCCTACTCTGCACCATGAACGCATCACCCGCCGCATGCACTGGGCCGATGCGGCAGATCAGCGTCGGCACCGCCGCCTACCGTCGTGTCAACCTGTCCCTCTTCTGCGCCGGTTTCGTCACCTTCATCACCCTCTACGACGTACAGCCGCTGCTGCCGCTGTTTGCCCGGGAATTCGGGGTAACGCCGGCGGTGGCCAGCCTCCCCCTCTCCTTTTCCACGATCTCTCTGGCGCTCGGGATGCTCTTGGCCGGCACAATCTCCGAAACCCTGGGGCGCAAACCGGTCATGACGGTCGCCCTGTTCCTGACCTCGCTGATGGCTCTGCTGACCTGGTTCAGCAGTTCCTTTGCCTCGCTACTGCTCCTGCGTCTGCTACAGGGGATTGCCCTGGCCGGGGTCCCGTCCGTGGCCATGGCCTACCTGGGCGAGGAGATGGACGGCAACGCCATCGGCCATGCCATGGGACTCTACATCAGCGGCAACGCCATGGGGGGCATGAGCGGCCGGATCGGTTCGGCACTACTCTGCGACTACATGCCGTGGCACGGGGCCATTGCGGTCATCGGCGCCATCAGTCTGATTCTCAGCCTGGTGTTCGTAAAGTTCCTTCCACCCTCGGGTAATTATCACCAGCGGCCGTTCCAGGCCGGATACCTGTTCACCTCCCTGGCCCAACACCTGAAGGAACCGGGGCTGCTCTGCCTCTACGCCCTTGCCTTCCTCTGCATGGGCGGATTCGTCTCCCTCTATAACTATATCGGGTTCCGGCTGCTGGCGCCTCCGTACAATCTCCCCCAGTTCCAGGTCAGCCTGATCTTTCTGGTCTACCTGCTCGGCTCATTCAGCTCCGGGGTTGTCGGCAACCTGATCCAACGATTCGGCAGGGCGTTCATGATCCGCCTGACCCTGACGATCATGCTGGCCGGTACCCTGACTACCCTGTCCGGCTCCTTGCCGGTCATTGTGGCCGGCGTCGGCCTCTTCACCTGCGGTTTTTTCAGCGCCCATGCCATCGCCTCCAGCTGGGTCGGCCGCCGTGCCAAGACCGCCAAGGCCCAGGCATCGTCGATCTACCTCTTTTCCTACTACCTTGGTTCGAGCATCTCCGGGACCTTGGGAGGAGTTTTCTGGGTATGGAAGGGATGGAACGGCGTGGCAGCGATGATAGCCCTGCTGATTGTGGCGGCATTCGGTGTGGCAGCGCTGCTGCTGCGATTGCCGGCCACGGAATAATTACCACATAGATCGCGAATAACACGGAGCAACAGAGCAACTGAGGAACCAAACGTATCATTGAGCATGCATATAATCATGAAACAAGAGAATTTCTGAAGAGGTTTCCCCATCACATCCTCTCGGATTTTCCTCTGTTGCTTCGTTGCTCCGTGTTTCAAATCATACTTGCTGGATGACAATTAAAACCAAAAGGATCAGGACAAATGCCAGAGAAATACGATATCCGGCCGGGGCAATCCATTGAACTTCTGAAGGAACTGCACATCCTCACCCGGGACGGCAAACTCAACCAGGACAGCCGCCGCAAGCTGAAACAGGTGTACCACCTGTCTCTTATACACATCTCCGAGCCCACGAGACAA
>CAZSTJ010000326.1:0-2769 GCA_964609805.1 uncultured Geobacter sp. | reverse complement strand
AGCTGCTCTATTCCTGCGGGATACGGGTGTCGGAACTGACCGGCCTCTCGATCGGTGATCTGGATCTGGCGGGGGGGATGGTCAGGGTGATGGGGAAGGGGAGCAAAGAGCGGATCGTACCGGTGGGGAGCCGCGCCATCGAGGCAGTCCGTGCGTATCTGGCCGACCGGGGGGAACTGGCGGGGAGCGGACCGCTCTTCCTGAATACACGCGGCCGGCGCATCGGCCGGCGCAGCGTTGCTCGCATCGTGGATGCCCATGTGCTGAAGATCGCCGCATTCAAGCGTATCTCACCCCATGTGCTGCGCCACACCTTCGCCACCCACATGCTGGAGGGGGGGGCTGACCTGCGCTCCATCCAGGAACTGCTCGGCCATGCATCACTCTCCACAACCCAGAAATACACCCATGTCGGCCTCGATCGTCTGATGGAGGTCTACGACAAAGCCCACCCCAAGGCGCACGCAAAAAAAGAGGGGTAACTCTCGTTACCCCCCTCATTCATTTATCCGCTCACGAGATCAGCCGATCTTTATCTCGACCTTATCCCCTTCGTTTACCTTGAGCTTCTTCTCGATGCCCGGTCCGACGATAATCGTGCCGTCAAACTGCGGATCCAGGTCTTTCATCACCATGACCGGGAAGGTGCCGTTCGTCCCCGCCGCGGTATTGTTGAGCATCAGTTTTTTGAAGGGTGCCTTGTAAAACTCGCTGATGTAGCTGGAGGTCGGCTGGCTGACGGCGATCATGCCGAGGGAGTCGAAGCTGCTGCTGGCGTCCCGGTTTGCCAGGTGGCTGATGCGCAGCCTGAGAATGCCGTCGCTGGATGTCTCTGCAGCCGGAGGCGCAGGTGTGGCAGCCGGCGTCGCGTCAGTGGAGACCGCCGGAACCATCGCCTCCAGTTTTTTGACAGCGAGGTTCAGGGTGATGTTCAGGACCTGCAGGTTGATGCTCTTGGCGCAGAGGAGATAGAGCAGGGCCCCCTTGAAGGCCTTGATGATGATGCGGCCGTCGTTGTACCGCATGTCATAGGTGTCCACGGTTTCCGAGATCTGGAGAGCGTGGGAGCATTCCTGAACCAGTTCAGCAGCTGCCTTGATGGCCTTGGTATCGATAAGCGGCGGAAAGGCGTGTTCGATGACCGACCCTGTTTCGCTGAACACGGCACTGCCCATTACCCCTTCGACACTGTTTATGTAACGCAGGATATCCTGCATGGACCCAGCCTCCTATTTGCCCGGCATGAGGGCGGACTTGATCTCGCCTTCCACCGTATCCAGGTTGAATTCCGGTTTGACGGCGATGCTCAGGTAGTGCTGCTTGGAATCGTACATCAGCAGGTGGAAGTCGCGGGTATGAACTGCGGCCGCCTTGATCTCCCCCAGTCCCATCAGCTCGCCCAGTTTGTTACCCGACGTGGCAAGGAACAGCCCCTTGGTCGCCAGTGCGGTTGCCTCCATGCTGGAATCCTGCAGGGGGGTCCCCTCTTTGTCGAGGAGTACGGCGTAGGTGACGCCATGGATATCCTGCAGACGGGCGGCGACCTTGCTCATGGTACGGCGGGGAGTGACGGACGGTCCGGCACCGCCTCCCTCCGGTACGACTCCGGCCCGTTCTTCATCAAGGCGGCGCAGGGCCTCCATCAGCAGGAAGTCGGTGCGGTAATGGATGGTGCAGATATTAGAGGTCATTTCCGGATGGAGATTGAAGTTGCCGCCGGGCCATTTGATGATCTGGTAGATGGCCTCCTCGCCGGTCAGGTTTCCCTGTACGGCGTGGATGATCTCGCCGTCGGCGAAATAGATGACACCTTCATTGCTGCCGTAGATGACGGTGATGCAGCCGGTGTATTTGTTGTGTCCCTTGAGCTGGATGACGTCGGTAAGTGAAAGTCCCGCAACTGCACCCTGGAAGCCGCTTATGTTTTCAGCCATCTGTGCCAGCCTGTGGTCGGAATATGCGCACCGGATACGATGAGCAAAGCGTAATATTTAAACCATAAGTGGGGACATTGTTCAAGCATGAAATGGTAAAGAATGGATAAAAAAACCCCGCCGGCTGTCCGGCGGGGTTCAGGCAATAGCTTGAAAAATAAAAGAACGGTACTATTCGCAGAGATCTACCTTTACATCCCAGTTTTTGAGCTTCATGGTGCCGTTTTTCTCAAGGTTGAGGTGCATCTTGAAGGCGCGATCCCACAGCTGCGGCTCGTGACCAACTTTGCGACGGAGGCACTCGTGTTCCGCAATTGAAAGGTACTCGCTCAGCTGATCCTTGTAGTCAGGGTGGGCGCACTTCTCGATGATGCGGCGGGCGCGATCCTTCGGTGCCAGACCGCGAAGGTCTGCCAGACCCTGCTCGGTGATGACGCAGTCAAGGTCGTGCTCGGTGTGGTCGATATGCGAGCAGTGCGGCACGACGCAGGAGATACCGGTCGGGTCGGTCTTGGAAGGACGGCTTGACGGGGTGTGCATCATCTTCAGGTAGCCGTTGCGGAGGAAGTCGCCTGAACCGCCGAGGCCGTTGATCATGCGGGTACCGCCGACCAGGGTCGAGTTGGCGTGGGCGTAGATGTCGATCTCAACCGGGGTGTTCATGGCGATGCATCCCAGGCGGCGGATCGGCTCCGGAGCGTTGGAGATGGAAAGCGGACGGAGCACGATCTTGTCGAAGTACTTGTCCATGTTTTCGAAGAACTTCGGGAAGCCCGGGGATGCAGACAGGGACAACGAACAGGATGAAGCACAATCCAGTTTGCCCGAGTCAAAC
>CAZSTJ010000325.1:0-2794 GCA_964609805.1 uncultured Geobacter sp. | reverse complement strand
TCTCCTCATCCCCCGCCACCGGCAGCTGATCCCGCACGGTCACGGTCTGGGCGTCTTTCCGGAAGTTGTTAACCTCGATCCGGTAACGGTAGCTCATGCGGTTCCTGCCGAACAGGCCGGCCTCCTTGTGCTGTTTCACCTCTTCCCGTTTGACGCTCACCTGATCATCCGTCCCGAAAAACAGGTCGAACTTCTCGCCAGCGGCCACCTTTTTCAGCCAGGAACTGCCGGTGAAGGTGTTGCCGACAAAGATGTTCGCCTTGCCGGGAAGGAGCGGATAGGAGGCGCGGTTGACGATCTCCGACCGGAGGAAGACGAAGGGAGAAAGCTTGGGCACCGCCAGGAACTCCAGTGCAACCGGCAGCTGCTCAATAGCGACGACGTTGCTGTGCTTGGCGTTGTCGGACGGGATATCCACCGTGCGCGGGATGTGGAAGCTGACGGAGGTCTGCTCGCTGCTGATCTCGGAGGTCTGGAATTCAGCCGGTGCCTCTGCTGCCTGTTCCATCATCATGGCGCTGTCCTCCATCTTCATCACCCCTCTGGCCCTCTTGGCAAGGGAGGGTGCCGGTGCCGCCGCCGGCAGAGCCATCATCGGGGGGGGAGGGCGGTAGAATGACACCCGCCACGGGTACAGTTCCGGCGGGGCACCGCCGGCTGCGGGACGGGCGGTAGAGAGGGTCAGGTCCACATCCTGCCACTCTTCGCCGGTCTGCTGGCGGACCTGGGCCCGGAAAGTCAGGTCAGTGCTCTTGCCGTCGGCGGCCAGGCGCACATCGTAGGATGGTTCCCAGCCTGCCCGGCCAGTAACGGCAGTCAGGTCCAGGGTGAGGTTGCCCCCCCGGGACACCTCCAGGCCGACCTCGACGACCTTCGTCTCCTTGCGATTTGCCCCGCCGACCTCGTTCCGCTGTCGGCGCAGGACATCGATCTTCTCCTTGATCGCCAGTTTCTCAGCGTCCAGATCACGGGCCTGCTCCTCCGCTTTTGTCACCCCTGCACCTACGAAGGTCGAGGCTTCCTGCAGTTCAGCCGCGGTTGGCCGACCGATTGCCAGTTCCTTGGAGATACGGTCGCCCCAGGCCACGCGGATGGAGTCGATGAACGACTTCTGGGATTTAATCCCGGCAATTCTTGCGTCCAGATTGCCGGACTGCCGCTCCAGGGTACGGATCTCCTCATCGATCTCCCTGACCCTTTTCTCGCCGCTCTGCTCCAGGAACACCGGCTTTACCTCGATGCCGGTGATGGTGACACCAGCGGTCCCATTCCCCTCCACCCGGACGGAGTCATCCTGGATCAGGGGGGGGAGGTTGTCAAATGAGACCAGGTAGCTGCCCGGTTTGAGGGGGAGGGTCGTGCTCCGTTTGGTCATGGCCCGGTCGGCATAGACGGTGACGGCGGAAATGCGGGGCGTTGCCGGCAGGCGCTCAGGGGCAGCGGCAGCCAGAGCGGGGATGACGAAAAGGATCAGCATGACGATTGATCGGGCTGTGATGATCATGGTTTCCTCCGTGGACGCGGCGTGGAACCTCCTGCCGATGGGGTGCCTCTCCCGCTCTTCACCGGTCTGCCTGCGGGCGTAGCCGGCTTTGTCGCCGGTTTTGCCGCCGGTTTTGCCGACGACGGAGCCTTGCCGTCCGGGGTGGCGGGAGGAGCTGACTTTGTCTGTGGTCTTCCTTTACCCTGGCCTCCGCTCTTGTCGGCAGGTTTGGGACGGTCCTTCATCCAGGGCTTGTATGGGGCGCTTTTTCCAGCCATCCCCGGTTTCTGGGGGCGGGCGATGCTGACATGGATCTCCCGGTCGATCAGGTAGGCCCCGTCCAGGGTCTCGGCAACCTCGGCTGGATCCACACCGGCCGCCATGCGGACGTAGCCGCAGCGCTTGAATTCACGTGTTTCCGGATCAATGATGAGATGGACGGAGGTCACGACCCCCATAACGGAGAAGAGTCTCCGCAGATCCTCTTCAGTGGTTTGTTCCGACAGATGACCTACATACAGTTCTTTTGCCATGATAGATGTTCCTTTATTGGTGGAAGAATTAAGAAATGACAGTACTCAGATGACAGGCAGGCCCCTCACCCGGCCTTTGGCCACCTTCTCCCTTATGGAGAAAGTGAATGGTGTCCCTTCTCCCTCCGGGAGAAGGATAGGAAGAGGGCGGAGTTACCAGCTGAATTATGGCATTTCGCTTCGGTGAATTGCAAATGGTCCCCAGGCCTGGTCTATGGACATGATCTCCAGGGTGTTGATGTTGACATGGGTCGGCCGGTCTACTACCCAGGCGACCGTCTCGGCGATATCGGCAGCGGTCAGCGGTTCGGTGCCGGTGTACACCTGTGCCGCCTTGGCGTCGTCTCCCTTGAAGCGAACCTGCGAAAATTCGGTCTCGGCCATGCCGGGCTGGATACAGGTGACCCGTACCCGGGTGCCGAGCAGATCACAGCGCAGGTTGCGCGAGAACTGGGTCACAAAGGCCTTTGTGCCGCCGTAGACGTTGCCTCCCGGATAGGGCCAGGCGCCGGCGGTGGAGCTGATATTGACTACATGTCCCCGGTTGCGGGCCACCATACCGGGGAGGATGAAACGGGTGCAGTACATGAGCCCCTTGATGTTGGTATCCACCATGGTCTCCCAGTCTTCCAGATCCACCTGATGGGCCGGCTCCAGCCCCAAAGCCAGGCCGGCGTTATTGATCAGGACGTCGATCCCGCGGAAGCGCTCCGGCAGCGAGTCCACCGCACCCTGCACCGCCTCCCGGTCGCGTACGTCCAGCGGGATGATATGGATG
>CAZSTJ010000324.1:0-2874 GCA_964609805.1 uncultured Geobacter sp. | reverse complement strand
ACTCTACGGTGCCATGTCCACCAAGGGGCAGGAACTGGAAGACCACTATTTCGGCACCATCAAGGACCGGGTGCTGGATTACATGAAGGAAGTCAATGAAGAGTTGTGGAAACTGGGGGTTTCTGCCAAGACCCAGCACAACGAGGTAGCCCCCGGGCAGTTCGAGATCGCCCCGATCTTCGAGAACACCAATATCGCCACCGACCACAACCAGATGATCATGGATATCCTCAAAAAGGTCGCTATCCGTCATGACATGGTCTGTCTGCTGCACGAAAAACCGTTTGCCGGCGTCAACGGTTCCGGCAAGCATAACAACTGGTCCATGAGCTCCAACGACGGCCAGAATCTGCTCGAGCCGGGTCACACCCCCCATGAGAACACCCAGTTCCTGACCTTCCTTATGGCAACCATCAAGGCGGTGGATACCTATGCCGGCCTCCTGCGCTGTTCCTGTGCCAATGCCGGTAATGACCACCGTCTGGGTGCCAACGAAGCGCCGCCGGCAATCATCTCCATCTTCCTCGGCGAACAGTTGGCCGACATCCTTGACCAGATTGTGGCCGGCAAGGCAAAAACATCTTCATCAAACGCTGATATGAAGATCGGTGTAACTACACTTCCGGCACTTCCCAAGGATGCGACCGACAGAAACAGAACTTCACCGTTCGCCTTCACCGGTAACAAGTTTGAATTCAGGATGCTTGGTTCATCCTTCTCCATCTCCGGTCCCAACATCATCATCAACACCATCATCGCCGAGTCCCTGAAGGAAATCGCCGACAAACTGGAGAAATCCAAAAACCTCAAAGCTGACCTGTCAAAACTGTTGCAGGAGATCGCCAAGAAGCATCAGCGCGTCGTATTCAACGGCAACAACTACTCCGACGAGTGGGTCAAAGAGGCCAAGAAGCGTGGTCTGTTGAACATCCCTAACACGCCGGAAGCCCTGAAACAGCTGGTAACGAAAGAGTCCGTCAAGCTGTTCACGAGCCATGGCGTCTTTACCGACAAGGAGCTGCACTCCAGGTACGAGATCATGGTCGAGCAGTACGTCAAGGTTATCAACATCGAGGCCCTGACCATGATTGAAATGGCCAAGAAGAGCATCATCCCCGCTGCCATGGAATACGCAACAACCTTGGCCACCTCCATCGCTACCATCAGTGCAGTCTCCGGAAAGCTGAACGTCTCGGCCCAGAAAGAATTGTTGGAAGAGCTCAGCACCGCCATGGCATCCGCCAACAACAATGTCAAAGCCCTGGAAAAGGCCCTCGACTCTGCTCTGAAGATAAGCGACCCGGAGAAACAGGCTGTCGCCTTCCGGGAGAAGGTGTTCGCCAAGATGGTAGACCTGCGTGCCGACGGCGATGCCCTGGAAAAGATCATTGCCGCAGATTACTGGCCGCTGCCGACCTATGGGGAGATGCTTTTCATCCTGTAGTAATTGATATCCAATCGGTTTGCCTGAAAAAGGAGCCTCCTGACTTGGGCTCCTTTTTTTGTCATGGATAGTAACGGTTAGCTGTGGTTTTATGTCACAAGGTTGGGATCAGTCTGAGTGGATGTCTGCTCGTGGAATCTGCGAGTGAAGTCCGATTGAAAAATAAGTCGGCACCTCTGCGCCGCTTAGCTCTTGCAATTTAAACGATAACCCTTATAATTGCCCATCATTTCGAGAAAGAGAGGATACCGGCGTGAAAAAAGTCGAAGCAGTTATAAAGCCATTCAAGCTGGATGAGGTGAAAGAGGCCCTTAACGAAATTGGCGTACAGGGGATCACCGTCAGTGAGGTTAAAGGTTTTGGACGCCAGAAAGGCCATACCGAATTGTACCGCGGTGCCGAATACGTCGTGGACTTTATACCTAAAATCAAACTTGAGATAATTGTTTCTGATACAATTCTTCCCCAGGTTGTTGAAGCCATTGAAAAATCGGCTAAAACCGGGCGTATTGGCGACGGCAAGATCTTTGTAACTCCTGTAGAAGCGGTCGTAAGGATCAGGACCGGCGAAACCGGTGAAGACGCCCTATAAATAATACTGGATTGCAATTAATCACCACTTGAAAGGAGAAGTTTGATGACCCCGAAGCAGGTAGTAGAATTTGCCAAAGAAAACGGCGCACTGATGGTTGATTACAAATTTATGGATTTTATCGGTACCTGGCAGCATGTATCGGTACCTATTACGGAGTTCGGCGAGGACACCTTCGAAGAAGGTCAGGGCTTTGACGGCTCATCTATCCGTGGCTGGCAGCCGATCCATGCCTCTGACATGATCCTCCTGCCGGATCCCACCTCCGCCAAGATGGATCCGTTTGTTGTTGTGCCGACCCTGTCGCTGATCTGCAACATCTTCGATCCCATCACCAAGGAAGATTATACCCGCGACCCGCGTAACATTGCCCGCAAGGCAGAGGCTTATCTCAAGTCCACCGGCATCGGCGATACCGCTTTCTTCGGTCCCGAGGCAGAATTCTTCATCTTTGACGAAGTCCGTTACGACTCCAGCGCCAACCAGGCCTTCTATATGGTTGACTCCGTAGAAGGTGCCTGGAACACCGGCCGTGAAGAGTTCCCCAACCTCGGTTACAAACCGCGCCACAAGGAAGGGTACTTCCCCTGCTCACCGGTAGATTCCCAGAATGATCTGCGTAACGAAATGGTCATGGAGCTGCAGAAGGTAGGCATTCGTGTCGAGTGTCAGCATCATGAGGTTGCCACCGGTGGCCAGGCTGAAATCGATATGCGATTCTCCTCACTGGTTGACATGGCTGACCAGCTTCAGTGGTTCAAGTACGTCATCAAGAACGTTGCCTACCGTAACGGCAAGACCGTTACCTTCATGCCGAAGCCGCTCTACGGCGACAACG
>CAZSTJ010000323.1:0-2906 GCA_964609805.1 uncultured Geobacter sp. | reverse complement strand
TGCCCTCGACCGCTACTTTCCGGGAGGGGAACTGGGTGGTGACCTGCAGCGTGCCGCAGCCGAAGCGGCCCTCAGGTCGCAATTTGCGGTTATTTCCGGCGGCCCCGGCACTGGCAAAACGACGACCGTGGCCAGGATCATGGCTCTCTTGATCGATGCCGAAGGCGGTGAACCATGTCGGATACTGTTGGCCGCTCCGACCGGTAAAGCTGCCATGAGGCTTCAGCAATCCCTTGCGACAGTCTACGGGCGATTACCATTGGCGGACGGGCTTCATGCCATGCTGCCGCGTACGGTTTCAACCGTTCACCGGCTGCTGGGTATGACGGGAAGCGGCCGGGGGGCACGGCACAACGCGGATAATCCTCTCCCGTGTGACGTGCTGGTCGTCGATGAGGCATCGATGATTGATCTGCCGCTCATGGCGGCGATTCTCGAGGCACTTCCCGCCGCGGCCCGGGTCATCCTGCTCGGTGACCGGGATCAGCTGGCCTCTGTAGAAGCTGGGGCGGTTCTTGCTGATATCTGTGCCGGCGGTGAAGATGCTGTCCCTTCCGGCAGCCGGCCGGCCGTGGTGCAGCTGACAAAAAGCTATCGTTTCAGGGATGACAGCGGTATCGGCTTGTTGAGCCGTTACATCAACTCCGGAGATGCCGACGGGGCGCTGGATCTCCTCACTTCCGGGCGGTATCCTGATGTCTGTTGGCGCCCGCTTCCTGAAGCGGACAGTTTCGGGGAGCTGTTCTCCGCCGTCGTTGCAGAAGGCTATGCTGCGTTCGCCCGTGCCGCATCTCCGCTTGAGGCGCTGTCTTCGCTGGATGCTTTCAGGGTGCTTGTCCCTCATCGTGAGGGGCGGCATGGTGTCTCAGGTCTGAATCGATCGGTCGAAGCTGCGCTACATTCCCGCAGGACCGGGACGGCGGTGGGGGGGGGCTATAAGCCGGTAATGGTCGGTGCGAACAACTATGACCTCGGACTGTTCAATGGAGATACCGGTGTCGAGGTAGCCGAAGCAGACGGGGAGCCGGCGGTCTTTTTTCCGGTGGCCGAAGGCGCGGACATGCGACGGATTTCTACCCTGCGGCTGCCGTATCTTGAAGCGGCCTACGCCCTGACAGTCCATAAATCGCAGGGGAGCGAGTATGATTCGGTGCTGCTGATCCTGCCCGATATAATGTCCGGGGTCCTGAGCCGTGAGCTGCTCTATACCGCAGTGACCCGCGCCCGGCACCGGGTAGAAATCTGGTGCCGGCAGGAGAGCTTCAGAAGCACCGTCGAACGTCGAACCGAACGATACAGCGGGCTGCAAAGCCTGCTGTGGAACAGGACCGTTACATGAAAATCTTTCTGTCAGGCGGCAGCGGTTTTGTCGGGAGGCATCTTGTGGATGAACTCCTCCGGTGTGGTCACGAGATCAGGATGCTGGTACATCGGCGCGGCCCGGGGGCTCCTGCAGCCGGCATTGAAGTGGTCGAGGGGGACGCTGTCAGGCAGGAATGCGTGACAGAAGCTGCCGCAGGATGCGATGCAGTCATCAACCTCGTCGGGATTATCCGTGAATTCCCGGGGCGGGGCATTACCTTTGAGCGCCTCCACGTGCAGGCCACGGCACATATGCTGGAAGCCGCCAGGCGTGCCGGTGTCAGTCGCTATCTGCAGATGTCGGCTCTGGGGACCCGCCCGGGGGCTGTGTCGCGGTATCATCAGACCAAATTCCGGGCAGAGGAACTGGTGAGGTCCAGCGGTCTTGACGGCACAATCTTTCGCCCCTCACTGATTTACGGCCCCGGTGACGCGTTCATCACCATGCTTGCGAGGCAGTTGAAAATCGCGCCGGTTATCCCGGTCATCGGCCGCGGCGATTACCGCCTGCAGCCGATCCATGTGACTGATGTGGCCCGCTGTTTTGCGATGTCGCTGGAAATGCCGGAAACCGTTGGTCGCAGCTATGAACTCTGTGGCGCTGACCGGTTTACCTATGTAGAACTACTGGATCTCGTCGCTGCAGCTCTGGGAAGATCTGCGCCACTGAAAGTCCATGCCCCGCTAGGTATGATGAAGCTGATTATCCCGGTTCTGCAGCGACTGCCACAATTCCCCATAACGGTAGACCAGCTTCAGATGCTGCTGGAAGAGAGTCTTTGCGGGGGCGCATGGCAGGAAACCTTCCCTGTCGAACCCCGTAACTTTGAAGCAGCAATCCGCGAGTATCTGAACCCCTGATACGCCGAGAAACTTGACCAATGCGCTCCGGTACGGTATAAGGCCAGTTCTGGAGAACATGGATGCAAGTGGCAAACTGTTTGAAATATAGCCTGATTATCTGTTGTGCGGCCGTCTGGCTGGCTGCAGCGCCGGTCTGTGCTGCAGCCGAAGGCGCCCGCGAAGGAGGTCTGCTGACAGAGATCGAGTCTCCGGCTGCGACGCCCCTTGAGGATCTGGTTCTCAAAGGGAGTCCCTTGGGTCCGGTCGAAGGCTTTGCTTCCTATTACGCCCGCCGCTTTGAGGGGCGGCGTACCACGTCGGGACATCGGTATAACCCTGAAAAGCTCACCGCGGCGCATCATAGTCTGCCGCTGGGCACGGTGGTGCGTGTGGTTAACCCCGCCAACAGCCGTGAGGTGCATGTCACCATCAACGATCGATGCGCTAGAAAGCCGTTCCACTTCATTGATCTCTCCCGTGCTGCAGCCAAAAAGATCGGACTGTGGGGCAAGGGCCGGGTCAAGGTTGTCATTATCCCCCTCCTGGAAGAGCGCCTCAAAGAAGAACCCGCATAACCAGCTGCTTTTTTGGAATCAATTCCGGCAGGGCAAAAAAAGTAAATATTTTCTGTTGACACTCGCAAGAATGTCATGGTAGTTATCGGGTCCCTTTTGACGAGGGAGGAGAGTTGTTGGGCAGAA
>CAZSTJ010000322.1:0-2908 GCA_964609805.1 uncultured Geobacter sp. | reverse complement strand
GTTCAACAGCGAGCGTGAACGGCTGCGGGCCGAGCGGGGCATCCGCTTCATCTACGTGGATCGTGACGATACCTCGCCGCTGGCGGTCATCGAGGCGGTCAACGCACTCCGCCGCAATGAGGCACTGGCGATCCTGGGTGACCGGGACGGTTCCTCAAATACGATCACCATCCCGTTCTTCGGGAGACCCACCAATATCCCGGTGGGGGCCGCCTATCTGGCCCTGGCCAGCGGTGCCCCGGTCATCCCCGCCTTTGTGGTGCTGGAGCAGGGGCGTTACACCACCCTGATGGAGGAACCGATCTTCTTCAAGGGGCGCCACGGCCAGCATGCCGCGGCGATCCGGGCCGGTATGGAACAGGTGCTGGCGGTGTTCGAACGTTACATCCGCGCCTATCCGGATCAGTGGTACAATTTTTACGATTTCTGGGAATCGGCGGAGTAAGTGTCCCGTTACGGCTTGGCGGCGTTCCGGCTCAGGCTCTTCCGGACTCTGCGGCACGATGGTGACACGAATTCAGATTTTATATTTTACGTACAGAGGAGATCTGCATGTCCGAAGATTTGATTGTCAAAGTGAAGCAGTTGATTATCGACAGCCTGAGGATCGAGGGGATGTCGCCCGACGAGATAGAAACCGACGCGCCGCTTTTCGGCGAAGGGCTCGGCCTTGATTCCATCGATGCCCTCCAGCTGGTGGTTGCCATGGAGAAGGAATTCGGCGTTGTGGTACCCGATGCCGCCACCGGTTCCAAGGTGTTCGCGTCCGTCCGGAGCATGGCCGGCTATATCGCTGAAAACAAGAAGTAGTACCAGAGATATTGTTATGCAACTATCAGTTGTATATATGATTTTTAATGACTAGTCCCCCCCGGCTTCTGCTGGTGTATCCGGCAACCCACAAGCTGGGGTGGGTGCGCCGGTTCCAGCTCCCCTCCCTGTCCCTGAAACAGGTGGCCGCGGTCACCCCTCCCGGATGGGAGGTTGTCCTGGCCGATGAGCTGCACGAGGATGTCCCCTTCGAGGGGGTGTTCGATCTGGTCGGTATTACCGCCATGACCCACCAGGCGACCCGGGCCTACCAGATCGCCGACCGCTTTCGGGCCGCCGGGGTGCCGGTCGTCATCGGCGGCATGCATGCAACCGTGCTGCCGGACGAGGCCCTGCAGCACGCCGATGCGGTGGTGATCGGCGAGGCCGAGCCGGTCTGGAGTACGCTCCTTGACGACCTTCAGGGGGGCAGGCTCAAGGAACGCTACAGTTCGGTCCCTTCGGGGGATCTCCTCGACGTTCCCTGGTCCCGCCGCGATATCCTGGCGGGGCGCTCCTACCTGACAACCCAGACGGTTCAGGCCAGCCGTGGCTGTCCCTATGACTGTTCCTTCTGCACCGTGACCCCGTATTTCGGCCGCACGTTCCGGTATCGCGACCCCGAGGATGTCCTGGCGGAGATGCGGACCTTTGACCGGAAGCTGACGGTGTTGGTGGATGACAATATCCTGGGCGATCCGCAGAAGGCCCGCCCGATCCTCAAGGGGATGGCTGGTATGGGGCTCCGCTGGGGGGGGCAGGCCAGCCTCCGTTTTGCCGAGGACCCGGAACTGGTACAGCTGCTGGCCGCATCCGGATGTATCGGCATCTTCGTCGGTCTGGAATCGGTAGCCGGCTCCCAGGCCAACCACCCCAAGACCGGCACCCGCTACTCCACCGCCGAACTGATCAAACGGATCAGGGATGCCGGCATCGTGGTTGAAACCTCGATGATCTTCGGGTTCGATGATCATGACGAGAGCGTCTTCGAGTCAACGGTCCGGTATCTCGAAAAATGCGCCCCCAGTGTCACTACCTTCAATATCCTGACCCCCTATCCGGGTACGGCGCTATACCGGCAGTTTGACGAAGAGGACAGGCTCCTGCACAAGGAGTGGGACCGGTACGATCATAACCAGGTCGTCTTCCGGCCGAAGCTGATGACCCCGGAACGGCTGTATCAGGGATGGCGCGATGCCCGCCGTGAGGCCTACCGCTGGCCGGCAATCGCCAGCCGGGTGTTCGCCGGCAGATCCAGCTATCTGACCAATTTCGCCTATAACCTGCTCCGCCGCGGGGGGGTGTACGGTGACAGCACGGAGGTCGTCGCTCCCGGTGACGGGGGAGATGGCAGTACTTGAAAAATTATCCCTGAATCCGTGATGCCACCATGTCTTCGTTGGTCCGGAAGGCCTCAGCCATTCTGTTTGAGCGGTTTACGGCATTACGGCGGAGGACCGGCAGATCCCGCGGCCTGTTACGGCGTGGCGGCGTTCTGGCCCCGGCTCTTCCGAACAGTGCGACACGTTGGTGTCACGGATTCAGATTATCTACCATGAGGACTCCATGAAGATACTGCTGCTGCGCCCCCATCCGGGTAATGACCGTTTCGGCCTGGGCCCGTTCTTCTGCGTCGAACCGCTGGGGCTCGAATATGTCGGAAGCGCCCTGCTGAAACAGGGGCACGACGTCACCATCGCCGATCTCCGTTTCCGCCCGGGAGCAGCCACCTGGATGGGCAGGGTCCGTCCCCGGATCGTCGGCATCAGCTGCCTCCATACACTGGAGTTCGATCAGGTCATCGCCACCGCACGGGAGGTGCGCCGGGCATCGCCCGATGTCTTCATCCTGGTGGGGGGACATGCGGCGGCGGCCTATCCGACGGCCCTGGAGTGTGACGAGATCGATGCGATCTCGGTCGATGACGGCGAGGAGATCGTCCCGCAGGTTGCCGCGGCTGTCGAGAGGGGGGGCGATCTCTCCCGGGTCCCCGGACTGCGGCTCCGGACGCCGGACTGCTGGGTCAGCACCCACCCCCTGCCGGAACGTACCAGCCTCGACCTGGTGCCGCTGCCGGCCCGCCATCTGGTGGAGCGTC
>CAZSTJ010000321.1:0-2923 GCA_964609805.1 uncultured Geobacter sp. | reverse complement strand
GTCCCGCAGGGCGTTCTATGACCGGCGAGGACGGCCGCGTCTGGATGTGGAGGTGGCAGCCAAAACCGGCTCCATCGACGGCACTGACCCGCGCGGCCATTATTCGTGGTTCGCGGCCTTCGCACCGGCCCGCAATCCGAAGATAGCACTGGTGGCGCTGGTCATCAATCAGGACAAGTGGAAGATCAAATCGTCGCAGGTGGGCGAGATGGCACTGGAGGAGTTCTTCGACAACTGATACGGGGAGGGGACTACGGTTCTGTTGGCGACGGGTCAAAGGTCTTCAGCACCAGTTCACCGTCAACCAGTTCACCGTAGCTTGACTGTTCCAGCCATCCCCCCAGCGAGAGGACCCTGAAGGGGGAGTCATCCAGCTCTTCACAGAAAGGAAGGTGGAAATGACCGGTCACCAGGCCGTCGCACCCCGCCCCCCTGACCTGGCGTGCGAAAGCTCTGACGAGCTCCCGGTAATCCCAGCGATGGGACTTTGACTCATACCCCGAGCGGCTGGCACTCTGAAGCCGTTCCCTGACCGCAAAGGCCAGGGCAGGCGGGACAATGTGAAGCAGCGTCGCCGTCAGGCGGTTGTGCAGGAGCAGGCGCAACATCCGGTACCCGTAGTCCTCGCGGTTGATCTGATCGCCATGGCAGAGAAAAAACTTTCTCCCCTGCAGGGTCACGATCGCCGGACCGCTGTGAACCTCGGCGCCGAGCAGATCGGTGAATACCGGTCCCAGGTGGAAGTCGTGGTTCCCCTCGAAGTAGACCAGCCGGCAGCCGCTCTCCTTGAGGGAGGCAAGGGCTTCAAGCACGGCGTCGTACTGCCGGAACGGATTCGAAGGAAAACCGAGCCAGAAGTCAAACAGATCGCCCATGATGAACAGGGTTTCCGTCTCCCCTTCCAGACTGCGGAGAAACGCCAGCAACTGGCGGTATGCCGGGTCGCAAGGACTGTTCAGATGGGCGTCAGCAAGAAAAACAGTGCGCATGGCGGGGATTGTGCGATTACAACCAGCCGATGTCAATAGATAAGAGAGGTAGCCTCATGGGCTTGGGATATAATGTGGAAATCATCTGGAATGAACTGATCGATGCCTTTGCCAGCGGCGAAGGTGACCGGGTCTACTTCCTCGACCGGATTACCGGCGAGGTATTTTTTGTACCGACAGCCGTGGATGATGAGGAACTCTGGCAGCAGGTAGAAACCAATCCGGATCGGTTTTTGGAGATCCCCCGGTACGATCACAGCAACGAGCGCCAAATCATGACCGGCTTCATCGGTGCCGTCAAGGATGCGGAGCTGAAGAAGCTCCTGAGCGGAGCACTGGCCGGCCGCCCCCCTTACGGAAATATCAATGATATCCTGTCATTCTTTCCGGAAGAGCTGGACCGGTTGACCGAACTGCGGGACGAGTTCGTTTCCAGCAGGGTCAAGGTCTGGCTGGAGGAACATAACCTGTACACGGTCGAGACCACTTCACTCTTCTCGCCGCGAAGCTGAGGGTGCCATGACACATACACATCACGGGCATCATCCCCGCAGCGATTACGGCAGGCTGATCGCCGGCATCCTGCTCCTCTGTCTGCTGGCTGCTGCCGGGTATGCCCTGCAGCATACCATCTCCTGCTTTCTGCTCTCCTGGGTCATTGCCTACCTGCTGGATCCCGTCGTCATCAAGATTGAAGAACGCGGGGCAACCCGTGCCTACGCCCTTGCGCTGCTCTATGTCGTTCTCGGCGTTCTGACCGTTTTCTTCCTGACCTTCATGGTCCCCAAGCTGACTATCAGCTGGGACTCATTCCTTCGCGAACTGCCCCAGTATATCCAGAAGGTCAAGCAGGTAGCCCTTGAATGGAAGGGGCGCATCCCTGACCGATACGGCTCGGAGGAGATCCAGTGGCTGCTCGATAAGGTCTCGGCAAATGTCGATACCGCTGCGGAAAAGACCGGTGCCCTGGCATACGGCTTTGCAGGTAGGATTTTTTTCAATCTCTTCAATATCATCCTTGCCCCGATCCTCGTCTTTTTCATGCTGTATTACAAACATACGGTCATTGAGACCCTTGCTTCGTGGATTCCCGAACACCGGAGGGAGATCGTCCTGGGGATCGGCCAGGAGGTCAACAGCAGCATCGGCGGCTATCTGCGCGGGCAGGTCATCGTCTCGCTGATCGTAGCCCTGTTTGCATCACTGGCGCTCTACCTCATCAGCATCCCCCACCCGATCTTCTGCGGCGTCTTTGCCGGTGCTGCTTCAATCTTGCCGTTCATCGGGGTCATCATCGCCGTGTTCCCCGCCCTCTTTTTCGGCTGGTTTCAGTTTCAGAGCATGGCGGTACTGGTTAAGATCATCGCCGCCTTCTCGGTCATCTACTTTCTGGAAGGCTATATCGTCAAGCCGCTGGTATTCAAGAAGTCCATGAACCTCAATCCCCTGGTAACCATCATCATGGTCATGGCACTGGGAGAACTGCTCGGGTTCTGGGGAATCCTGCTGGCTCTCCCCATTGCGGCGGCGATCAAGATCACCTGGGGACATATCATCGCGGGTGATTTCAAAAACTGACGTACATCGTCACACCTTGACAGAGGAGCCCTGCCAGTGAACATGGAACCCACCACTACCGGCACTGACGCAACCCCGGGAGAGTTGACCTTCGGTGTACGCGGCCTGCATTGCGCCTCCTGTGTCGCGACCCTCGAAAAAAAATTGCGGGAGAACCCCGCCGTCTCCACCGCCATCGTCAATCTGGCGGTAGAGACCGGCTTCGTCCGCTTTGATCCCCGTGAACTCACCCCCTCCGCAATCTTCGCCATCGTTCATGCCGCCGGCTTCACCCCGGTGGAACTGCAGGATGCCGGCAGTGCAGCAGACGATGAGCTGCTGATCCAGAGAAAGTGGCTGATATTCTCCTTCTGCGC
>CAZSTJ010000320.1:0-3006 GCA_964609805.1 uncultured Geobacter sp. | reverse complement strand
CCCTGGAGATTGACCTGGACTTCGGCAGCCGGAAATTCCGGGCCCACATCTGGCGGGTCCAGATCGGCCGGGTACCGCTCTACCTGCTGGACACCAATCTGGAATCCAACTCTCCCGAAGATCGCCTGATTACGGCCCAACTCTACTTCGGCGACAAGGAGATGCGCATGATCCAGGAGATCCTCCTGGGGATCGGCGGTATCCGGGCTCTGCGCGCCCTGGGGATTGTCCCCAACGTCTGCCACATGAACGAGGGTCACGCCGCCTTCCTGGCCCTGGAACGCAGCCGCCTGCTGATGGAGAAACGGAAAATCTCCTTTGCGGAGGCCCGTGAGATCGTCAGCGCCGGCAACGTCTTCACCACCCATACCCCGGTTGAGGCCGGCATCGACCACTTCCCGGCCGAACTGCTGGAGCGGTTTTTCAGCAAGTACTACAAATCGCTGGGGCTTTCCAGGGACGAGTTCCTCGGCCTGGGACGTCAGGATGTCCGTAATCAGCAGGAGAGTTTCTGCATGGCGGTGCTTGCCATCAAACTGGCGGGGCATGCCAACGGGGTCAGCCAGCTGCACGGCGAGGTCTCCCGTGCCATGTGGAAGAACGTCTGGCCGGAACTCCCCAACGAGCAGGTGCCCCTGACCTCCATCACCAACGGCGTCCACACCCGCACCTGGATGTCCAACCACATGGCCAGTCTGCTGGTCCGCTACCTCGGGACACGCTGGATGGATAACCCCACCGATCACAACGTCTGGCGCCGGGTCTCCAAGATCCCCGACGCGGAACTGTGGCGCACTCAGCTCAGCTCTCGCGAGAAGCTGGTGGATTTCGCCCGGAAACGCCTCAAGTCCCAGCTCATCAAGATCGGGGCCACGGTCAAGGAGATCGCCACCGCCGAGGAGGTACTCGATCCCGAGACCCTGACCATCGGGTTTGCCCGCCGCTTTGCCACTTACAAGCGCGGCACCCTGCTGCTGCGCGATCTGGAGCGCCTGTCGCGCATCCTCAACAACCCGGAGATGCCGGTGCAGATCATCTTCGCCGGCAAGGCCCATCCCCAGGACCAGGAGGGGAAGGAGCTGATCCGCCAGATCGTCCAGGCCTCCCATGAAGAGCGCTTCCGCCACCGCATCGTCTTTATCGAGGACTACGACATTGAGGTGGCGCGTCACCTGGTCCAGGGGGTCGATGTCTGGCTCAACACGCCGCTACGCCCCATGGAAGCCAGCGGCACCAGCGGCATGAAGGTCGCCTTCAACGGCGGCATCAACCTGAGCGTCCTGGACGGCTGGTGGTGCGAGGGATACCAGCGGAACAACGGCTGGGCCATCGGCAAGGGGGAGGTCTACGAGGACGTGGAGTACCAGAACCAGGTGGAGAGTCGCGCCCTCTACGACCTGTTGGAGAAGGAGGTCGTGCCGCTCTATTACGACCAGAACAGCGAGGGGGTGCCCCGGGCGTGGGTCGCCACCATGAAGGCCTCCATGCAGAGCCTCTGCCCGGTCTTCTCCACCGCCCGCATGGTGCAGGAGTATGCCAGCCTCTCCTATCTCCCCTCCTATGCCCAGTGGAACCGGTTCGTTGCCGACGATCTGGCCCTTGCCAAGGATGTTGCCGCCTGGAAAGGGCGTGTCTTCAAGGAATGGCCGCAGGTGCGCATCGAACAGGCGGAGGCCCAGGCCGGCGATGCCGTGGCGGTCGGCAGCCAGGTACCGGTATCCGCCCGGGTTGCCCTGGGGAATATTCCCGCCGATTCCGTCGCCGTCGAGGGGTATTTCGGGGTGCTGGATTCCAAGGGGAACATCCAGGGGGGAGAGGTTGTCGAACTACGACACGCGGAGGATCTGGGAGGTGGCCTGCACCGTTTCGAAGGGGAGATGGAGTGCCGCTTCTGCGGCCGCCACGGCTTCATGCTGCGGGTCATGCCGAAGCACGCCGTGCTGGGGAATGTCTACGAGGCGGGGTATCTGATCTGGGGGTAGATAATTCTACACGTTAATCAATTTAAACACGGAGCAACAGAGCAACTGAGAAACACAGGGAAATAGGAAAACATAATTCACTGGTATCTCAGTTGCTCTGTGTAATTTATTGAATCATAGATTTCTCTGCCATTATCCCGATAATTCTTCCCACTCGCCGTATAATTTTTCCAACTGTTCATTGAGCCCGGCATGCTGCTCGCCGGCGGCGGCGCCCCGTTCCAGGTCGTCAAAGAATCCGGGCTGGCCCATTTCCTTCTCAAGACGGGCGATTTCGGCCTCGGTCCGGGCGATCTCCCGCTCGATCTCACCCAGCCGTTTCTGCCGTTTTTCTTCCTCACGCTTCCGCTGCTTTTCCTCTTCACGCCCCTTGAGACGTTCTTCCTTGCTTGCAGGAGGCAACGGTGCCGGACCGGCAGAAGTTCGGGCGATCTCCTGCACAGCACCTCTCTCTGCGGATGATGCCGAACGTTGCGGAGCAGATGCCCCGCTCCCGGCTTCATCCTTCTTTGCCAGGTAATATTCGTAGTCGCCGTAATAGCTCTCTACCCGCCCACCCTCAACCTCCACGATACGTGTGGTGAGGCCGTTGACGAAGTAGCGGTCGTGGGAGACGAAGACCACCGTCCCCTCGAAACTCTTGAGGGCGTCCAGCAGCACCTCCTTGCTGAACAGGTCCAGGTGATTGGTCGGCTCGTCCATGAGGAGCAGGTTGGAGGGACGCAGTAGCATCTTGGCCAGGGCCAGACGGTTGCGCTCCCCGCCGGAGAGGACGCCGACCCGTTTGTTGATGTCGTCGCCGCTGAAGAGGAACGCCCCCAGGATATCCCGCAGCCGGGGGACCATATCATAGGGGGCGTCGGCATAGATCTCGTCCCAGACCGTGCGATTGAAATCAAGGACATTGGCCTGGTCCTGGGCGAAATAATCCATGGTCACATTGTGACCGGTTATCCGTTCCCCCCCCTGGTACTCGGCCCCGGCCAGCACCGACATGAGGGTCGACTTCCCCGCCCCGTTATGC
>CAZSTJ010000319.1:0-3007 GCA_964609805.1 uncultured Geobacter sp. | reverse complement strand
GAGGCAATAGGGGAGTCCTTCAACTGGTCACGGCTCTTGAGCGCCAGCAGGAATACCTGCTGGCGCTCAAGAGCCGTGACCAGTTGAAGAGCTCCCCCATACCCTCCATTGCCCAGAACGGCGAGGGGCTGGTAGCATCGGCCCGCCAACGCCTGATGCTCTACGGAGTCAAGGAAAACCAGCTGACCGAACTGGAAAAGGCGGGCAAACCGATTATCCGCCTGCCGATCTACACCCCGCTCTCCGGCATCGTGGTCGACAAGCTGGTCCAGCAGGGGCAATACGTCAATGTTGGAGACGTGCTCTTCACCATCGCCGACCTGTCACGGGTCTGGGTTGAACTGGACCTCTACGACAACGAGATTACCTCCGTGCACCTGGGGCAGTCGGCAGAGATCCGACCGTCCGCTGAACCGGTCAAGCCGGTGGTAGGCAGGGTCAATTTCATCTACCCCTTTCACGACCCCAAGACCCACACCGTCAAGGTGCGGGTGGAGATACCCAACCACGGCCTGATGTTCCGCCCCGATATGTTCGTCTCGGCAACCATCAAGTCACCGCTGGCAAAAGGGATCGTGCTGCCGGTTACGGCCCTGCTGGACACCGGCAAACGCCAGGTGGTCTGGGTCGAGGTCCAGCCCGGGGTCTTCGAACCACGTGATGTCCAGGCCGGTGAACGGATCGGCGACAAGGTGCAGATCCTCTCCGGCATCAAACCGGGGGACAAGGTGGCCGTCAGCGGCGCCTACCTGATTGACTCCGAATCCCAGCTGCGGGGCGGGGCTCCTCAGGATCACAGCCAGCATGGCGGGGCGAAACCGGAGGCGGCGCCGCCGGGTAAGCAGATGCAACCGGCCGCACCTGCCAAGAAGAAGGATTCGCTGAACATGGATGATATGAAGATGTGAAAAAGCAGGGACGAGGGACTGGGGATGAGGGATTGGTAAGTGTCTTTACCAGTTCCCGGTCCCTGGTCCCTAGTCCCCGAGGTTATACATGATCGAAAAAATCATCGAATACTCCGCCCGCAACCGGGTCATCGTGCTGATGCTCTTCGGGCTGATCACTGCCTGGGGCCTCTGGTCGGTCTACAAGACCCCGGTGGACGCCATCCCGGACCTGTCCGACAACCAGGTGATCGTCTTCACCGATTATCCGGGCCGTTCGCCGCAGGTGGTGGAGGACCAGGTGACCTACCCCCTGGCCACCAACCTGCAGGGGCTCCCCCAGGTCAAGGCGGTGCGGGCCTCGTCCGCCTTCGGTTTCTCCATGATCTACGTGATCTTCGAGGACAAGGCCGACATCTACTGGGCCAGAACCCGCGTGCTGGAACGGCTCAATTATGCCGCATCCCTGCTTCCCCCCGGCGTGGTGCCGACCCTGGGGCCGGACGGCACCGGTGTCGGCCATGTCTTCTGGTACACCCTGGAAGGTAAGGGATACGACCTGGAGCAGCTGCGCACCCTGCAGGACTGGTTTGTCCGCTACCAGCTCAACACCGTGGCCGGCGTGGCCGAAGTGGCCTCCATCGGCGGCCTGGTGCGGGAATACCAGATCGATCTCGACCCTAACAAGCTCTTCTCCTACAAGGTTACCATCGGCCAGGTCATGGAGGCGGTAAAGGCCTCCAACAAGGACGTCGGCGGCAGGCTCATCGAGCAGGCCGACGCCGAGTTCCTCATCCGCGGCCGGGGCTACGTCAAGTCACCCGCCGACCTGGAAAATATCGTTGTCGGGGCCGACATGCGCGGCACCCCCATCTACCTGAAGAACCTGGGCACCGTCCAACTGGGAGGCGCCATCCGCCGCGGCCTGCTGGACCTGAACGGTGAAGGTGAAACCGTTGGCGGCATCGTGGTCATGCGCTACGGCGAGAACGCCAAGGATGTCATCGATCGGGTCAAGGAGAAGATTACCGCCCTGGAGAAGGGTCTCCCCCCCGGCGTCAAGATCCGGGTCGCCTATGACCGTTCCGACCTGATCGGCCGGGCCATCGACACCTTGAAGCACGCCCTGCTGGAGGAATCGGTCGTCGTTTCGCTCGTTATCCTGGCCTTCCTGCTCCACTTCCAGAGCGCCCTGGTGATCGTACTGACCCTGCCGGTCTCGGTACTGATCGCCTTCATCACCATGAAGCTGATGGGGGTCACCTCCAACATCATGTCCCTGGGGGGGATCGCCATCGCCATCGGCGTCCTGGTGGATGCCGGGGTCATCATGGTGGAGAACTGCTACCGCCATCTTTCCGAGATGCCTGAAGAAGAACGGAAAGAGAAACGGCTGGAGACCATCATCGCTTCGGCCAAGCAGGTGGGAAGGGCCATCTTCTTCTCCCTGGCCATCATCGTCCTCTCCTTCGTGCCGGTCTTTCTGCTGGAGGGGCAGGAAGGCAAGCTCTTCCATCCCCTCGCCTTCACCAAGACCTTCTCCATGATGGGCTCGGCCCTGATCGCCATCACCCTGGTGCCGGTGCTGATGTACTTCTTCATGCGCGGGAAGATGCCCCGGGAGGAGGCCAACCCGGTCTCCACCTTCTTCATCCGTCTCTACAGCCCGGTCATCCGCTGGGTGCTGGTCTGGAAAAAGACCACCATCGCCCTGAACATAATCGCCCTGCTGGTGGCGGTGCCACTCTTCATGAAACTGGGAAGCGAATTCATGCCCCCCCTGGACGAGGGTTCGCTCCTCTACATGCCGGTGACCCTCCCCAACGTCTCCATCACCGAGGCCAAGCGGATCATCCAGGTACAGGACGCCGTCATCAAGAGTGTACCGGAGGTGGAACATGTCCTGGGCAAGGTGGGACGCGCCGAGACCTCCACCGACCCGGCGCCGGTCTCCATGTTCGAGTCTATCATCATCCTGAAACCGAAGGAGCAGTGGCGACCCGGGGTCACCAAGGCCGATATCGTGGGTGAACTGGACGGCAAGCTGCAGCAGATCGGTGTCCGCAACGGCTGGACCCAGCCGATCATCAACCGGATCAACATGCTCTCCACCGGGGTAC
>CAZSTJ010000318.1:0-3036 GCA_964609805.1 uncultured Geobacter sp. | reverse complement strand
CACCAGCAGCTTTTTCAGCAGCACCCGCAGCTTCATGGTCTCGAACAGGTAGCTGGTCGCCAGCGGGTAGGCGCCGAAACGGTCGGTCACCTCGGCCTGGATGTCCAGCACGTCGTCTTCGCTTTCCGCCTGGGTGAGACGTTTGTAGATCACCAGCCGCTGGTTGGTGTCCTTCACGTAGGCCTCCGGGATGAAGGCCGGCACCTTGAGGTTGATCTCCGGTTCCACCCGCTCGGTGAACTCCTCGCCCCGCAGGCGGGCGATGGTCTCCTCCAGCATCTGGTTGTACAGCTCGAAGCCGATCTCCGTGACGGTGCCGGACTGGCGGCTCCCCAGGACGTCGCCGGCGCCGCGGATCTCCATGTCGTGGGTGGCGATGCGGAAGCCGGCCCCCAGTTCCGAGATGTCCTGCAGGATCCGCAGCCGCTCCCGGGCATCGCTGCTGATGACATGCTCTCCCGGGATCATCAGGTAGGCGTAGCCCCGCTGGGTGGAACGGCCGACCCTTCCCCGCAGCTGGTAGAGCTGGGAGAGGCCGAACTTGTCGGCGTGGTCCACGATAAGGGTATTGGCGTTGGGGATGTCGAGGCCCGACTCGATGATGGTGGTGCAGAGGAGCAGGTTGGTCTCACCGTGCATGAAGCCGAGCATGACCTTTTCCAGTTCGTGCTCGTCCATCTGGCCGTGCCCCACGGCGATCCTGGCCTCCGGTACGATCTCGGCCAGCAGTTCGGCCCGTTTGGCGATGGTCTGCACCCGGTTGTGGACGAAGAAGATCTGGCCGCCGCGACGCAGCTCGCGCATTACCGCTTCGCGGATCAGCTCCTCGGAGAAGCGGGAGACGAAGGTCTTCACCGCCAGCCGGTCCACCGGCGGGGTGTCGATGATGGAGAGGTCGCGGATCCCCATCATGGACATGTAGAGGGTGCGGGGGATCGGCGTGGCGGTGAGGGTCATGACGTCCACCACGGCCCGGAAGGCCTTCAGCCGCTCCTTGTCCTTGACCCCGAAACGCTGCTCCTCGTCGATGATGAGGAGCCCCAGGTCCTTGAAAGCCACGTCCTTCTGCAGCAGGCGGTGGGTGCCGATGACGACATCGACCTCCCCCTTCTTCAGCCGCTCCAGGATGGACTTCTGCTCCTTGGGGGTGCGAAAGCGGGAGAGGACCTCCACGGTGATCGGGTATTCCTTCAGCCGCTCATGGAAGGTCTCGTAATGCTGCTGGGCCAGGATGGTGGTGGGGACCAGCACGCCGACCTGTTTGCCGTCCAGGGCCGCCTTGACCGCGCCCCGCAGGGCAACCTCGGTCTTGCCGTATCCCACATCACCGCAAACCAGCCGGTCCATGGGGCGGCTATGCTGCATGTCCGCCAACACGTCCTGGATGGCGGAGAGCTGGTCCGGCGTTTCGTCCCAGGCAAAGGAGGCTTCGAACTCGCGATACATCTCGTCCGGGGGGGAGAAGGAGAAACCTTCACTCATCTGGCGCTTGGCGTAGATCTCCAGCAGTTCGCCCGCCAGTTCCTCAATGGCCTTCCGTGCCTTACCCTTGCTCTTCTCCCAGCCGGTTCCCCCCAGCTTGTCCAGGGCCGGGGAGCTTCCCTCGGGGCCGACGTAGCGCTGCACCAGCCCCAGCCGGTCCACCGGCAGGTAGAGCTTGTCGCTCCCGGCGTACTCCAGGAGGAGGAAATCGCCCCCCACACCGCCGACGCTGATGTGCTGCAGGCCGAGGTAGTGGCCGATGCCGTGGTCGATATGCACCATGAAGTCGCCCGGCTTCAGTTCGGCCAGGGAGGCGAGGATCTGTTTGCGCTTGACCTCGGAGACGCCGCGGCGCCGGACCCTTTTGCCGAACAGTTCTTCTTCGGCGATCAGGGCCAGACCCGCTTCCGGGAGCCGGAAGCCGCGGGAGATATCCCCCAGCAGCAAGGTTATGCCCCCCCCCTGGTTCAGGAGGGGGGTGGTGGTCAGGATCTCAGCAAAGGTCCCCTCACTGATGCCGCAGCGAATCCCGTAGGGGGTCAGCAACTCCTTCAACCGTTCCGCCTGGGGCTGCTGATGGCAGGAGATCAGCAGCCGCTGTCCCTGGTCGAGCCATTCCTTGAAGGTCCGGGCCAGCGGCGCCAGGGCGTGGGTGGTCTCCTTGGAGACCGTCACCCGCAGGTCGTCGTTTGCACGGCAGGGGATGGCGATCTCCGTCCGGTCACCGCCCGATTCCAGTGTCAGGCCACTCGTCTCGATACGACTGCGCCTGTCGATGAGCGCCGTCAGGGCGTCACGGCCCAGGAACAGCTCCGCCGGCGGCGAGTGGGGGAGTCCTGCGGCGCGCCCTTTGGCTTCGCCGGCGGCAACCTCTTCGCCGAAGTTCGTGATTGCGGCCGTGATCCCCTCGGGGTCGATCAGGGCCAGCAAGGAGTCGGGGGCATAGTCGAAGATCGTCTCCAGGCCGGGGTGCAGGAGCGGCTGCAGGTATTCGATCCCCTGGAAATAGACCGAATTCTGCAGGTCGGCCAGGATTGCCCGTCGCTTGTCGGCGCCGATGTCCAGGTCATCGCAGACCTGCTTCAGGCGCGGCCCGATGTCCGTCAGCACCTCCTCCGTCAGCAGGATCTCCCGCGACGGGAGCAGGATCAGCTCCTCCAGCGGCTGGAGGGAACGCTGGGTCAGCGGGTCGAAGGCGCGCAGGGTCTCGACGGTGTCGCCGAAAAACTCGATCCGGACCGGTGCCGTCATGTTGGGGGGGTAGATATCCAGGATGCCGCCGCGTACGGCGAAGGTGCCGCGATCCTCCACCAGTGGGACGTTTGCGTACCCCATCCTGATCAGGCGTGCCAGCAGTTCCTCCCGCTCGAATTCCTCGCCGGCCACCAGATAGAATGAGGCCTCGTTGAAGGTCCGCCTCGGCAGGACCCGTTGCAGGGCTGTAGCTGCCGGCATGACCACGATCCGGGCCAGGGCGTTGTGCATCCGGAAGAGGGTGTCGAGGCGGGCGCCGGTGATGTCCGGGTGGGGGGACGCCGGGGAGCAGGGGAGGCT
>CAZSTJ010000317.1:0-3049 GCA_964609805.1 uncultured Geobacter sp. | reverse complement strand
ACCCCGTTCATCGCAGCACCCCCCGCGGGGGTGGATGAAACACTGGCCGCATTCGGCCGTCGGCGCCTGGGGCAGGAGGCACTGGATAAATTGATCGCACCGATGGTATCCGGCATCTTCGCCGGCGACCCGGAAACCATGTCCCTGGTCTCCTGTTTCCCCCGCATCGCCGAACTGGAACGGGAATACGGCGGGCTGGTGCGGGCCATGATCATGCTTGCCAAGAAGAAGAAACGGGACATGGCCGATGGGAAGGTTGTCTCAAGCGCCGCCGGTCCCGGCGGGGTGCTGACCTCATTCCGCGAAGGGATCCAGTACCTGTCCGATGCCCTTGCCGCCTCTCTGGGGGGGATCGTCCGGCCGAACAGCCAGGTGACCTCGATCCGCGGCGAGACAGCGGGGTATCTGGTCACCTGTCATGACGGCAGCGAACACCAGGCGGATCTGGTGATCACCGCTTCGCCCGCCTTTGCAGTGGCCGATATGCTGGAAGGGCTCGACCCGTCAGTGGCCGGTATCCTGCGCCAGATCCCCTATGCCAGCATGACGGTGGTCTGCTTCGGCTACGAGCAGGAGCGGATCAGCTACCCGCTGGACGGATTCGGTTACCTGATCCCGAAGAAGGAGGGGCGGAGTACCCTCGGTACCCTCTGGGATTCCAGCATGTTCGAGAACCGCGCCCCGCAGGGGAAGGTGCTGCTGCGCAGCATGATGGGGGGGGCATGCTTTCCCGAGTATGTCAAACTGGGGGATGACGAGGTGGTTGCCCGGGTCCGGAGCGACCTGCAGGCCACCATGGGGATTACGGCCGAGCCGTCGTTCGTGCGGGTATTCCGGCATGAACAGGCGATCCCGCAGTACACGGTGGGTCATGGGAAACGGCTGGAGGCGCTGGATGAGCGGATGCGACAGCATCCCGGTCTGATCCTGACCGGTAATTCCTTCCGCGGTATCGGCCTGAACGACTGTGTCGCGGCTGCCCAGCGGGCATCTGACGAGGCGCTGGCTCTGGCAGACTGAACCGGCGGTACGGCGGGAAATAGACAGATGAAAACGGCCCGGGGGATCTATCCCTGCGGGCCGTTTTTTATGGTGGAGGCAGGTGTCTGCTGTCGGTGCCGGGACCGCCGGGGGGCTGCTCGTGGCGTTTTCTTTCCAGAAGAACACGTATCTCGGCCTCCTGGCCCGGTGTCATCTCCTCCATATGTACGCCGATGCCGGGGAATTCGATAGATGCCCCCCACTCTCGTTTCCAACGGACGGTTGCCCGGATGGGCGATTGATCGGTGAGGGTGACGAACTGTATCCAGACCGATGCCTTCGGACCGATATCGACAGCAGCGGTGAACAGGAAACAGCCGTGGGCGGAGACATCCAGACAGGCGGTGCGCTCGGCTGCTGCCATGTCCGGTGTAGTTGAGAGCAGGGCGTGGAGATAGAGCGGCAACCGGTCACGGGGATGCACGAGCCTGAGGGGTTGGGTACGGCAGTACCGGAGGTAGTCGACCAGGGTGGTGATGCTGCCGCGGACCTCGCCCCCGGCCAGGATGACGATCTCACTGCTGCGTGGGGATACGTTGAGCCTGGCGTGGGGGAGGGCCCGCAGGGCATCGTCGGCCAGTATCTTCTCACCGCGGGAGGAGCGGACGATCAGCACCATATCCAGCAGGATCGCATGGCACGGCTCGACAGCGGCATGATCAGCCATCTCCCGCAGCGATGATACCGTGTGCCAGACCACCTGCTCCCTCGCGAGAAATTCCTCGTAGGCCTGCCGGCGACTCTCGTCCGCAACCGCCAGCAGGATGCGGGGCGGCTGTTCCGTCCCCTTGTGGGGTTGATGTGCTACCATGGTCAGATCAGCCCCTTTTCCACGAAGCTCAGGTATTCCCCGTCGCCGATGATGATGTGATCAAGCACCTTGATTCCCATGATGTCCCCTGCCTCCTTCAGCCGTCGGGTAATGGCGATGTCTTCGCCGCTGGGGGTCGGGTCGCCGGTGGGGTGGTTGTGAACCAGGATCATGGCCGCGGCAGATTCACGCACGGCCGGGCTGAAAACCTCCCGCGGATGGACGATGCTCTGGTTGAGACTCCCCTCGGAGATCTGCACCCGCCGGATGATGCGGTTCTTGCCGTCCAGCAGCAGGGTCAGGAAATACTCCTTGCGCCGGTCACGGAATTCATGGTGGAAGTAGTCGAACACCTGCCGTGGTGAGGTGAAGCGGTCCAGGTGCTCCAGGCGGCGGGCCTGGAACCGGGATGCAAGGGTGAATGCCGCCTTGATCCCGGTGGCCTTGGCAGGTCCCACCCCTTTGATGGCGGTGATTTCGGTCAGGTCGGCACTCCCCAGCTCCCGCAGGTTTTCACCGAAGCGGGCGATCAGTTCCCTGCCCAGGTCGATGGCGCTCTGGCCCGTGCCGGGGTCACCGGTCCTGATGATCAGGGCCAGCAGTTCCGCGTTGGTCAGGCTCTCGGCCCCCTGCCGCCGCATCTTCTCCCGCGGCCGCTCGTCCTCCGGCCATTCCTTGATTCCCCCCTCCATGCCGCTACCCGGGGAATCCGGACATGATGGCGGCAATGACGATCCCCCCGGCGATGGTCCGGTACCAGACAAAGGGGCTGATACTCCGTTTCTGGACAAACCGGAGCAGGAAGGCCACGCTGATATAACCGGTAACCGCCGACACCCCGATCCCCACCAGCATAGGGAGACCTTCCCCGGCCGGGATGCCGTGCTTCAGCAGATGCACGCTCTTCAGCAGGGCTGCCCCGGCCACAATCGGCAGTGACAGCAGGAAGGAAAATCGGGCGGCGCTTTCGCGGGTGAAGCCGAGCATCAGGCCGGCAGTGATGGTGATGCCGGAACGGGATACACCGGGGATCAGGGCCAGGCACTGGAAGATGCCGACCATCAGGGCGCTTCGCGGGGTGAACTTGTCCAGGGTCAGTTCCTTTTGTCCCACCTTGTCGCAGATCCCCAGGAACACCCCGAACACCACCAGGAAGATGGCGATCAGGAGCGGGTTGGAGCGGAAGGTATCCTCCAC
>CAZSTJ010000316.1:0-3062 GCA_964609805.1 uncultured Geobacter sp. | reverse complement strand
TGCACTCGACAGAACGTTTACAGCTTCGGAGCAAAGCCTTTCTCAGTTGCTCAGTGTTTCGTGGATATTTTTTCTCCATTTCATATCAGTTGCCCTCCGAAACAGTAACTGCAGCGGGCTCATCACGGTGCGCCTTGTATTTCTTCTTGCCGAACAGCCGGGACACCATCACGAAGAAGAACGGGATGAAGATCAGGTCGATGAAGGTGGCCGAGAGGAGGCCGCCGGTGACGGCGGTACCGATGGCATTCTGGGCCGAGGCCCCGGCCCCTTTGGTCAGGGCCAGCGGCAGGGTGCCGAAGAAGAAGGCAAGGGAGGTCATGATTACCGGCCGCAGCCTGATCCTGACCGCTGCTAGGGTCGCCTCCACCAGTTCGTGCCCTTGATGCATCTGTTCCTTGATGAACTGGATGATCAGAATGGCGTTCTTGGTGGAAAGCCCTATCGTGGTGAGCAGACCGATCTGCAGGTACACATCGTTGGGAAACATGCGCAGCTTCACCGCCACCACGGCACCCACCAGACCCAGCGGCAGCATGAGCAGGTTGACGAAGGGGATGGTCCAGCTTTCGTAGAGGGCCGCAACGGAAAGGAACACCACCAGCAGGGAGATGGCGTAGAGTGCCGGTGCCTGGGCCCCGGCATTCTTTTCCTCGTAGGAGAGTCCGGTCCATTCATAGCCGATGCCGGGAGGCAGCTGCCCCACCATCTTCTCCACCTCAGCCATGGCCTCTCCGGTGCTGATCCCCTGGGCGGCCTGCCCCAGGATTTCCACGGAGGGGATACCGTTATAGCGTTCCAGGCGGGGTGAACCGTACTGCCAGCGGGCGGTGGCAAAGGCCGAGAAGGGGACCATCTGGCCGTTCTTGTTGCTGACATACCAGCGGTTAATGTCCTCGGGCAGCATGCGGGCATTGGGCTCCGACTGGAGATAGACCTTCTTGACCCGTCCGTTCTGGATGAAGTCGTTGACGTAGGTACTCCCCCATGCCGTGGAAAGGACGTTGTTGATGTCGGCCTGGGAGACCCCGAGTGCACCGGCGCGGACATCGTCGATGTCCAGCTTGAACTGGGGCGAGTCATCCTGGCCGTTGGGGCGCACCGCCATCAGCTTGGGATTCTTCATGGCCATCCCCAGCAGCTGGTTACGGGCCTCCATCAGTTTTTCATGTCCAAGACCACCCCGGTCCTGCAACTGCAAGTCAAAGCCGTTGGCAACACCCAGTTCCAGTACCGCCGGCGGTGAAAAGGCAAAGGCCATGCCGTCCCTGAACTTGGAGAATGCACCCATGGCCCGGCCGGCGATGGCCGCAGCCTTCATATCTTTGCTCTTTCGCTGGTCCCAATGCTTGAGTCTGACAAAGGCCAGACCCATGTTCTGGCCGCGTCCCGCAAAGCTGAAGCCGGCCACGGTGATGACCCCTTCGACGGTCTTCTTCTCCTTTTCCAGGAAATGCTGCTCCAACTGCCGAATGAGCTGAATAGTCCGCTCCTGGGTGGCGCCGGCCGGCAGCTGGACCTGACAGATGATGAACCCCTGGTCCTCATCCGGCAGGAAGGAGGTGGGGAGTTTCATGAAAAAGAAGCCCATGGCCGCCACAATGGTGACGTAGACCACCAGGTAGCGGATCGGCTTGCCGAAGGAGCGGCCGACGATTCCTTCGTACTTGTTCCGGCAGAATTCGAACACCCTGTTGAACAGGCGGAAAAACCGGCAGAACCAGCCGCATTCGCCCGGTTCGTGTCCCTTTTCGATCGGCTTGAGCAGGGTGGAACAGAGGGCCGGGGTCAGGATCATGGCCACGAAGACCGACAGGATCATGGCGGAGATGATCGTAATGGAGAACTGGCGGTAGATGACACCGGTGGAACCGGGAAAGAATGCCATGGGGAGGAATACCGCCGTGAGGACAGTGGCAATGCCCCAGAGGGCGCTGGTGATCTGCCCCATGGATTTGATGGTGGCGTCATGGGGCGACAGCCCCTCTTCGGACATGATGCGTTCCACGTTTTCCACGACGACGATGGCGTCATCCACCAGGAGGCCGATGACGATGACCAGGGCGAACATGGTCAGGGTGTTGATGGAGAAGCCGCAGGCCGCCAGCACCCCCATGGTCCCCAGCAGGACCACCGGCACCGCGATGGTCGGGATCAGGGTGGCGCGGATGTTCTGCAGGAAGAGGAACATGATGATGAAGACGAGGATAACCGCCTCGATCAGGGTGTGGACCACCTCTTCAATGGAGATCTTGACGAACGGGGTGGTGTCGTAGGGGTAGACCACCTTCATCCCCGCGGGCATGTATTTCGACAGTTCCTCCATCTTGGCCTTGACCCGGTTGCCGGTATCCAGGGCGTTGGCGCCAGCGGCCAGGCGGATCGCCATCCCACCCAGCGGCTTGCCGTTGTAGTAGGACTGGACCTCGTAGTTCTCCGTGCCGATCTTGCTCTCCGCCACATCCTTGAGCTTGACTGTGGAGCCGTCAGGGTTGGTGCGCAGGATGATGGCGTTGAACTGTTCGGCGGACTGCAGCAGGGAGCGGGCGTTGATGGTGGCGTTGAGCTGCTGACCCTGATTGGCGGGAACCGCACCGAACTGGCCAGCCGATACCTGGACGTTCTGGGACTGCAAGGCCGCGATCACGTCATTGGTGGTCATGTGGTAGTTGTTCAGTTTGGCCGGGTTCAGCCAGATCCGCATGGCGTTCTGGGTGCCGAACAGCAGCAGTTCGCCGACCCCTTCCAGGCGGCTGACGATGTCCTGGAGGTTGGAGACCATATAGTCGGTCAGTTCGTTGCGGTCCATGGAGCCGTCTTCGGACACCAGGCCGACGATCAGCAGGAAGTTCCGGGTGGATTTTACCACCTGGATACCCGAGCGCTGCACGATCTGGGGCAGGAGCGGTACCGCCAGCTGCAGCTTGTTCTGCACCTGCACCTGGGCAATGTTGGGATCGGTGCCGGCCTTGAAGGTCAGGGTAATGGAGACCGCACCCGCCGAATCACTGGTGGAGGACATGTAGATCAGGTTGTCGATGCCGTTCAGCTTCTGTTCGATG
>CAZSTJ010000315.1:0-3086 GCA_964609805.1 uncultured Geobacter sp. | reverse complement strand
GGGCCACTTCGGCCAGCCGGTCGGTGCCGGTCTCGTGCTCGACCGAGGTCATGACAACTTCACCGCCGATGCGGGTGACGGCATCGGCAATCCGCTGGTCGTCGGTGGCAACAATGACCCGAGAGACTAGCGCTGCCTTGCTGGTGCGCTCATAGACATGCTGGATCATCGGCTTCCCGCCTATATCGGCCAGGGCCTTGCCCGGAAAGCGCGTTGACGCATAGCGGGCCGGAATAACTGCAGTAATCTTCATCTGGAGGTAACCTTGAAACGTGGTGCCGTGGCATGTGCCAGGTTGTCCTGTGGTAGGACGGGTAACGCTACACCAAATGCCCCATGGTGTCAAGAAATGGAACGGTGAGCGCATGTCCACAATGCCGGGACTCAGCCGACAGGCATGTGCGTTTCCTTGACCGGCGTCATTAAATTTTCCGTGGGCGGGGAGTAAGGTCAGATCATGAACAGAAACGGGGAGGCAGAACATGGAATTCAAAAAAGGCATCGGCGACAAGGCAATACAGGACGTGATGGCGGAACACCCGGAGATCGGCGAGATACTCAATCGTTTTGAGATCGGCTGTGTTACCTGCAAGGTAGGTATCTGCCTGCTGAAGGATGTGGTCAGCATCCACGGGTTATCCAAAGAAAATGAGGCACGGATTGAAGAAGAAATTAACCACTACCTGACAGAAAAAGGAGCTTGATCATGGGAAATCTTGGATGCGGCTGCCCCGGCAGCATGGCACGGACCATCGAACGGACGGAAACAGAAACGGCAGCACCGGGCAAGATACCATCAGAACTGCGCCAGTGGCCGGTGCAGCTGCACCTGGTGCCGCCGACGGCCCCCTACTTCAAGGATGCCGACCTGCTGGTGGCAGCTGACTGCGTCGCCTTCGCCATGGGGGGGATGCACGGTGAACTGCTCAAGGGAAAGGCACTGGCCATCGCCTGCCCCAAACTGGACGACACCACCAACTATGTGGACAAACTGGCCCATATCCTCAGCGTCAACGAGATCAGGAGCATAACGGTCGCCATCATGGAGGTCCCCTGCTGCCGCGGCCTGGATATCATGGTCCGGGAGGCACTGGCAAAGAGCGGCCGGGAAATACCGCTGGAGAGCATCGTGATCGGCATCAACGGAGAACGGAGAAACTGATGAAACGGAATATCACCCAGGCACTGGTGGACGAACACCGATTGATCCTGCGCATGATCTCGCTATTGGAACGAAACGCCCCCCGCACCGCCGCCGGGGGTTATACCAACTGGCACTTTTATCTAGATGGCGTGGATTTCATCCGCAACTACGCCGACCGGTTCCATCATGCCAAGGAGGAGGATGTACTCTTCGAGGCGATGGTGGCAAACGGCATGCCCCGGGCCAACAGCCCGATAGCAGCGATGCTTATGGAGCACGACCAGGGGCGGGCCTACGTGAAAGCCATGGAAACGGCCGCACAAGAGGCGCTGGCAGGGCAGTCCGGCCGGGAACAGACGATTGCCGACAACGCCCTGGCCTACGCCGCCCTCCTGCGGGACCATATCGCCAAGGAAGACGAGATCCTCTATCCCCTTGCGGAGCGGGTCATTCCTGATACCATGAGAGATGAGATCATCAACGGCTACACCGCCGCGGAGCACAAGACGCCGGCCGATTTCACGGCCCGTTACGAGGCGATCGTGGCCGGATATGAGCAGGAATCCTGAATCAAGGAGCAGATCATGGACACCCCAGCACCACACCAGGAACTCTGTGAGGCCATCATCGATCAGGCGGGTGATGCCGTCATGTACTCCGACCGGGAAGGGATCATCCGTCTTTGGAACCGCGGGGCCGAACGGATGTTCGGCTTCACCGCGGCCGAGGCGGTCGGTCAATCCCTGGATCTGATCATCCCGGAGAATTTGCGGCAGCGGCACTGGGACGGCTACTACCGGGTCATGGAAAGCGGGGAGAGCCGCTACAGCACCGAGATGCTCTCTGCCCCGGCCCTGCGCAAGGACGGCAGCCGCATCTCCACCGAGTTCTCCATGGTCATGGTCAAGGACTCGAACGGCGCCATGCTCGGGGTGGCTGCAGTGATCCGTGATGTCACCACCCGCTGGCAAAAGGAACGGGAGCTGAAGGAACGGATCCGGCAGCTGGAAGAGCAGCAGAGCGCCTGAACCGCGCACCTTTACAAAGGCTCCCTGGCTGTGCTAGTCTCATGAAAATTTTCGGTCTGTATCGCGGCGCCATCCCCACTCGATAGGCCGCGCGATGGGCCACCAGGAGCTCTTTGATGAAACGTAAAGCACTTGCCCTCCTCTCGGGGGGACTCGACTCGACCCTTGCGGTCAAGATGATGCTCGACATGGGCATCGAGGTCGAGGCCCTCAACTTCACCTCCCCTTTCTGCACCTGCACCGGCAAGAATGCCGGCTGCAAATCCGAAGCGGTCCGCGTCGCCGAGGAATACAACATCCCCATCAAGGTCGTCCACAAAGGACTCGACTATCTGGAGATCGTCCGCAATCCGGTCCATGGATACGGTAAGGGGATCAACCCCTGCGTGGACTGCCGCATCTACCTGCTGAAAAAAGCCAAGGAATACATGGCCGAATGCGGCGCAGACTTCATCATCACCGGTGAGGTCCTGGGACAGCGCCCCATGAGCCAGCGGCGCGATACCCTACGGGTGATCGAGCGGGAAAGCGGCCTGGAAGGGCTGCTGCTCCGCCCCCTCTCGGCCCGGCACTTCGACCCGACGATCCCGGAGAAGGAAGGGTGGGTCGACCGTGAAAAGCTGCTGGCCCTCAAGGGACGTTCCCGCAAGGATCAGTTCGAACTGGCGGAAGAACTGGATGTGAAGAACTACCCCTGCCCCGCCGGTGGCTGCATGCTGACGGAGCTGACCTTCGTCCCCAAGATGCGCGACGTGTTCGACCACAGCGACGACCTGAACCTGCGGGATTTCCGGTTGCTGAAGATCGGGCGCCACTTCCGCATCGGCGAACGGACCAAGGTAATCCTCGGCCGGAACGAGGCCGACAACAACCTCCTGGAAACGGTCCGCACCCAGGGTGAGGCTGCACTGACC
>CAZSTJ010000314.1:0-3095 GCA_964609805.1 uncultured Geobacter sp. | reverse complement strand
TGGCAGACTTTCCCGAGACATTATCTTGGTTAATTCTATGCTATGCCTGCTCATATGAGGTGTCAAGATGATCGCCTCCTGCCCTAGACCATCTTTAAAACGTGAGCTTGTTTACTTGGCCACAGGTGAGTACATTTGCGTCAACACATAAATTGAACAACAAAAAAGGACCTAGACAATTAAGCCTAAGTCCTTGATAAGTCTGGCGGAGAAGGTGAGATTCGAACTCACGGAGGCTATTAACCTCGGCGGTTTTCAAGACCGCTGCCTTAAACCACTCGGCCACCTCTCCAAAGGGGATTATTTCTATAGCACAATCGTTTCAGAAATTCAAAGCGTAAGTCGTATATCAGCGGGCAACAATCCGCTCAAGGCCACCCATATAGGGCCTCAACGCTGCTGGAATCAACACGGAACCATCCTCCTGTTGACCGTTTTCCAGAATAGCCACCAATGTTCGCCCGACAGCCAGACCGGAACCATTGATCGTATGGACGAACTCCGGTTTCGATTTTTCTTCCTCACGGAAACGAATCCCGGCACGGCGGGCCTGGAAGTCACCGAAAGTGCTGCATGATGAAATTTCGCGATAACAGCTCTGCCCCGGCAGCCAGACCTCAATATCATAGGTCTTGGCAGAGGAGAAGCCGATATCGCCGCTGCATAACGCCATGACCCGATACGGGAGTTCCAGGAGTTGAAGCACCTTCTCGGCGTCAGCGGTCAGTGCTTCCAACTCTGCCCCTGATTCTGCTGGGTGAACGAACTTCACCAACTCTACCTTGTTAAACTGATGCTGCCGGATCAGGCCGCGGGTATCCTTGCCGTAGGAACCGGCCTCGCGGCGGAAACAGGGGGTATAGGCGGTGTATCGGATCGGCAGGTCACTCCTCTTGAGGATCTCCCCGCGGTGGATATTGGTGACCGGCACTTCAGCGGTAGGAATCAGAAAATATTCAGGGTCGACCAGCCTGAATAGATCCTCTTCAAACTTGGGCAGCTGTCCCGTGCCGGTCATGGACTCGCGATTGACCATAAAGGGGGGCAACACCTCTTCGTAACCGTGCTGGCCGGTGTGCAGATCGAGCATAAAATTGATCAGCGCCCGTTCAAGGCGCGCACCGGCGCCACGATAGAGGGTAAAACGCGCGCCGGTCAGTTTGGCACCCCGCTCAAAGTCAAGGATGCCAAGATCCTCACCAATCTCCCAGTGCGGCTTGGGGGTGAAACCGTAGCTCCCCGGTTCTCCCCAGCTCCTGACGAGCACATTTTCCTCTTCCGATGCGCCCGTAGGGGTTGTGGGATCAGGTAGATTCGGGACCGTCAGCAGAAAGAGCTGCATCTCCTCGTCCACCTGCTTCAACTCTTCATCCATCCCCTTGATTCGTTGAGAAACCTCACGCATCTCCAGAATCTTGTCCTGGGCCTGGCTTTTGTCCTTGATGCGGGCGATTTCGTCAGATACGCTGTTACGTAGGGCTTTGAGCGTCTCGCTCTCGCGGATCAGCCCCAAACGTTTTTCATCCAGCGACTTGAATGCATCCAGATAGGGTCCGCCCCCCCGGAGTCGAAGCCGCTGTTCGGCCTCTTCAAGATTTTCACGGATAAATTTCATATCAAGCATAGTCAAACACCTTTATTTATTCTGGTTTAAAGTGTATGTACTTAGCATCTGAACCGCTAGACGTCAATCCAAAAGAGCCTTCATGTACCGGACCATAGCAGCCATCCTGATTCTTGCCAGCCTAGTCTCGCCACGCCCCCTCTCTGCAGAAGAGATCACCGTCACCGCCGTCGGTGATGTCATGCTGGCAGGGCGCTGGACATCCCAGTTGAGGAAAACAGGCTATGGCTTTCCTTTCAGAGCTACGGAATCCGAACTGAGAAGCAGCGACATCACCATTGCCAATCTGGAATCTCCCATCGCCCGTAGCGGCACGGAATATACCGATAAGAAATTCCGTTTCAGGGCAGAACCGGCCGTTGCCCCCGCTCTCAAGTCCGCCGGCATCAACCTGGTGACACTGGCAAACAATCACAGCATGGATTTCGGCCCGGAGGCTCTTCTTGAGACCCGCAGCCACCTGGAGACCGCCGGCATCGCCTGGATCGGAGCGGGCGAAACTCTTGCCGAGGCACGTAAGCCCTATCTGTATTCAGCCAAAGGAAAAACAATCGCTTTTCTGGGATATTCACTGACCCAACCGACAGCATTTTTTGCCGGGAAGGAAAGATCCGGAACGGTACCCGGCTTCGAACGGCTCATCACTGAGGACATTACAAACGCCAGGCACCTGGCCGATCATGTCATCGTGAGCATCCATTGGGGAACTGAAGGCACGAGCAGTATCCAGCCGTACCAAAGCGCTCTTGCCCATAAGGTCATCGATGCCGGAGCAGACGTACTCCTGGGGCATCACCCCCATGTACTGAGAGGGATTGAACGCTATAAAAACGGCATCATATTTTACAGCCTCGGCAACTTCGTCTTCGCCAGCAAGGGCACAACGGCAGACCATTCAATCATTGTCCGCCTCAGGTTTCGGGACGGGGGTCGCGAAGCGGAACTGGTTCCGATCGACACCCTTTATCGCAGGGTCGGCTTTCAACCGCGACATGCTTCTCCCGTACAGTCAGCAGCTATTATCAGCCGCCTGAACAAACTCTCCGCCCCGTTAAAAACACACATACAAAGCCGCGATAACCGGTATACGGTACCTTTCTGAATGAATATTCTCCTTACAACCCTTCACTCAAAGTATTCACACTCATCTCTGGCACTTCCCAGCATCGCTGCGAGCTGTTCGGACATTCCCGGGGTATCGGTTGCCATCCGCGAATATACGATTAACGAACCCCGTGAACATCTGCTGCGCCGGATTGTGGCAGAGAATGCCGATCTCCTCGCTTTTTCCTGTTATATCTGGAACATCGAGAAAACCCTCAAGATCATTTCCGATATCAAGAAGATTACGCCCGATGTGATGATCCTCCTGGGTGGACCCGAAGCCTCTTTTGGCACATTCGAGCTGTTGGGCGATCACCCCGCCATAGATTTCATTATCAGGGGTGAGGGTGAAGCCCCTTTTCGCAGC
>CAZSTJ010000313.1:0-3102 GCA_964609805.1 uncultured Geobacter sp. | reverse complement strand
ACGGATCACCTGCTGATTACAAGTCAGCTGCTCTACCAGTATGAGCTAACGGGGCAAGCTGATTTCGCAGTGGTACGTGAACAGAACTTGTTTATTTAAAGAGTTTGTTTAAAGTTGTCAAGTTTTTTTTGGAGAAAAAATAACGTGCGCTATTTTGACAAAACAGCGCACGCCGAGCCAACAAGCTATATTTAAGCTTTATGCAGCTGACAACAGGGGGAGCAACGAGCTTTTGACCTTCTTCAAAGCCCCTTCCTCGATCTGCCGTACTCGCTCCCGCGAGATGGAAAAATGGGTAGCAATCTCCTGCAATGTCAGGGGATCATCTGCGGTTACGCGCCGTTCGACGATGAACCGCTCCTTTTCATTCAACCCGGAGACGGCCTTGGCCACCTGTCGCTTCAGAAGCTCGCCTTCCTGAAGCTCCGCCAGTAGAGCCTCCTGATTATCACGCTCATCAGCCAGACTTTCCAGCGCGGTGACACCATCGGTGCCGCTCAACTCGGCATCCAGGAAGCATTCCCCCTGCATGCGCTGCTCCATTTCGGCGATCTCCTTGTCGGACACATTCAGCGTCAGAGCTGCCGAATGGAGATCCTCCTCGCCATTGTTCATGTTCAGAATGGCATTCTTCGTCTCGCGAAGCTTGAAGAACAGTTTACGCTGGGCCTGGGTAGTCCCGATTTTGAGCAGGCTCCACATGGACATGATGTGATTCTGGATATAGGCGCGAATCCACCATACCGCGTAAGAGATCAGACGAATCCCCTTGTAGGGGTTGTATTTGCGCACCGCCATCATCAGGCCGATATTCCCTTCCTGAATGAGGTCGATCATTTTGAGACCATAATGTCGGTATTCACCGGCGATCTTGACCACAAACCGCAGGTTTGAGGTGATCAGGGCATGGGCGGCGGCCAGATCCTGTTCCTCGAAGAGCTTGACCGCATAACTATGCTCCTCTTCTTCGCTCAACACCGAAAATTTACGAATTTCTGCCAGATACAGAGACAAGCTGTCAGAAACCACGGGCAACTGCGCTACCATAACCTGCTCCTCCCCTTTCCGACTCATTGTGGCAATTAGCACTCATACCGAGCGACTGCTAAAAAATTATCACTATCCTCTCGTGATTTCAAGTTTTTTCATCAATACACCCGGAGAGCTTACCGAAAGCCCACTCTCCACCCGGCCATAAAGGACACAATCCGATCATGCCCCCAACGCCATAATAAATTCTGCAGAATATTCTACAGGGTCCGGCGGATATTCTTCTCCACCCCGCGCCTGACAGAGGATCATGCCACACCTTTTTTCGCAATTCTAGCTAGTTGCACATGCAAATGTTTTTGGCACGGCAGTTGATAGAAGATTCGGCATACAGCGCACCGCATATCACCATCAGGGAGATGCCATCCACGTGAAAACCAAACAGTTCAACATATTGAATCTTACCATCGTTATCTTAACCGTCTGCCTACTGGCGGTGCTGGCCTTCCGCGTCCAGACCGGCACCACTGCCGACTCGGTCGCTGTGTTGAAGACCAGCGGTATGACCTGTGGCGCCTGTGCCGACACCATCACCTCCTCGCTGAAAGGCATTCACGGGGTGGCGGCATCAGAGGTGGATGTGGAAAACGGCTATGTCGTGATCGGCTACGACACGGCAAAGACCACACCCGCTGCACTGGCAGAGACCGTACATGGCGCCGGCTACGCCAGCAGCGTGGCACGGGTCATGCCCCCCGATGAATTCCGCCGCCTGGTCGGCAGAAACGTCGGTGAGAAGGAAAGCCAGGGGCAGGGTTGTTGCGGCAGCGGGGCCTGCGGCATGAAAAAGAAGAGTTGATCCATATCATTACCTAAAAAAGGAGTAGATCAGATGCAGAGTATTTCAAAAAAATTCGTAACGACAGGTATGGTGGTAGTTATTGCGGTTTTGGTAATGGCAGCCGGAGCCCGTGCCTTTTCCTTGGGCAAGCATGAAAAGGTAAAGGCTAGCGGCGGGGTGGTGACGATTGCCACCTCCAAACTCTCTGATGGTAAGGCCCGCTTCTATAAATTTGAGGATGGCGGCAAAGAGATCAGTTTTTTCGCCGTAAAGGCGGCCGACGGCAGCTACAAAACCGCCTTTGATGCCTGTGATTCCTGCTATAAATCCAAAAAGGGATACGAGCAGCAGGGAGACAAGATGAACTGCAAGAACTGCAACCAGAAGTTCGCCATCGGCAAACTCGGGCCCAACGCCACCGGCGGCTGCAACCCGGGCTACCTGCCGAGCCAGCTCAAGGGCGGCAATCTGACCATCAAGGCCGATGACATCAAGAGCGGGGCGAAGTACTACTGATGAAACTGCACACCATATCCCTCAACAACCTCAAGCGCCGCAAGGCAAAGATGGCCTTCCTGACGATCGGCCTCGCCGTCGGTATCGCAACCATCGTGACCCTGGTCACCTTGACCCGCTCCATGTCTACGGACATCGAAAACAAGATGAGCGAGTTCGGTGCCAACATCCTCATCACCCCCCAGTCCAATGCCCTGGCCATGAATTACGGCGGCATCAGCCTGGGCGGTGTAACCTTCGACCAGCGTGAGATTCGGGAGAGCGATCTGGCCCGGATCAAGACCATTGCCAACCATCAGAACATCTCGGCGGTAAGCCCCAAGGTACTGGGTAGTACCACCATCGCCGGTCACAACGTCCTGCTGGTGGGGGTGCACTTCGAGAGTGAACTGCGGATGAAGCAGTGGTGGAAGGTATTCGGCAATGAGCCGAAGGGTGAACAGGATCTGCTGCTCGGCTCCGATGCCGCCAAGGTACTGAACGTCTCCCCCGGAGACACCCTGGATATCAAGGGACAGCAGTTCACCGTGGCCGGCGTACTGGAGCAGACCGGTTCTCAGGACGACTCACTGGTGTTCGCCTCCCTGAAGTCGGCCCAGAGGCTGCTCGGCAAGGAGGGGAAGATCACCCTCGCCGAGGTGGCCGCCCTCTGCTCCGGCTGCCCCATCGGCGACATGGTGGTTCAGATCGCCGAGAAGCTTCCCGACGCCAAGGTATCAGCCATCCAGCAGGTGGTGGAAGGACGGCTCAAGGCC
>CAZSTJ010000312.1:0-3113 GCA_964609805.1 uncultured Geobacter sp. | reverse complement strand
TTTCCGTGCAGCTCACGGTACGCTTCGGGGCGGGAGACCAGTTCGATCCCGGCCACCATCCCCTTGATCATGACGGCGAGGCCGCACTGCCCCTCCCGGCAGGGAAACGCCTCCTGATACGAGTCGAGGTCATCCCGGCGTGCTTCGTAGGAATCCTTCATGGCCCGGGTGCCGGAGGTGGTACCGTGGCCGGCGTGCAGCTCCTCGATCCCCTGCCAGACCGCACTCTGGTCGGAGCGGTAGCTCTGCTCCCGCTCCAGTGAGTTGGTCACGGAGAAGGATTTTACCGACCGCACGCTGCGCGACATCATCACGCCGGAGTCTGAGAAACCGGGTGAAGCATAGCTCCAGCGCCCCTGTTCGGTACAGGAGACCGGGATGACCACCGATGCCCCGGCCGCCACCAGGATGGTGGTGTTGAGCACCCGGTTCTGCTTGGCCCCGGCCAGTTCCTCGCCGTCCAGCATGAGAATATTGTGCCGGCCGCTGTTGACCACCTGCAGCTCCGGTACCGAACCGCCCTGGCTTACCTCCGTGACCAGCAGGCTGCCGTCGAGGAGCCCCTCCTTGAGGGTGATGTAGTCCGGCCCGCCGGTTTCGCAGCAGAGGAGCGGTATCACCGCCAGCTCCTTGTGTACCGCCATCTCACCGGTGCGAATCCTTTCAGTGATGTGTCTTTTCAGTCCGTTTTCCATGATACCCTCCCGAAACCGTATTCCCCGGGGCAGGCCCGAGGGTATACCGAGCATAGCAGGGGACCTCTCCCATCCGGCGACCCAGGTTGAAAAATTATTCAGGTCCGCTAATCCAGCGTCCAAATTCTGCAGATTCGCTGCGGAACCTTGCGGGATGCAGGGCCGGCCGTTTCTAAGAAACATTCCGTTATTCCGGGACGTACCCCCCTGTCCGGGGGAGGTCCGGTGCGATAATGCCGTAAAAGATCAGTCAGGAGAGGAGAGATGAGATGAGGATACGCACCAGCGGGAGCCACCCGCTGTTGATCAACGGTATAGCGGTGCCGGGCTTCGGAGGCATGATCGGCATCACATTCTGTCCCGGCAAGCGGGACCGCCATTCCGCAGGTGGGGCGTGGGAACGTGACCTGGAACCGGACATGGCCCGGATCAGGGAGTGGGGGACGACCAGTCTGGTGACCCTGATGGAGGATCACGAGTTCGACCTGCTGGGGGTCCGACAGCTCCCCTTTGCGGCGCAGGAGGCAGGGCTGGTCTGGTTCCATCTGCCGGTCCGTGATGTCTCCATCCCGGACTTCCGTTTTCACGACCGCTGGCCCGGCATCGGTCTGCGGCTGATGGAGGACCTGACGGGGGGCGGCAGGGTGGTGGTGCACTGCCGGGGCGGCCTGGGACGGAGCGGGATTGTGGCGGCGCTGCTGCTGATTGAGGCCGGCATGGCAGGCCAGGCTGCGGTGGAAACGGTGCGTAAGGCCCGTCCGGGTGCCATCGAAACGGTCCAGCAGGAGGCCTATGTGCGGGGATACCGGCCGATGCTGCCGGTGGAGCGTGCCGCCTCAATTGCCGCGCCTCCCCGCCCCCGGATTTCCCCCGCGCTGTAACGTGCGTTTATTCCTGCAGGCTCCGCATAATGGAGCCGATCCCCCGAATTTCTCCTTGCCTTGAAATCTGCGGTTATGTTATATCAAGAAAAGTTGATTTAATGATTTCGCGAAATGTGATTTATTATGCTCGAAGTCCTCAAAGCCCTGGCCGACCCCAGCCGCCTGCGTCTGGCAGCAATCCTGCTTGCCGGTGAATTTACCGTGCAGGAGCTGACCCGCGTCATGGGGATGGGGCAGTCGCGGATCTCGCGGCATCTGAAGATCCTCGCTGAGGCGGGGGTGCTGGCGGTCAAACGGCAGGGGACCTGGAGTTATTACCGGGCCGGTGATGGCAGCGGCTTCTTCAGCGCTATCCGCCCCGCCTTCGAACAGCAGCTCTCCACCATTCCCGAGCGTCAGCAGGATCTGGCCGCGGTGGCCCAGGTACTGGACGAGCGGCGCCGACGCAGCCAGGAGTTTTTCGATCGCCATGCCCGCCAGTGGGATGATCTCGCCAGGACGCTTCTGCCGGTACCGGTATACCTGCCGCGCCTGCTTTCTCAGGTGCCTGCCGGTGGAACTCTCGTAGAGATCGGCATCGGCACCGGCGGCCTGTTGGCCGACCTGACGGCCCTGGCCGACCAGGTAATCGGAGTAGACCACTCTCCGGCCATGCTGGAGGAGGCCCGGCGCCGTCTGACGGAACAGGGGGTAAGCGGAGTCGATCTCCGGCTGGGGGAGATGACCCATCTGCCGCTCCCCGACGCCGCGGCCGGCTGTGCCCTACTCAATATGGTGCTGCATCACGCCGCCGATCCGCCGGCGGTGCTGGCGGAGATCCGGCGAGTGCTGACACCGGGCGGTGTCCTGCTGATCGCCGATCTGGCCCGTCACGAGCGGGAGGCGGCACGGGAGCAGCTGGCCGACCAGTGGCTCGGGTTCGAAGAAGAGGAGCTGAGTGGCTGGCTGGTTGCGGCCGGGTTTGCCGATATCATCTGCAAGCGGATCGAGGGAACGAAAGGGCAGGAGACAGTGCTGGTGGTGAAAGCAACCACCCCCTGACCCCCTCCACAACGAGGAGGGGGATAAAACAAACCACCCCCATCCCCTCCTGAATCAGGAGGGGGGAACACAAAAGGAGAAAGAACACATGTCACAGGATTTCATCGTAGCAGACCTGAAACTGGCCGATTGGGGCCGCAAAGAGATCAAGATCGCCGAGACCGAGATGCCGGGCCTGATGGCCATCCGTGAGGAATATGCCGCCAGCCAGCCGCTGAAAGGCGCCCGTATCACCGGCTCGCTCCACATGACCATCCAGACCGCCGTGCTGATCGAGACCCTCACCGCCCTGGGTGCCCAGGTGCGTTGGGCCTCCTGCAACATCTTTTCCACCCAGGACCACGCCGCAGCCGCTATCGCCGCCGGCGGGGTGCCGGTCTTCGCCGTCAAGGGTGAGACCCTGGAGCAGTACTGGGATTACACCCACCGTATCTTTGAATGGACCGACGGCGGTTTCTCCAACATGATCCTGGACGACGGCGGCGACGCCACC
>CAZSTJ010000311.1:0-3137 GCA_964609805.1 uncultured Geobacter sp. | reverse complement strand
CGCCAGTACGGTGCCAAGGAGGGGAGCGTCGGGCATCCGATCCCGGGGGTGGTGATCCGGGTGGTGGATACGGAGAGCGGTGCGGAACTGAAACCGGGGGAGCCGGGGCTGATGCTGGTGAAGGGTCCCAACGTCATGCTCGGCTACCTGGGAAGGGAGGACAAGACCGCCGAGGCGATTCGCGACGGCTGGTATGTCACCGGCGACATCGGGGTCATGGACGACGACGGCTTCATCCGGATCACCGACCGCCTCTCCCGCTTCAGCAAGATCGGCGGCGAGATGGTGCCCCACGGCGCCGTGGAGGATGAACTGCACACACGCCTGGGACAGACCGGCGTGGTGGCGGTTACGGCGGTGCCGGACGAGAAGAAAGGGGAACGGCTGGTGGTGATCTATACAAGGGAGGCGGCAGATGCCGAGACCCTGCAGCGGCACATGGCCGAGAGTTCATTGCCCAATCTCTGGAAACCGGGGCGGGACTGCTACGTGGCGGTGGAGAGCCTGCCGATCCTGGGAACCGGCAAGTTGGACCTGAAGGGGATCAGGGAGATCGCCCTGGCAGCGGTGTCGTCACAGGGAGCTTAGGTGGGTGTTAATCGAGCCAGGCCCGAGCGGCCTCAAGTGTTGGGAAAATTTCCATAGGAAAAGAGGCAAGGGGAGGGCTGGTATATATTCTTAGCAGGGATTTTATGCTTTCATCGTTGGTGATGGCGGCAATTCTAATGCGGGGATTGGTTATAGCGGCTCCCTTACCAAACGCGGCAAACTTTCTTACATCAGCCTCAGAAATTTCATACTGCTCTACGAATAGGAAATCATTGATGGAATACCGGATGGTATCGAAACGATGGTCTCCCTGCAGTGTGATGATAGAGTTCATTATCTCCTCTGCAGTAACAACCCCATAAAACCTCTTATAAACTCCGCCATCTTCCCAGGTAATTTCGAATGCCATGACGTTTTTTCTTTCTATAGATGAGCACAGGAGATGTGCTAGCATTAACAGTGCGAGTACTTAAAGTCAAGATTCTGCGCAATACATACGTACACCATGGTACTAATGACAACATAACCTTGTAATAGTATTGACGGATTCTCAACTATGTCCCGAATCATCATCTACGGCATCGTCATCGTGGTCCTCTTCCTCCTCAGCCGCTGGCGGGTGGGGCAGATGTTCTATTACCCCACTCAAGAGGTTTATGACACCCCGGCCGCCCATGGCCTGCGCTTCGAGGAGGTTACCTTTGCCAGCAAGGACGGAACCCGGCTCTCCGGTTGGTTCGTCCCCGCTGTTGGCAGGGCCAAGGGGACGGTGATCCACTTCCATGGCAATGCCGAGAACATGACGGGACACTTCGGCTTTGTCTCCTGGCTGCCGGCGGCAGGCTTTAATCTGTTCGTCTTCGACTATCGCGGGTACGGGAAGTCGGCCGGCAGGCCGGGCAAGCGCGGGGTGTACGAGGATTCTTTGGCAGCTCTGGGGTATTGCCGCAGTCGCGCCGATATCGACCGCAACAGCCTGATGATGCTCGGCCAGAGCCTGGGGGGCACGCAGGCCCTTGCAGTCGCCGCCGCTTCCGGGAAAGAGGGCATTCGGGCTGTGGTAAGCGATTCCACCTTCTTTTCCTATCGCACTATCGTCCGGGACAAGATTGGCGAAATGCCGCTCCTTGCCTGGTTCAAGACCCCGCTCTCCGGTCTGCTGGTCAGCGACGACCTGAGTGCGGCTGATGCGGTCGGGCGTATCGCCCCGGTACCGCTGCTGCTGATCCATGGCACCCGGGATGAGGTGATTCCTTATCGACATGCCGAACGCCTGCTGGAGCGGGCCGGGCAGCCGAAGACCCTCTGGAGGATCGAAGGGGGCGGGCATACGGAAGCCCTCATTGCACAGGATTCCCCCTATCGAAAGAGGCTGGCGGCATTTTTTGAGGAAGCATTGAAGAGACCATGAACATCCCTGCTGATGACTGGTTTCGCTCGCCCCTGCTCATATAGCGTGTTACGGCTATACAAAAAATGGATGTAAGCGTTTCGCGTTACCCGCCTGAGATCCCCACTCGCTATAACATAACAATCTGAAATATTGCGCAATTATTGTTATTGCGCCGTTTGGCATGCTCCCTGAAACAGGTCTGCGTACGCCGGTCTCCGGTGTGCTACGCCGGTAAACAGAAAGGAGTCCCCCATGTCACGTCGTCTGGTTATCATATTCACCGCATCACTGCTGGCCCTCGCCGCTCTGGTTGCCGTTGCTGCCGTCGTTATCCCGGATATCCCCACGGTCACTACTACTCCCCAGGTCCACCGTGCAGGTGCCGACGGCTGGTTCAGGGTTATGGTGCCACTTCCTGCGCAGACCTCCCCCACTGCCGGAGGATACACCGTGACGGTGGAAGAGGGTGACCTCTGGTTGACTGTTGCCCAGGTTGTGCCGCCGACGACTGTTGTGGAGGAGGCGGATGACGAGGGTGAAGCTCCTGCGCCCTCCTCTGCCGGTGGGGTGACGATCACCGGCCGTTACGGCACGCCGGGGCCGGTCAGGCTGACACTCCGGGGGCGGAGCGGTGATGGCATGAAGCCGCTGGCCCTGGTCCGGTTCGTCATTCCCACCGGCCAGGCTGCCAATCCGGAGGTCCGCACCGCCTGGGCCCGGATGCAGCAGGCGGCGCTGACCGGCGCCGATCCCCATGGTGAGGACTCATACAGCCAGTACTGGAACCTGGCGATAGCCCCGCACTACGGCCTGCAACCGCGCCTGAACGAGGCCGCCGCCCGTCTGCGCCGGGAGCCGCCCGACCTGTACAGCGTCTTTACCGGAGCCGCCGCTATCCAGGAGACGCTGCAACTGGAGCAGTTCGGCTCCGGACCGCAGAATCCCGGGCAGCGGGAGGCCGTCCGCAAGGCCGGAGAAGCGGCTGCAGCTCCGGTGCCGCTGGCATCGCTGGTCGGCCCGACGGTCAAATCCCACCCCTTCCGGGAGATGCTGCAGGGGCGAAACCCCGATCTGCCTCTGTTGGCCTCATCCATCCCCGCCGATCAGTACGCGGTCTTTTTCTCCAACATCACCAAACAGTTTGAACTGGCCGATCTGATGGATGAATGGGGGGGCAACCTGCTGCACCAGGTTC
>CAZSTJ010000310.1:0-3167 GCA_964609805.1 uncultured Geobacter sp. | reverse complement strand
GTTCATCAAAGTGGCGGGCAAAACGCGGGTCCTGACCCACATCGGGGATCAACAGCGGCATCCCGTGCTGGGCAACCCAGCCGGCGATCCCCTCCCCCTGTTTCAGGGTTACCCCTTTCAATTGTGCGGCAACCGGCGAAACGGCAATCTCGAACTTCAGATCCCGACTGGATTCGTTCACCAGCAGCAGCGACCACGCCTTGGGTTTGATCAGCCGGTCCACCTGCTTCATGATCGCTTCAAGCACGGCATGCAGCTCCAGTGAGGAGGTCAGCGCCTTGCCGATCTCGATCATCGAGGCCAGTTCGTTAATGTGGCGGCGTGGTTGGTGTACCGGTTTCGCACCTGGTGCGCTGGTCATGGTCAGTTTCCTCTGACGTTAGATCTCTGCAGCCGGGGCAGTGCCTGGCCGCCCGGGCGGGACCCGGGGTGTTAACCATCCGGGGAGTCCCCGCAACAACGTGAGAATTGTATCATTTTTTTTCCCAAATACCAGCTTCTTCATCCGATTTGTCTTTTATGAACAGCCGGTTGACAGCAGAGTGAAACCGCCATGATGTCTGAGAAGATACAATCCTTCGTCCTTTCCTCCCTCGATTACGGCGACAATGACCGCATCGTCTCCCTGTTCACCCTGGAGCACGGCCGGATCAAGGCCTTTGCCCGGGGGGCGCGCAAGAGCCGCAAGCGTTTCGGCCCGGCCCTGGAGTCATTTGCCCGCATCGAGGGGGAGGCCAGGATCAAGGAAGGGTTATCCAGCCTGCAGCAGGCCGATATCGTCACAATCTATCCCGGCATCCGCGCCGATCTGCCCCGCATCGCTCACGCCCTCTACGCCTGTGAACTGGTGGATGCCATAACCCCGGAAGGGCATCCGCTGCCGCGACTGTACCGGCTCCTGGCCAGCTATCTTGACCGTCTCGAGCAGGAGCCCGCCAGCGAGGGGGAGCGGCGCTTCTTCGAGATCAACCTGCTGAACATCCTCGGCTACCGTCCGTCACTGGACGAATGCACCGGTTGCGGCACCCCCTTCGGTGACAGCGGGGCCTGGCTCCAGGGCAGCGGGGAACCGGTCTGCCGCTTCTGCCGGGCCGGTGGGCGCCACCTGTCGGCTGACACCCTCAAAAGCCTGAACGACTGCCTGCGCACCGGCACCTTCGGCCAGATCCGCTTCACGGCTGAATCACTCGACCAGGTTGCCGAACTGCTGGACGAAGCCCTCGCCGCCCACACCGGCAGACGCATGAAAAGCCTGGATTTCCTGCGACAGGTCTGCCGGTAACCGGCGCAGGGCCTTACTTCTTCTTCCCCTCAAGCAGCACCCGCCAGTAGTACCCGGCCACAAAGCCGCCCGCCGCACCGGCCAGCAGGAACAGGAACAGCTGCAGATCCCCTTCGGCCTCCGGCAGAAAGGATGACGTGGGCTCCCGTCCGTGCTCCTTTGCAATCCTGTTCACCACGGCATCATCGATGCCGGGCCACTTCTCGGCTCCCAGCGCCACGGTACCCATCAGACACCCAAGCAGCACCCCCCCTGCAATACCTCTGCGTACCCGGCTCATGGCTTCACCTTCATATCGGCCAACGCGGTTCGCGCCAGGAGATCCGGTCGTTTTCTGCTCAGCAGCGAGACCATCCCGGCGGTGATGGCCCCCTCGATGAGCCCCAAGGGGAGCTGCGTCGGCACGAATGCCAGCACGATCTTTCCGGCCAGAGGGAGGAACGGGGTGTCTCCCCTGATACCCAGGGCCATGATCAGGGCGGTCCCGCCGTAGGTGGCCCAGTCGGCGGCCAGACCTGCTGCGAAGGCGGCGGCCACCGGCGGCACCCGCAGGGTCCGCAGACCGCGGAACAGCAGATAGCCGGCAAAGGAGCCGAGAACCCCCATGGAGAACAGGTTGGCCCCCCAGGTGGACAGTCCGCCGTGGGAGAGAAAGAGCGCCTGGATCAGCAGCGCCACCGCCGCCACCACGACGCCGAGGGTCGGACCCAGCAGGATCGCCGCCAGACCGGTACCGCAGGGGTGGGAACAGGTGCCGGCCATCGGCACCGGGATCGGCATACAGGAGATAACGAAGACCACGGCCGCCACCATACCGGTCAGCGGCTTGCTGGCCAGATCAGTTTCGGAACGACGTGCCAGGGTACGGAGTCCCAGGGCAAGAAACGGGGCAGAGACGACGAACCAGAAGAGCGCCCAGGAGAACGGCAGGATTCCTTCGGAGATGTGCATGGCGAAAGCGGCAGACGGCGCCAGGGCAACAGACAGAGATGTTAGCAGCAGGATGATGCGGCGGTGTTTCATGATACGCTCCCGTCCCCACGGTTGGAGTGTGCGGTGGCTTCCAGCCAGGTTTCCTGGCTCGGGGATCACCCCTTCTCCGCGCCTTCCCGCCTGATGGGCAGTGGCTGTCTGCGGAGTCGGTCCCCCCTTACAGTTGCGGGGCAGCGCCGGATTTGCACCGGTTTCCCTACAGCTGGAAGCGTTGAAGTTTCAGACTTTTAGCACGACAATTCGCTATTTGCAAGCGGACACAAACGAGGCCGCGATGGCTGGATTGCTGCCGAAATGGAGGTGCAGATAGGAGACCAGACAATTCCGATGGCGGTATCCCTCCACCCCGAGGAGATCTCCCCGGCGGCTGACCCGGTACAGCCGTTCAACGAACGCCGGCATTTCAGAGATCTCGGAGTAATGAAATTCATGCCCCCTCGCCACATCCCCCGACCGGCCGACAAGACAGTCCCCCAGGAGTTCGGCCTGACGATACCCCAGGGCCTTGCGGCGAGGGAGCATCCGTGCCCGGATCGGGAATACGCCGACAAGATCGGCACCATCCTCCAACCCCTCCGTCAGATAGATCAGGCCGCCACATTCGGCATAGACCGGCATCCCTTCCTCCACCGCCTTCAGGATGGCCCGTTTCATGCCGCCATTAGCCGCCAACTGTTCACCGTACAGTTCCGGGTAGCCGCCGGGGAGGTAGATCCCCCGCACGCCATCGGGAAGTGTTTCATCGGCCAACGGCGAGAAGAAGGTGATTTCGGCCCCCGCCTCCCTGAGCAGCCGCAGGTTGTCGGGATAGCAGAAGCAGAAGGCGGCGTCGCGGGCCACGGCGATGCGAACAGTACTATTCCCCCTCCCCTGGCGGGAGGGGGGCAGGGGG
>CAZSTJ010000309.1:0-3168 GCA_964609805.1 uncultured Geobacter sp. | reverse complement strand
GTTTACCTATAGCACGCACACCAAAGGAGGCATGCGCAATGAAACTTATCGAGGCAATCATAAAGCCCTTCAAGCTTGACGAAGTAAAGGATGCCCTGAACGAAATCGGCATCGAAGGTATAACGGTTAGTGAGGTCAAGGGGTTTGGCCGCCAGAAAGGGCACACGGAGCTGTATCGCGGTGCAGAGTACGTGGTCGACTTTATCCCCAAGATCAAGATGGAGATTGCAGTCAGTGATGACCTGGTCAGCAAGGTGGTGGAGACGATCCAGAATACCGCCAAGACCGGCAGAATCGGCGACGGCAAGATCTTCGTCATCTCTCTCGAGGAAGCGGTCCGGATCAGGACCGGCGAGCAGGGTAACGAAGCGATCTAGCCAGGATCTCTCACCATCAACTACACGGAGGAATTATCATGAAACTCAAGCTCTATCTTGCAGCTATAATGCTCCTTCTCCTGGCCGGTCTGGTTCCGATCAACGCCATGGCAGAAGAAAAGAAAGATGCGGCGCCTGCTGCTGCGGCGACCGCCGCACCAGCGGCTGATGCCGCCAAACCGGCAGATGCTGCTCCCCCTGCAGCTGCTCCGGCAGCCGATGCCGCTGCCGCAGCCCCGGCCACCCCGCCGGATGTCAAGCCGGTGCTCAATACCGGCGACACCGCCTGGATGCTGGTCTCATCGGCCCTGGTTCTGTTGATGATCCCCGGTCTGGCCCTCTTCTACGGTGGTATGGTCCGTCAGAAGAACGTCCTCTCCACCATGATGCACTCCCTGGTTGCCATGGGTATCGTCGGCGTGCAGTGGGCCGTGATCGGCTACTCGCTCTCCTTCGGTGGCGATGTGGCCAAGATGGGTCTCATCGGCGACATGAGCAAGTTCATGCTCAACGGTCTGATCATCATGAAGGATGCGTCCAGCGGAGTTGTTGAGTATGCGTTGTTCCAGAACTACACCAAGGAGCCGGGTGCTATCCCCGAGTTGGTCTTTGCCATGTACCAGGCGATGTTCGCCATGATTACCGTGGCCCTGATCTCCGGCGCCATGGCTGAGCGCGTCAAGTTTTCGGCCTACTGTGTCTTCGTCCTGCTCTGGACCACCCTGGTTTACGACCCGCTGGCTCACTGGGTCTGGATGACCGAGGGGTGGCTGTTCAAAAAAGGTGCACTGGACTTCGCCGGTGGTACGGTCGTTCATCCCTCCTCCGGTATCTCGGCCCTTGCCTTCCTGATGTTCCTCGGCAAGCGTCATGGCTACCCGACGGAGCGCATGGCTCCCCATAACCTGCCGTTCACCCTGCTGGGCGTGGGTCTCCTCTGGTTCGGTTGGTTCGGTTTCAACGCGGGTTCGGCAATCGTAGGTGTCAATACCTCTGACGCAGCAGGCGGCCTGGCCGGTCTGGCCTTTGCCACCACGACCATTGCCCCGGCCGCAGCCGGCCTCTCCTGGATGATCGCAGAATGGATCCATTCCGGCAAACCGTCGGCCCTTGGTTTCGGTTCCGGTGTCGTTGCCGGTCTGGTTGTCATCACCCCTGCTGCCGGTTTCGTACAGCCGGGTGCTGCGCTGCTGATGGGTGTGGCTGCCGGTCTGGTCTGCTACGGCGGTATCCTGCTCAAGGCCAAGCTGAAGTATGACGATTCCCTGGATGCCTTTGGCGTACACGGCATCGGCGGTACCTTCGGCGCCATCATCACCGGCGTATTCGCCACCGTCGGCGCCACCGGCCTCCTGGCCGGCAACGCCAAGCAGCTCATGACCCAGCTGATCGCGGTTGTGGCAGCCGGTGCCTATGCCTTCATCGTAACCTTGATCATCTCCTTCGTCCTGGATAAGACCATCGGACTCCGTGTCGAGAAAGAGGACGAGATCATGGGTCTCGACCAGACACAGCATTCAGAGTCCGGCTACAATATGTAAAACCTGCTGAACAGACAGGCAGTACCAAGGCCGCTGATATCATCTGGATGTCAGCGGCCTTGTGCATTTCAGGGATCCAGCGGTCACGGGGTGATTTCTCCTGCCGTCGGGAGGTGGCTCGTGCAGGCGTACCGGCCGGTTGCGTGCCGGTCTCGTGGCAGGCTGGTGATGGCCCGGTATTTGCTATATGTATAGTTTAACAGCAAAAAACTGCCAGAATCATCCGTAATTGCCCGCTTTGTGTGCATGGCGCGCCTCTTTGTGCCTTGTTTTTGGGCATAGATGGGCGCATGTGATTCACGACACGCCGGAGTGTTCATGAAAGAAGTGCTGGCCGGACATCAAGGCGCCACCGTTGGCGGCGACCTCCTCAAACAGTTGGCCTATAACGAGAAGATGGCCGAACTGGGCAGGATCTCTGCCGGCATCGTGCATGAGCTTAATGCACCGCTTTCGGTGATTGTGGCTGCGTCGCAGATGATTGCCCAGGAGGATGGGGTGCCGGAATCGGTCCGGGAGATGATTGAACGGATCAGTGTCGAGGCACAGCGGCTCTCCCAGATGACCCGGGGGATCCTGAATTTCAGCAGTCATGAAGAGGGTGACGATCTTGCGGATGTGAACCTGACGGTTGAGTTCGTACTCGACTTCCTCGAATACGAAGGTGCCCGCCGCGGTGTCACCCTGCTCCGGGATCTGGACCACCGTCTGCCGGTGGTGAGGGTTGGCGGCAATGTCCTCAAACAGATCCTGATCAACCTGATTATGAACGCCCTGCAGGCAATGGAGGGGGACGGAGGGCGGCTGCTGGTGGAGTCACGCCCGGACGGTCCCGCGACGGTCTGTCTGGTTGTTACGGATACCGGTCCCGGTATCGAGGCGGCGGCACTGGCCAGAATTTTCGACCCCTACTTTACCACCAAGAAACCGGGGGAGGGGACCGGGCTGGGATTATTTGTCACCCGGACCCTGGTGGAAAACCTGGGCGGTCAGATAGACGTGCGGAGCACCGTTGGTGAAGGGACGGTCTTCACCATCACCCTTCCGGTCGACGACCAGAGCTAAGCCGGTCTGTACATTACCCTCCCTCCTTTTGTCACAACGCCGCCCATGACGAGTCCGTCGGGCGCTCCACCCTGTCCCGCTCTCAGAATCTTTTCCCCGCAACCTTGCACTTTCGTCCGGCAATCATTATTATTCAGGTACAACGCCTCTGCGTTGAAACCTTACTCGAGAGGAACACAATGAAT
>CAZSTJ010000308.1:0-3240 GCA_964609805.1 uncultured Geobacter sp. | reverse complement strand
GAACCGCCCCGCCCCCTGGCAAAGATCGCCTCAGGCGGGGAACTGTCGCGCCTGATGCTGGCCTTCAAGCAGGTACTGCCGGAGGGGGATGTACCGACCCTGATCTTCGACGAGGTGGACACCGGCATCAGCGGCGCGACCTCGGAAAAGGTCGGACGCAAGCTGAAGAACGTGGCCGACCGTCAGCAGGTGCTCTGCATTACCCACCTCCCCCAGGTTGCCTCCTGTGCCCGGCACCAACTGCGAATCGAGAAACAGGTTCGGAACGGCCGCACCGCCACGACCGTTACCCCACTTGATGGTGAGGGACGCATCCGGGAGATCGCCCGCCTGCTGGCCGGCGAAACCATCACCGATTCTGCACTCGCCCACGCCGCCGAGATGCTGGCGGCCGCCGCCGCGTAGCTGTAGCGGCACCGTCATCCCTGTTTCCAGCCACGGGCGCTCACACCTGCCCCGAAAGCACCTGATGCCGAGTTCTATCGCCAACATATATGCTCCCCTCCCCGATGCACGGGACGGTGAGGTCTTTGAGACCATTCTCGAGACCCCCGGGATACGTGTGGAGCGGATCGTTTCCCGCGGCCAGACCACGCCGGAGGGGGAATGGTACGACCAGGAACGGGACGAGTGGGTGATGCTGATTTCCGGCGAGGCGCGCATTCTCTTCGAAGAGAGCGGCGAGATGTCCTTGAAGGCGGGAGACCACCTGCACATCCCCGCCCACTGCCGCCACCGGGTAACCTGGACCGTACCTGACCGGGAAACGGTCTGGCTCGCGATACACTATCCCCCGGCAGGCACACCGTGACCGCCCCCGAGCAGCCATCCCAGGGGCGCATCTATTTCTACCTGGTGCTGACCACCCTCTTCTGGGGGGGCAGTTTCCTCTTCACGAAGATAGGGGTCAGGGAGTTCCCTCCCCCCCTGTTCGTCTTTACCCGTTTCACGCTGGCGACACTCCTCATGCTCGCCTTCTGCATACCCCGCCTGAAGCGGTTCAACCGTGCCATCGCCACCCGGGGGATCATCGTCGGCACCGCCCTGGGGCTCACCAACCTGAGTTTCGTCTTCGGCGTACAGGGGACCAGCATCTCGCGGGCCGGCGTGCTCAACAACCTGTTTGTCCTCTTTATCCCGCTGGTGACGCGGGTCATCTGGAAGGAACGCATCGGCAGGACCAACCTGGGGGGGATCGCCCTGGCAGTGGCCGGCATCTGGCTGCTGGCCACCAGCGGCGGCATCGGCTTCAACCGCGGCGACCTGGTTTCGACCATCTGTGCCCTGTTTATCGCCTGCCATATCATCACCGTCTCCAAGGTGCTGAAGGATGACGACGTCTACCTGATCTCACTGGTGCAGTTCGCCACGGTGGCGGTCATCGCATGTGGGGCCACCCTGATTGCGCCGGCGCCGCACTTTACCGTTTCATCCACGGCGGTCATGTCGGTGGTCTACTGTGCCATTTTCCCCACCGTCATCTGCTTCACCCTACAGAACACCTATCAGCGCTACGTCACCCCGACCCGGGCCGGACTGATCTACACCCTCGACCCGGTCTGGAGCCTGGTGGCGGGGATGCTGGTCCTGGGGGAACACCTCACCCGCCTCGAATGGCTCGGTTGCGGCCTGATCTTCCTGGCCGCCCTGCTGCCGCTCACCGTCCGCTTCTTCTACGAACGCCGCCTGATCCGGACCTACACGCCGAAAGCCGGGTAACCCCATGCCCAAAGAGCTGACCCATTGGATCATCGCCCAACGTGCCTGCGACGGCATGGCTGCCGACAGCAGGATCGGAACCATCATCCGGGAGAACCATCGGATCTACCTGGCGGGAGCAATCCTGCCCGACACCCTCCTGCATCTCTTCCGTGGCCCCCACGCGGCCGCAGCACTGGCACTGGCCCATCGGTTCCACGACACGGGCGGCAACAGCTATGGGCCGCTGATCGCGGCAGAACGGCACCATCGAGGAGAGTTGCCTCCACCGTTCCTGGCCTGCCTGCTGGGAGTGATCACCCATATGCAGGTCGACATGGCATTCCATCCATTCGTCTATGCCCAGGCAAGCGCCGATGACATGGGAGGGCATTACCGGATCGAAACAGCAATCGACGTACATTTTCTGGAGCATGGTTTCGTCCCCCCGACGAGGCTCGTTGCGGATCTGGTAGATTCGTCGACCTACCCCCATCTGCTGGACGCCCTGGCGCAGCTCTTCGATCCGGACACGACCCTTCCCCGCCCGGTCCTGGAACATGCCCTGCGCCTTCACTGCCGTTTCCAGAGCCTGTACGACCGGACCGTCTGGAAGCTGGCCATCAGGCTCCTGGCCCGGCTGGCGGGCGCCCCCTTCCGGGATCAGCAGCACCTCTTCTACCCCCTGGCCTCCAGTAAAAAGACCGACATTTTCGGAAGGATAGCGGAATGGCGACACCCCTGCAGCGGAAATCTCATGAGAAGTACGCTCGATCAATTGGCAGACGAAGCTACGACCAACATCGTGAAAATGTTCAACTCCATTGAAAATGAAGGAAAATTGTCAACCCCGCTGGAATCCGTCCCGGGGGCAAACCTGTTGACCGGCATGCATGGTGCATGTCACAATCCCTGCGGAATTACATCACGGCACCATGATCGAAACGAGGAAAAGGTCTGAATGGATCCGCTCAGCGCGGCACTGGCCCAAAAGGATTTTGAAAAGGCGGAGGTAGAACTGGCGCGAGGCAACGTGCTGGCGGCCCTCGCCTGCCTGGAATCAGCCCTGAAGATCTGGAACAATCCCTATTGGCATTCCCGCCTCGGCTACTGCATCGCCAAGGAGCGAGGCCATCTCACCCGGGCCTTTGAACTCTGTCGCAGTTCCATGGAACACGACCCCGGCAACCCCGAGCATTACTACTATCTGAGCAAGGTCCACCAGATTGCCGCGGACAATTACCAGGCCATACAGGCACTGCGCGAAGGGATGCTGCACGGTGGCAGCCCGGACATCGAAAAATCCCTGCAGACCCTCGGCACACGCAAGCCACCGGTTCTCCCCTTTCTTTCCCGCTCCAATCCCCTGAACAAATATCTGGGAATCATGTTTGCCCGACTGAAGTTCCGCTGAAGGGACAGAACGAATCCCGGACTTGAATTTCTCCCCGGAATGGGGTATAAGGTCTTTCCCGCTGAACGGGACCAACGGAGAGGTGTCCGAGTGGTCGATGGTGCCTGACTCGAAATCAGGTGTACGGC
>CAZSTJ010000307.1:0-3252 GCA_964609805.1 uncultured Geobacter sp. | reverse complement strand
ATCTCCGGCACCTTCCCGGACGCCGATGGCTACATCACCGTCACCGGCACCCAAGGGAGCGCCGACCCGGCGAATACCGTACTGCTGATCAACGACACCACCGGCGAGATCAGCAGCGTCAAGCCGGCCTCCAACGGTTCCTTCACCGGCAGGGTGCGGGGGCAGGTGGGGGATGAGATCAAGGTTGTGCTGATGGATTATTCCGGCAACCAGACCACGGTCAGCTACATCACCTTCAAAAGCCCCGACGGCAGCTACCTTGTTTCGGCCAAGGGTGGCACGGTGGAAGGGGAGGGTGGGAGTGTCCTCGACATCCCAGAGGGTGCGTTGTCAGGTCCGGCCGTAATCAAGGTTACGGCTGTCCAGGAAGCCAACCTGCCGACCCCGGTTCCCGGTCCCGGCGCTTTCCTGTCGGCCCTGAACATCGACACCGGGGGGATCGGCTTCCAAAAGGAGGTCCACCTCTCCATTCCGGTGCCTGCCGGGTTCAATCCCGCCACTCCGGTGTTCGTCACCCGCCCGAGCGAGTTCACCAATGCCGACGGAACGGTAGAGCAGGTTTATGAGATCATCGACAGCACCAAGATCGTGGGCGGCCGCATCACCACCGCCAGCCCGCCGTTCGACGGCATCACCGGTATCGGCAGCTATGTCTTTACCGCCTTCCCCGAGGTTACCATCGGGATAGTTTCCGGCTATACCTACCAGGAGATGAACGACCTGCCCGGGTACCAGGCCGCTCCGGCTGGAACCGTTGAGACGCCGACCAGGGATGCAGCCGGCAACCTGGTGTACCGGTATGATCGGGCGGTACCGCGTGCGGTCATTCGCACCCCGGCCGCGTGGAATTTTGTCTCCTATGCGAATATTAACGGGTTCTACGCCGGATTTACCACATTGTACGGTAATGTCGGCTTGACGGACCTTGAGTACAAGGTGACGGCTATTCATCCCCAGACCATGCGGCGTGAAACGGTCACCGGGTATGTCACTGCCGACGGGGTCATGAACCGCAACATCGAGAACATCAACTTCAAGCTGGCTGAGAAAGGGACGATTCCCCCGGATAAGGATCCGCCGGTGATTGCCATCACCGCTGCGGTGCAACCGGGGCAGGCACCGGGCGCCTCCTACGGGAGCGGTGTGGCGACGGTCGGTACCGAACTGTCCGTATCAATTGTCGTGACCGATAAGGCCATGGGGACCGCCAACCTGTCCGTGGAATTCGTGGCTGAGATAGATGGCGGCACCCGGTTGGTGCCGCTCACCCTCGGCACGCCGGCGGTCGTGAGCATAGGCAGTCTGATGCGGTATACCTACCCGCCGGATTTCGGCATTGATTTCTCCGGCAGAACCCGCCAGACCTTCAAACCCATTGAACCGGGGCTGTTCCGGATTATTGTCGATGCCCGGGATGTGGCGGGGAATTTGAGCAGTAAGTCCCTGGACATTCGCGTGATCAGGGCCGGGGAGGCCCCCATCAGCCTGGAAGGTGCGCCGCGGGTCGATCTGCCCGTTCCCGGCAAGGATGAAACCGGCGTTATGATCGATACGACGGTCACGGCTTATTTCAGCGAGGCGGTCACGGGGGTCAACGAGACCACCTTCACCCTGTTCGATGTCACCGCCAACAGAGCGGTTCCGGCGAAGGTCAGGATTGACGTGATCAAAGGGCGAATGAAGGCGGTTTTGGTGCCAAACGGCAACCTTGCCTATGGTCATCGCTACAAGGCAGCCCTCTCGGGAAACATAGAAGACAGGGGTGGCAATCTGAGCGCCTCGGGGGCGCCGCTCAGACTTGAGCCGTTCAGTTGGCAGTTTACCACACGGACGCCCGGTGCCGCGGAACTCGATGGAACCGGCTTCGCCGCGAGGGACATCGACTACTATGCCGATGCCGACAGCGGTAAAAAATACGCCTATGTTGCGGCGGGTACCGATGGCTGGAGGGTCGTCGATATTTCCACCCCCGGCGATATGAAACTGGTCTGGCCCCGTCCCGACCTAGGGGTTCCGTCCGCCGACTTCAAGTTTCCCCATGATTTCGACTATCGCAACCTGGCGGTAGACCAGCAGAACAGGATGCTGGCCATGACCGACAATTTCAACCTGGGGGTTCCCGATTATCATTACGGGTATGTACGCTTCTATTCACTGGCCAATCCGGCGGCACCGAGGGTAGTCGGGCGGGAGAAGCTGGCCGAGGCCATGTCCGGTATCCCGATGCGGGTGTCGTTACAGAATGATTACGCCTATGTCTGTACGGTCGCCGTCGGAGTTCAGGTCGTTGATATCAAGGCGGCCCTGGCGCAGCAAGCTGCCGGCCGGAGCAGCGACGGCAGCACCATAGTCGGCGCCTATGACACGGTCGGGCAAGGGTTCGGTTCGCCAATGTTCTTTATACCGTATCGTCCCGGTGCTGCTGTCATGACGACCACCAGCGGCCACCTTCAGACCCTCGACCTTTCGTTCCCGGCCCTGCCCGGCCTCCTGGGGGGTGCAACCCTGCTGGAGGATCCCGACAGTGCCACAACGCCCAAGGCCAAACTCCGTTTCGGAGCGGTTGCGGCTGCCGCCGATTTCTCCTACCGCGACCCAGCCACCGGTTCCTTGAAGATGATGGATCTGGCCGTGGCCGGCCTTCCGGCAGGCGGAATACGGATTGTCGATTTGAGTGATCCTACCAATCCCAAGGTTGGCCGGCCGGTCCTGAACCAGGATGATTCGATTCCCGCCATGGTCGCCAGGGATATCACCATCAACCCGGCCTTGGGGCTGGCTGTGGCGCCGGCGCTTGACGGCGTCTATGTCATCGATGTCCGCAACCCAGCCGACCCCCGGGTGCTGAACAAGATTGTCCAGTTGCCGAGCGGCGAATACAATGCCGACGGGACACCGGTCATGATCAGACTTGACGGCAGCCAGGCGGTTATCGAACGGGATGGTACGGTGTATCTGGCGAATCCTTCGAAGGGTGTCAAGTCGATCGACCTCGGGATCGGCTATAAGCTCAGGTGCAATCCCAACCGTCCCTGCGATCCGTAGTGATGGGGTGGGTCAAAGCAACCATCTGAAATGTAATGATAAAGGAGTATCGTCGCGTGATAATGAGTAGAACAATAATTGTTACCATCGCCCTGCTGTCATTGTTTCTCCCCGGTGTGTCCCACGCCAACCAGTTGCACAGCGTCAGCGGGGCCTACTTCACCAGCGAAGTTGACCTGCGTGTTGCGGCCCGTGGCGTGCCGATGG
>CAZSTJ010000306.1:0-3266 GCA_964609805.1 uncultured Geobacter sp. | reverse complement strand
GGTCAAGGTGGGCGCCGACATGACCTTCCTCCCCGGCGCCAATATGGGCAAGTTTGAAAGCAGGGCTCTCAAGCGCACATTTGACTCCATCATCTTCGCTGAGGGGGTTGCCTCCGGCGGTGAAAAGGGCTCCGTTATCGATCCGAGCAAGGGGCAGGGGGTTTCCCCGGGGAGCCAAGGGGCAACTGCCGACAAGGGGAAGAAGATCTCGGTCCCCAAGGCAACCGGCACCAATGCGGTCACGGTGGAAGAGGCATACAAGAACAGCGCCAAGCTCAACAAGAAGAAGATTGTCGTGCGTGGCCAGGTGGTAAAGGTTTCGGTCGGGATCATGAACAAGACCTGGATTCATATTCAGGACGGTACCGGTTCGGAAAAGAAGAAGACCCACAACCTGGTATGCACCTCAGCCAGCGACATGGCTGATGTGGGTGATGTGGTCACAATCAACGGCACCCTGATCAAGGACAAGGACTTCGGCGCCGGTTACAAGTACAACGTCATCATCGAAGACGCTAAGGTTACCAAATAGAATCGCGGGAGGCGTGATATGAAATGTGTATTGTCGCGGCAACTGTTCCCCCTCTCGATGATCGTCACGATATGCCTTGCCGTTCTCCGGTTCTCGACGGCAGAAGCCTTTGTGCCGGAAGACCTGGACCGGCTCAAACAGACAAAAAAATGTCAGGGGTGTGATTTGCGCTCTGCTGACCTGAAAAGTACGGACCTTTCGGGGGTAAACCTGGAGGGGGCCAATCTGATGGGTGCCAACCTGATGGGGGCGAACCTGGAGGATGCGGTGCTGGAGGATGCGAGTTGCGAGAAGGTTGACTTTCGCAACACTAACCTGCATGGCGCAACGTTGGATCATGCCACGATCATTGAAGCGGACTTCAGCGGTGCGGATCTGCAGGATGCGACCTGGGTAGACGGGAAAGTGTGCGGAAAGGGCTCCATCGGGATCTGCAAGAAATAACTTCTGTAAAAGACAGGCAGTAATGAGAACGGGACATCCGATGTGGGTGTCCCGTTTTTTTATCCAGCAGAAGGACCGTTATCGGTTGGTCAGGCCGACAGCGGAAGAAGAACCGGAACCGAAGGCGCCAAAGAGATTGAAGCTGACGTTGAACCCCTGACTGGCATTGGGGCCGCGCCGGTCCCGATAGGCGAAGATGACGCTCCAGCACTGATGGCGGTATTCGACGGAATAGACCGATTCAAGGAAGTTATGGCTGTCAAAGGAGTAACGGGTGCCGTAGCCGAGGGTCAGGGGATTGAGCAATTTCGTCGTGAGACGCCCTTCCAGGAACTCCACATCGTGGCGTGCCATCCGATAGGAAAGGGCGGCGCTGTTCCCCTGTTTGTCATCGACTTCGATGCCGGGAGCCGCGCTGGAGATCTGCCCGTCATACACGTTGTAGCGGCCGTCCATGGTCAGCCTGGCCCGGGGATGGAGCCAGGTCTCCGATTCCAGGATCAGGTCGGTCCAGGGGCGTCCCGCATCAACGGTCGTCAGCAGGTCGCGCCTGGTGCCGTGCAGGCTGTAACCCTGGGTGAGTCTGATCCGCATCAGGTCGCGGTATTCGTCCGTTTCTCCAGTCCGGAACCTACCGCCGATCATGCTGGTCAGGGACCAGCCCAGAATGCTCTGATGTACGATCCGGTCGAGGCTGTCATAGGACGGCAGTCTGGTCTGATCCTGGGCGGGGATGTAAAGGTAGCTGATCTCCGGAACCAATTCATGCCGAAGTTTTCGCAGGTAGGTTCCCCCGATGTCGTAGACCCTGCTGACGGAGGTGCCGAGCCGGACGCCGGTTTCGGGGAGGATTGTGCCGTCGCTCCCCTTGACACTGCTTCCCGCCGGTGCGTTGTCGCTGAGGTAGCCCCGCAGATGGAGACCGCCGTAGGCGGACAGGTGCAGATAGCCGGGGAGGCCAGTCACCAGTGTCAGGCGCGGGAAGCCGTACAGTCGCTGTCCCCTGACGCCGCTTTCGCGGTAATAGTTGACGGCACTGCTGTCCAGGTCGAAATAGAGGGGGACGAAGGGGATCTGCTGGCGTACCGCCGCCAGGGATATCTCCGGGAGTGTCTGCAGGGTGCTGCTGTTGCTGGCGGCGTAATAGTCCTGGGTGTAGCGGAGGTTGGCCGACAGGGCGTACTGCTGCCAGGTCTTCAGGAAGTTGACGGTGCTGTCGTTGGACTGGCGGTTGTAATCCCCGCTCTTTTCTCCGTACTCGCTCAGGAAGGTTCGATCGGTGGTCATGTTGACCGACGTCCGCAGGCTCATGTCCTTGCCAAAGGTCTCCCGGTGGCTCTGGGCAAGGATGCCACGCAGTCGCTCCTGGTTGGTATCGTAGATCAGGTACCCACCCAGAGCCCCCTGGCTGGTGCGTGAGCGGAGGTAGCGGTAGTCGAGGCCGGTGCCAACCCCGCGTCGGCTCTGGATATCCAGGTCCAGCGTCGCTTCCTGGCTGGGAGAGATGGCCCAGTAGTAGAAGATGTCCGCCTCGACCCCCTTCTTGTTGGACCAGCCGAAACGGGGAAAAAGGAAGCCGGACTGGCGGTCGCGCTTGACCGGGAAGACGGCGTAGGGGAAGTAGAAGACCGGGATGTCCTTGATATAGAAGACCACATGCTTTGCCGAGCCGTACTGGTCAAGGGTCATCTCCAGTTCGTCGGCGCCGAATTTCCAGGAGGGAACCTCCGCGTCACAGGTGGTGTAGTTTCCCCGGGTGGCGGCATACTCCTCCTCAGCGGTACGGCTGATGGTATCGCCCGCCATGCGCATGTTGTTCTGTTTGAGGAAGACCTTCCCCTTCGCCAGTTCACCGCGGCCGGTTGCCAGGTCGAGGGTGAGGGATTCGCCGGTAACCCGGTCTTCCCCCTTGACGATGACGATATTTCCCACGGCGGTCAGGGTCTGGCTGGTACGGTCGTAGGTTGCCCGGTCGCAGGAGAGGACCGCACCCTGCCACTCCATGACTACCGCCCCGGTGGCGGTGATGACGTCGTCAGTCTGGTTGTGGGCCATGCTGTCGGCCTTGATGCGCAGGCCGTCGCTGCCGGTTGCTGTGGCTGAGCAGAACGCGGGCATCCCCGACAGTAGGAGCAGGCAGGAGGTGAGTATGCAGGCAATAATCAGTCTCATTGATGATGCGGGTCCTATCCTCTGATCCCTTCGAATTCCGTTCCCGACAGCCAAGCTTTGGCCTCCCCCACGGTAAAGAGGGAGCCGCAGATCAGGATCAGGTCGTCCGGTGCGGCGT
>CAZSTJ010000305.1:0-3309 GCA_964609805.1 uncultured Geobacter sp. | reverse complement strand
AGACCTCCTCCTTGGTCATGTGGATGGCCGGCATGACCATGTGGGACGGGGTCTGCCCCGCCAGCTGGATGATCCATTCCCCCAGGTCGGTCTCCCCGACGGCGATGCCGTTGGCCTCCAGGTAGGGGTTGAGGTGGATCTCCTCCGTGGCCATGGACTTGGACTTGACGACGCTCGTGACGCCGTTCTCCTGCGCCACCCGCAGGATGTAGTCCCGCACTTCGGCCGGGCTGCTGGTGCGGAAGACCTTGGTCCCCCGGGCCCGGGCATTGCGGGCGAACTCCTCGGCCACCCGCTCCTGGTTGGCGGCTGCATGGGCCTTCAGGTCGGCAATCGTGCTCCGCAGTTCCTCGAAGTCGATTCCCTCGTAGGCCTTGGCCCGGTTGACCTTGTATGCCTCGGAGAACTTGCCCAGCGCCCCGGTCAGGTTGGCGTTGTTGACCGCCTTGTGGATGGATTCTTTAAAGTCTTGTGCCATGGGGTATCTCCTGAAAAAAGCTTTTGCCACTGAGTCACAGAGACACAGAGGAAACAAAATCTATTGGCATAGTAGTAGGCTGGTTCAAGCAAAGCGGAACCAGCTTTTCGGTGGCATTCCGGATCCGCTTCGCTTGATCCGGCCTACAATCTGAAAACCTGCCTCACGCAACGACGCTACGACGCAACGCAAGACTGTTTGAAACAACGAATCATTGCCATCCTGTGTATTGTTTACTAATCAAAGCGGCTTGCATGCTTTCAAATTCAAATGACCATCAAAGCTGTAACGATTGATAACACACCGATTATGTTTATCAATCCTGCCCGCCTTGCTTCTCGTCGCGTCGTTGCGGCGTTGCGTGAGGAATGCTTTTCAATTCAATTCATCACAAAAGACGATTATCAGCCGCTCCGGGCCGTGGACACCGATGGTCAGTACCCGCTCGATGTCGGCGGTGCGGCTCGGGCCGGTGATCATGGCGATGTAGTTGCTCTGCTCCGGACGCAGCCGCTCCAGCAGGGCAGGCATGTCCGGCAGGATGGCACCGGTCGGCACGATGGCGATATGGATATCGGTCAGCGACGATACCAGCCGCTGCTCAACTGCGGCGGAATCCTGCACCAGGGTGCCGGTGTCCACCAGGGCCCACTGGACCTGGCTGATGCCGAACCGGGCCTGCGCCGCCAGCTCACGGGTGACGGTGAACTTCAGGCCGGCAATCTCTCGTAAGGTGCTCCGGTCGAACCCGTCCAGAAACGGGCAGGTCGCCCAGAGGGCGTAGGACTGCGGTGCATCGGCCACCCCTTCCCGGCGGAGAAAATCGGCAATGAACTCTTGCGCCTCTCTCTTAGTCGCGTAACGGTGAACCTCGGCGCTGACCCCTTCCGCCCTTGTTTTGAACTGTTCGTACATATCATGTACCTCCCTGACAGCAGTGACGGCGAATCGGAAAATTGTTTTATTATATCACACCCCTGTTTTATCGGGGTTGGTTGATCCCGGAGTGGGGTCAAGTGTTTACAATTTGTAAAGCCAACTTACCTGTCAGCCTATTGTATAAAATTATCCTTTGTCAACAGCAATTTATAGTGTTGTCAAAATATCTATTGACAGGTTTTGAAAAATTGATTAATTGGTAATACAAATTTACAAAACCTGATTTTATTCCCTCTCGCCGCCATATATTTCTCTGCAATCAGAAAGGAGCACTCGTCATGCCCTGGATCCAAACCTACACCCCGGTAGCAGGCAGTCTCGGTACCTCGGCCCTGGTGGCCGCAATCCCGCTGGTGGTCATCTTTATCTGTCTGGCCGTCCTGAAGATGAAGGCCCACAAGGCCGGTCCGCTGGCCGTCGCCTCGGCCCTGGCCATCGCCGTTACCGTCTGGGGCATGCCGGCCAAACTGGCCGGGCTGGCCTTTGTTCAGGGGGCCGGTTTCGGCCTCTTCCCGGTCTTCTATATCGTCATCACCACCCTCTTTCTCTATAACATCACCGTCAAGGGGGGGCAGTTCGAGATCATCCGCGCCTCCCTGGCCGGTGTGACCGGTGACCGCCGCATCCAGGCGCTGCTGATCGCCTTCTGCTTCGGCGCCTTCATCGAAGGTGCCGCCGGTTTCGGCACCCCGGTGGCCATCGCCGGTGCCACCCTGGTGGGTCTCGGCTTCCGTCCCCTCTATGCCGCCGGTGTCTGTCTGATTGCCAACACCGCGCCGGTGGCTTTCGGTGCCATCGGGATCCCGGTGGTGGCCCTGGCCGGCGTCATGGGGTACGGTGATGACGGCATGATGAAACTCTCCACCATGGTCGGCCGCCAGCTGCCGATCATCTCGGTGTTCATCCCGTTCTACGTCATCCTGATCATGGTCGGTTTCAAGAAGGCCATTGAAGTGCTGCCGGCGGTCATCGTCTGCGGTGTGACCTTCGCCGTGGCCCAGTGGGCGACGGCCAGCTACCTCGGTCCCTACCTGCCGGACGTGACCGCCTCCCTGGCCTCCATCGTCGCACTGGTGCTGCTGCTCAAGGTGTGGCAGCCCAAAGAGAACTATGTCTTCGACCATGAAACCGAAAGCAGCGGCACCGCCACCGCCCATCACTACACCGCCAGCGAGGTTATCCGCGCCTGGTCCCCCTACCTGGCCCTGACCGTGATGGTCCTTCTCTGGGGCATCCCTTCCATCAAGGCGGTGCTGGACACCAAGACCGTCGAGTTCGAGGTAAGCGGCCTGCACAACGCCATCGTCAAGAAGGTATCCAAGCCGGAGGACGGCATCAAGAAGGCTGCCGCTGTGTACGCCGAGGCCGACAAGCTGCTGGCAGCACTGCCGGCGACCGAGCCGAAACTGGCCGGCGCCATCGCCATGCTGAACGAACTGAAGGTGCTGGAAGATAAGATTGCCCCGGTGGAGCAGGGGCTGGCCGGCAAGGGCGCCGTGCTGACCGATGAGCGCAATACCGCCTTCGGTGCCATCGCCAAGAAATCGGGCGACCTGCAGAAGCTGGTGAAGGACGATCTGGAAAAAAACAAAGTGACCGCCAAGGATCAGTTCAAGCCGCTGGTCAAGGCGTTGACCGACCAGTTGCCGACCAAGATCGGCGCCAAGTACAAGTTCAACTTCTGGTCTGCCGCCGGTACCGCCATCCTGATCGCTGCCTTCATCTCGGCCCTCCTCTGCGGCGTGGGGATGGGTGATACCTTCCGCCTGTTGGGCAAGACCTTGGTGGATATGCGCTTCCCGGCCCTGACCGTGGCCTCGGTGCTCGGTCTGGCCTATGTCATGAACGCCTCCGGCATGACCAACTGCCTCGGTCTGGTCTTCACCAAGACC
>CAZSTJ010000304.1:0-3317 GCA_964609805.1 uncultured Geobacter sp. | reverse complement strand
CCGCTGTACTGGGTAGGGTCGTGGAGCCGGGTAAACACCCTGAACATCTTGTCCGAATCATTCATGTCAAAGCCAATGCCATTATCGCGGACAAAATAGATAGCGCCCCCATCCCCCCCTTCGGAGAGGCCGAATTCGATCCGCGCTTCAGGAGTCCTGGAACTGTATTTCCAGGCATTGTTGAGGAGGTTGCAGATCATGATTTTCAGAAGGCTTCTATCACCCTGTACGAGGATCCCGGGGGCGATTACGGATTCTACGCTCCGTTCCGGAGCAGAACATTTCAGATTCATGAGCTGCTCTTCGCACAATCGAGAAAGATTTACCTCTTCCGGAACAAACCCGGCGCGGGCCAGCTGTGCCAGTTTGAGCATAGCTTCGATCATCTCGTCCAGCCAGCAGCTTGATTCGTATATTCTTGACAGATATGTCCGGGTCTGGGGATCAAGGGTGCCAGTATCGTCGAGCATCAACTGGCAATAGCCGGAAATTCGTGTCAAGGGCCCCCGCATGTCATGGGAGACAGAATAGTTGAAGGCTTCCAGCTCCTGATTGGCAAGCGCCAGCTCGGAGGCCTGTCGCCCCAGTTCTTCATTCAGATGACGTATCTGCTCCAGATACATCCGGTCGCTCTCTTCGGCAAGTTTACGGGCGGTTATATCCCGGTCAAAGCCGAGCACATAGTTACGGCCCTGAATCCTGAACGGTCCTGCATGTACCTCGATGGGGAACTGTGAGCCGTCCTTCCGGAAATGCCACAGTTCAAACGTTACCCACTCTCCGGCAACGATACGACTCATAATTCCCATGGCAATCGAATTCGACTCTGGTGTGTTGAGATCGTAGATCCTGAGCGAACAGAGTTCCTCTATGCTGTAGCCGTGCTGGGATGCAGCGGCCTGATTGGCGGCAACGATCCGACCCGCTTCATCCCCTTCGGTTCCGATGATTATAATGGAATCGGGGGCCTTTTCGAAAAGGGAGCGATACCGCTCTTCACTCTCCTTGAGGGCCTGTTCGGCATCCTCCAGAGAGGAGAGCATGCTGTTGATTGACACCGCCAGATCATCAAGTTCGTCCTCGCCTTTATTTTCTATGCGGGCCGACATATCCTGACGACGGCTTATCTCGCCGACCGTCCCGCTCAATGCGGCAAGGCGTTTGAGTACAGCTCCTCTGATGAATAGCAGCATGACACCGCAGAACACCGCACCACAGACAACAAGGACCAGCAGGATATAATATATGGTTTTTTTTGCCTGCTGAAACATGGACCGTTTGTCAACGATCTTGACTATATAGCTGGGCTGTCCATAAATTTCCTTGAGATGGGCATAGCCCGCAACATCCAGTTCATCAATAACATGGGAAAAAAACCCTCCGGACTTTGTCAGCTCGGCATGGGCCTTGACAACGTCAGGAGGGATTTCCGGTGCATCTACCCGGATCAATCCAACCTCGAACCCGGTCAACCTGGCAATCTTGTCAAACTCAAACTGATCCAGAAAACATCCCACCAAGAGTGTACCCCGCCCAGTACCCGAGGCCGCAGAGAGCGGTTTCAAGGAAACCATGCAGGGTAGGCCGCCAATCTCAACAACTCCGCTGTAGATCCCCCTCCCCCCTTTACTGAGACCGGTAACAAGGGCATCCATCGAGCGTTGTTGGGCGGCATCAATCGGACAATAGACGCCGGTCTCGCAGTCTATCTTCTTCGCAATCTCCAGCGTGCCGTCGGGTGCATAGACAGCAGCAAAGTCAATCTGATGCAGTTTGAGGTTTATTTCACTGAAATACCGTTGAGCCACCTCCGGGATCCGTCCCCCCTTCATCAATCGTTCACTGACATCGAGCGCCAGATCACGTGCGGTGACATCATTCTGTTCCAACCGGCTCTGCAAGAGATTGTAAACCTGCTGGACATGCCCAAGAATGTTCTTTGCCTCAAGCTGGCGATAACTTGAGAGCAGAATTACATCTGAGAGGCCCGCGACAATAAACACCAACCCAATGAAGGTGCTTACGATCACCAGAATAATTTTACGGGAAAACGTCATGATTTCTCACTTGTATGTCGGAAGGCATGGCCCATGAACGGGTCGCAAAAACCGGAGCCAGCATGCGAACACCCTCTGTTGACCCCGCCCGTGGCCAGGTAATTAATGGGGATAGTAATAGCGAAGGAGTTCTGCCCGCAATAGTTTTTTTGGATTAAGCTGTTATGGCACCCGCTCGCACACTAGCCCGGACCACTATGCACTTTTCAAACGAGGATTGCAGAAATGAAGCGACGTCCTCCCGCATCGGCACACCAACTATTAAACCCTTTAATTTCGATATGTTATTACATGCCAACCAAGCCACTCACCCCTGGTTCTTTCCATACGAACATAAGCCATGAGGGCATTTCATACCAAAACAACTGTAAATAAAACACCGGTTATTATTCAAAAAACGTCCTGATATAATTTTTAATTCTCTGCAATTTGTTTTTAAATATTCGAATTTGCTAGTATTTTATACACAATATCTTTTGAACAAAAAAAATCTTGACGTATTTAAAACATTGTATTACAAAAACAACAAATACGATGTCATTATTTTAAAACGGATGTATCACCGTATACAGAAATAAATGTCGCGGAGTGAGCATGGACAAAGAAAGAGGTACATATTCCGTCCAATCCGTTCTAAAGGCATTTGATCTTCTGGAGGCCTTGGCGGCGGAAGATTCGGTGGCAACCATCCCGCTTCTCTCAAAGAAGCTGGACCTCAGCAGAAACAAGACGTTCCGCTTGCTGGCAACGCTTGAGGACAAAGGGCTTGTGGAACGCGACGATGCAACCGGCACCTACCGCGTTGGACTCTATGCCTATGAAATGGCACAGCACATCCTAAACAGCGCCAGCCTGATCAGGTTGGCACACCCGGTCCTTGAAGAGCTGGCAAGAAAGCATGATGAAGCGGTTTACATCACCGTCATGAATAACGACGAAGTGCTCTTTCTCGATATGGTGGATTCGTTTCAACAGATCAAGACCGCCACCATGGTCGGCCGGCGATTCCCGTTTTTCACCAATGCGGCCGGTAAAGCCATTAAGGCGATGAGTTCCACAGACATGATCGAACGCCTCGGCAAGCGTCGGTCCAACGTTGCCGGCATCCCTGATGTGAAGAAACTGGAAACCGAGTTAAACGACATCCGTCAGGCCGGTGTTGCGGTAGATGTGGGCGGGCTCGGCGAAGGAATATGTGCCGTGGCGGTTGCCATCAAGGATTACGCCGGAAAAGTTGTCGGGGCAATCACCCTGCTGGGC
>CAZSTJ010000303.1:0-3324 GCA_964609805.1 uncultured Geobacter sp. | reverse complement strand
CATCATGACCCCTTCGATAACCGCCTGTCCGCCCACATGAATTTTGCTCATATAACCCCTTTTATATCTATCTACAACAAAAGCAGGAACTGATCTGTTTACAGGGATGAACGGGATACACGGGATGAAATCTTTTGGCTAAATTCAGGATCTAGATTTAATGAAGTATCCCGTTAATCCTGTTCATCCCTGTAACAAGCTTTTGTGATTCAGGTGTCAATCCAGATTCTTGAAAAATTCCCGTATCTCGGCCGTTTTGCCGCAGCAGAACTGCCCTTCCGGACAGGGGCCGGCTACGCAACCAGGGCCGGCGGCACGGAAGATGACCGGGGCGATCCGTCTGACCAGGCGCAACATTTCGACGCTCATGCGGCGGATCTCCCACTGGGCCCGCTCGCAGCAGCGCAATTCAAAGAAATGCAGCAGTTCCCGGGCATTCATGGTCATGATTATCTTGGTCTCGGTGGAATTGGGGAGGATATAGCGGGCATCCTCGGGGGGAATCCCCATCTCCACCAGCCGGGCATAGGCCGTGTGGACGGTGGCGGACATCTCGTCGAAGATCCGGCTGGCCTCGTCATTTTCAGAAATGCTGTCCGGCACAATGGAGGCAAAATTGTCCTTGTGGGACACATAGCGTTGGGACTGCTGGGAGAAGGAGGCGATGCGGTGCCGTACCAGCTGGTGGGTCGTCACCCGCGAGATCCCTTCGATGCCGAAGGTAAAGGAGACATGCTCCAGGACCGAGTGATGTCCCAGAGACATGATCTTGTCCAGAAACTTCTCGATATCCGCTGATTCCAGCTTTTCCCGCAATTCCCCGATGGAAACCGGCGAGTAGCAGAGCCGGGCAGCCAGCGCCACGGTACGCTCCGGATTGGGGGTATGTTCAAGCAGGGTCACATTCACGTCAGTCCCTCCCGACCGTCAGGATACAAAAAGGGGGTTTTGTCGTGTGACAAAGCCCCCTTCGAGCGGTAAACCGATGGTGTGCTAAATCTGGCCGTAACGTTTCTTGAAGCGCTCGACGCGACCGGCGGTGTCCATAAGCTTCTGCTTGCCGGTGAAGAACGGGTGGCAGGCCGAGCAGATCTCGGTGTTGATTTCCTTGAGGGTTGAACGGGTCTGGAACGTGTTGCCGCACAGGCACTTAACGGTCACATCGTTATACATCGGGTGGATTCCTTCTCTCATCTTCTTCCTCCTTCTAATCGATACAGCACGTAAAATGTTCATGGATAATTGCTGGAAAGTGTAATCGTAACGATTCGAATATTTTTTTGCAACCCTTTTTTTCAGATACAATTTCCTCAGGAGCCGTGATTTTTTGTCCTGGCAAGGCTGTCGAGCAATCGGGAGGAGGCGTAGCAGCGCTACGTCGCACGACAGATTGTGAAGACTTACGACGCCAGGGCGAAGAAGCCAGGCTCCTTACTTGGACATGGAATCCAGAAACTCCTGATTCGATTTGGTTTCAGAAAGCTTGTCCAGCAGGAATTCCATGCTGTCGATGACGTTCATGGGGTGGAGTACCTTGCGCAGGATCCAGATGCGGTTGAGGGCGCTCCTGTCGATCAGCAGCTCTTCCTTGCGGGTACCGGACTTGTTGATGTCGATGGCCGGGAAGGTGCGCTTCTCGATCAGCTTCCGGTCAAGGTGCAGCTCCATGTTGCCGGTCCCCTTGAACTCTTCAAAGATGACGTCGTCCATCTTGCTGCCGGTATCCACCAGGGCCGTGGCGATAATGGTCAGAGAGCCACCTTCTTCGATATTGCGGGCCGCGCCGAAGAAACGCTTGGGCTTGTGCAGGGCGTTGGAATCGACACCACCGGAGAGGATCTTGCCGGATGGCGGGATGACCGTGTTGTAGGCACGCGCCAGTCGGGTGATGGAGTCCAGCAGGATGACAACGTCACGCTTGTGCTCCACCAGGCGCTTGGCCTTTTCGATGACCATCTCGGCCACCTGGACGTGGCGGGTCGCCGGCTCGTCGAAGGTGGACGACACGACCTCGCCGTTGACCGAGCGCTGCATGTCGGTCACCTCCTCCGGGCGCTCGTCGATCAGAAGAACGATCAGATACACTTCGGGGTGATTGGCGGCGATCGAGTTGGCAATGTTCTGGATCAGTACGGTTTTACCGGTGCGGGGCGGGGCCACGATCAAACCGCGCTGCCCCTTGCCGATTGGAGCCACCAGTTCGATCACGCGCATCGGCATATTGTCGGGGGTTGTTTCGAGCGTGAGCTTCTCTTGCGGGTAGAGCGGAGTCAGGTTGTCGAACAGGATCTTGTCGCGGGCTATTTCGGGAGCTTCGTGGTTGATCGATTCAACCTTCAGCAGTGCAAAATAGCGCTCGCCTTCCTTGGGGGGGCGGATCTGTCCGGAAACGGTGTCGCCGGTGCGCAGATTAAAGCGCCGGATCTGGCTGGGAGAAACGTAGATGTCATCGGGGCCGGGCAGATAGTTGTAGTCGGTGGCCCGCAAGAAACCGAACCCGTCCTGCAGGGTTTCAAGAACGCCTTCGCCGAAAATCGAGCCGTTCTGTTCGGTCTGGGCATTGAGGATGGCAAAGATCAGATCCTGTTTGCGCAGGCTGGATGCGCCTTCGATATTGAGATCACGCGCAATCGTATTGAGTTCGCTGATTTTCTTGCCTTTAAGCTCCTGTAAATTCATCTGTTCTCCTGCGTGAAGTTTTTCCTGTCGGATTGCACTCTGATCGTGATTAGTTTTTTTGGGCATGGTTCTCGAAAATTACCTTTAGGGGCGATGTAGAGGGGCCTGCTGGAAATTCCCTGCTTATGGATTGTAACGAGGCCGGATAGCGCAGCACATGTATGAATGAATCAGGGATTTCTGCTCGAATTTCAGGGTGACTGCTTGAGGTGAAAATGAAGTTACCTTTTGTTTCTTGGGCTTGTCAACATAAAACAGCACGAGTTACCGTGAAAAGTTTAATCAGCTGACTGCGCGGCGGGCAGTTGCTTCAATAAATCGTTGATGACAACCCCTGCCATGGTCAGCCCGAAGATCGATGGCAGGTAGGAGATGCTCCCCAGAATGACCCGGCGATGCTCGCAGCGAAAGGTCTGCTCCTCCCGGTTGGGGCAGATGCAGTCTGTGCCGCAGGCGGTTGAAGAAGGATCCAGCTCGCGGTGCTCTTCGGTGGAATAGACGACCTGTACTCCGGACGCAATTCCGCTTCTGCGGAGGATCTTGCGCATGCTGCGTGCCATGTGGCAGTTGCGGGTGGCCGAGATGTCGTCCACCTGAATCTTGGTTGGATCAAGTTTGTTGGCGGCCCCCATGCTGGAGATGACC
>CAZSTJ010000302.1:0-3329 GCA_964609805.1 uncultured Geobacter sp. | reverse complement strand
CGTTGCGGAAGAGGACCTGACGGGCATCAGCGGGGATGAGGCGGCCGTCGACGTAGAGGGCTGCCTGAAAATACTCTTCATTTTTCACCAGGGCGAAGTCGGCCTTGAGACCATTGGAGAGAACCTTGCTGAAAATGTTCCGTTTGAAGATCATTGAAACTGCCTCCGGAAGCCGTCTGAACTGTTGATACAGCTAAATTGCCCTGTGTCACATTAAAAATCAAGCGAAATCGAGGGAACCTGTGACCACTGCCCATCATAACCGTGCCATGACCGCCCTGCTTGACTCCCTGTCGCGGGAACATCTGCAGGGGAAGGAGGATGCCCTGCGACTGACGGTCATTGCACTGCTGACCGGCGGCCACATCCTGATCGAGGATCTGCCGGGGCTGGGGAAGACCACCGTTGCCCTGACCCTTGCCGCAGCCTCGGGGCTCCGTTTCGGCCGGGTCCAGTGCACCAGCGACCTGCTCCCCTCCGATATTACCGGGCTGTCGATCTTCAGCCGCGACGAGGGGCGGTTCGTCTTCACCCCCGGCCCGATCTTCAGTAATATTGTCCTCCTGGACGAGATCAATCGCGCCATGCCCCGCACCCAGAGCGCAATGCTGGAGGCCATGGAGGAACGGCGGGTGACGGTGGAGGGGGTAACCCACCTGCTGCCTGACCCGTTCATGGTCATTGCGACCCAGAACCCGTCCGACCAGAGCGGGACCTTTCCACTCCCCGAATCCCAGTTGGACCGCTTCCTGATCTGCACCAGCATCGGCTATCCCCCCGAAGATCTGGAAAAAGGGATCATCGCCGGCGGGGGGATCCGGGAGCGGATTGCCGATATGATCCCGCTGGTGGAGGCGGAGGATATCGCCGCGGCCCGGCGTCTGACCGCCCAGGTGTACCTGTCGGAAGGGGTGGCGGGGTATATCCATGCCCTGGCCCGGGCAACCCGGTCCCATCCGGTGATCCGGACCGGTCTCTCGACGCGGGCTGCCATCAGCCTGGCCCAGGCGGCCCGCGCTGCGGCGTTTCTCGCAGGTCGGGACTACGTGATCCCCGAGGATGTGAAGGGGGTGGCGCCGGCGGTCTGCTGCCACCGGCTGGTCATGACGGCCGAACATGAGGCCGACCGCAAGGAGGAACTGCTACGCGCGATCATCAGCGACATAGCGCTTCCTTCGGTCTGAGGATCAGCAAGGCAGGGGCGCTCTACATCGTTATTACCCTTCTGCTCGGTTTTGCGGCGGTGAATACCGGCAATAACCTGCTGTTCCTGGTGGTTTCCGGCCTGCTGGCCTTCATGGCCGTCACCGGCTATGCCGGCATGCTCAATCTGCAGGGGGTAACGCCGGAACTGATCCCGCCGCCGGAGCTGTTTGCGGGGAGTCCGGCCTCTTTCCGTCTCCGCCTCCACAACCGGAAAAGACGCCTCCCTTCGTATCTGCTCCGGGTAGAGTGCACCGACGGGCAGGGGGTGCTGCTGCCGGTGGTCACGCCTGCGTCGATTTCCGAGGCCCCGCTGCAGCTGACGTTTCCCCGCCGCGGCCGGACCAGTATCGGCGAGGTCAGGATCAGTTCGCCGTTCCCGGTCAATTTCTTCACCCGGTTCTGGACCTTCCGGTTCGATACCCATCTCATCATCTATCCCCGCCTGATCCCCGCGTACCTCGGCGGTGAGCCCGCCACGGCCCGGCAGGCGGGGGCCTCCCTGCGCCGCGAACGGGGGCTTGACGGAGAGCTGGAACGGATCGCGGCCTATTCGGGGCGTGAACCGCTGCGGGCAATTCACTGGAAACTCTCGGCCCGGGGAGAAGGGCTGCTGGTGAAGGAGTTCGGCCGCCAATCGGCCCCGCCGCTGGTAATCAATCCTGAGGAACTGTCCGGGGACACCCTGGAAGAACGGATCTCCCGGGCCGCCTGGCTGGTACGCCGCTCCGTGCAGGAACGGCCGGTCGGGCTGCGTCTGGGCGGCACGGTTATCCCTCCCGACAGCGGCAGGATCCACGGTATGCTCCTGCTGAAGGAACTGGCGCTCCATGGCATCGCTTAGCTCCCTGATAGCACTGCTCGCCTACGCCATTGCCCTCTGTGGGGCGGCTCCGCTCTTTCCCTGGCTTGAGATGTCGCCGCGCATCGTGCTGACGGCCGGCTTCGTTGCCGGCATCTGGCAGGAACTCCGCTCCCCCTGGCCCCTGAAAGAGTGGATGGTCAATGTGGCGGTCGTACCGCTGTTCCTCTACTACCTCCTGCCGTTCAGCGCCGCCAACCCGGTGCAGCCGGTGGCGAGCACCCTGGCGGTCATGCTGGCCGTTCGTCTCGCCGGCCCCAAGAATGCCCGCCATTATCTGCAGATATCGGCCCTGGCCCTGTTCTGTCTGGCGGCATCATCCCTCTTCGATCTCAGTCCGTCATTTCTTGCCTGGCTGCTGGTGATGCTGCTCATGGTGGCGGTTTCCCTGGTTCTGCTGACCTTCTACAGCCAGGATGGCGGCATGACGCTGAGCCGCGAAAACCTCCGCAAGATTCTGGCGGCAGGGATTCTCATGCCGCTGGTCTCTGTGCCGATCCTGTTTCTCTTTTTCCCGATCCTTCCCCGTACCCAGCTGCCGCTCTGGAATTTTATGGCTCCCGGCACTGTCCGTTCCACCGGTTACAGCGACAAGGTGGAGCCGGGTGCCAGTTCCGCAGTAGGGGATTCCCGTACCCTTGCGTTCCGGGCCGAGATGCCGCGTCAACCCCAGGGGCCGCTCTACTGGCGCGGCATCGTGTTTAACCGGCTTGAAGGGCATCGCTGGGTCCGGGTGGAGCCACCGGCTGAAGAGTTGCTGTACCAGGGGGGGCGCATCAGCCAGACCCTTTATCCCGAACCGTCCCTGACCCGTGCCCTGCCGGTGCTGGATGCCCCGGCCGATCTGTCCCTCCCGCGTTCCCGCCGCTCACCGGACGGGGTCTATGAATACCAGGGGCGCCTTGGCCGCCGCTTTACCTACCGGGCCGAATCGACCATCTCCGGAACCGTGGCGGTCAAGGGGGGGATTCGCTCCCGTTTTTACCTGAATGTCCCCGAGGAGCTGCCGGCACGCCTGCTGGCGCTGGCGGAGCGTATCAGGAATTCGGCTGACACGGATGCCTACCGGCTGGAACAGTTGGAGATCCACTTCCGCAGGGGAGGGTACCGTTACGGCACGAGCGGTCTCCCGACGGGGGAGCAGGCCATGGAACAGTTCCTGTTTGAGAAGAAACCGGGCAATTGTGAGTTCTTTGCCTCATCATTTGCCCTGATACTCCGCGCTGCCGGGATCCCGGCCCGCCTGGTGGGCGGGTACCTGGGG
>CAZSTJ010000301.1:0-3348 GCA_964609805.1 uncultured Geobacter sp. | reverse complement strand
GCCCCGCCGACATCCCGGGGTCACCCATGAAGCGCTCCGGATTCAAGACCGCACGTCCGGCCTATACCGATGCGACCCTGGCCGAGGCCCTGCAGAACGGTGTCGGTCCCGGCGGCGTCCGCATGGGGGACACGATGCCGCGCTACCTCATGGACGCTGATTCGAGCGCAATCCTGACCTACTACCTGAAACAGCTCTCCTCCCGCATCTCCCCCGGAGTTACTGCTGACGAGATCCGGTTTGCCACGATCGTGAGCCGGGAGCTTCCCGAAGCGGACCGCAAGGCCCTGATAGAGCCGATGAAGGCCTACTTCAGGGAGGAGTGGAACCCCCGCCTCAGGGCCCAACTCCGGCAGCAGGGGCAGACCGGCACCGGCCAGGCCGGCGTGAATGCCTACCGGACCGCCACCCTTGACGTGTGGGAGCTTGCCGGGCCGCCGGAAACCTGGCCCCGGCAGCTGGAAGAGTTCTCGGCACGGAGGCCGGTCTTTGCCATTCTTGGCGGCATGGTGGCCGGTTCCTGGGCCCCGGTCCACGGTTTCTGCGAGAAGAACCGCATCCCCTGCATCTTTCCGTTCACCGACCGGCCGGTGGTGAACGACACCGACTGGTACACGCTCTATCTGTCGAAGGGGTTGTACCAGGAGGGAGAGGCGGCGGCAAAATACCTGAGCAGGGTGCTTGACCTCCCCCGGGGAAAGAAGGTGGTGCAGATCTATCGTGAGAACAGCGACGGGGCGATCCTTGCCCGCGGTTTTGCCGAGACGTGGCAGAAGCTGGGCGACACCCCCCTCTCAAAAAAGGTTCTTGCCCCGAAGGAACGGACCGGTCCGGGATTCTGGAAGGGGATTGCCCGGAAGTATCCGGACGCGGTGCTGCTGGTCTGGCTGGGAACGGGTGAACTGGAGGGGATCGATGCCCTGGCCGCCGGGGGGAAAAGGAAACCGCTGCTGATCGCATCGGCCACGCGGCTCGGGAACGGTCTGGCGACACTCCCCGATGCCGTGCGTGACATCACCCTGCTCACCTACCCGACCCGGCTTCCGGAGGAGGGGGAGTACACTCGGTCGCTGGTGGCCAGCTGGCATAAATACAAGAACATGCCGGTCACCAATCCGCAGATTGCCTCCCACGCCTTCCTGATCGTCAATCTGTTGTCAAAGGTGCTGATCGAGATGGGGGGGGATCTGTATCGGGATTATTTCCTGGATATCTGGGACAGCGGCAAGGACGAGACCAACAGCTCGGCAACCTACCCGGTGATCAGTTTCGGGCCGGGGCAGCGCTATGCCGCCAAGGGGTGCTACCTGGTCTCGCTCGCCCGGAGGGCGGAGATGAAGATCATCCGGCAGAGCGACTGGGTCATCTACTGAGAGTCACGGTATGAGCCGGATCTGCACGCTACGCGGGATTAACAGTGAGGCGTCTTGATGGCCGCCGGGTGTTCCCCTGCCTGATTCCCGGTGCCCGTCGCCCTGGTTTTGCCGTCACAGCGGACGCTGGAATGATCCCACGGGATATGGAGCCCGATCTCTCCACAGCGATCGCAGATTACCCTGGGGATCTTTGCCGAGATAAAAAACGAGATATTGCTGTTGCAGGTATGCAGCCAGCGGGCCTTGCGCCCCTCTCCCCTGGAGTAGATCTTTGCCCCGCAGGTGGTGCAGACGTAGCTGCTCCCCGAGGTGGCATTGATGTGCAGCTCGATATTGCCGCTCCGGGAATCCACGGTCACATTTGAGATGCGCCACTTGTTGCAGAGCCCGAGTATTGCTGAATAGAATGAATAGTCATTCATGGTTAGATCCGCTGGAGCTTGAGTTTGATAAGAATCGCTTAGACAGATACATTATGCGTGCCATGACCTGGGTAACCGATGAGTTTGTATTTTTGTCAGCAATATCAGCATGATGCGAATTTCCACTCGCTGCTGTCCCCCGCACCGTCTGAAAAGACTGTTTTCGCTGAATGTGGCTATAAACACAATAAATCAGCGTATTACGGTGATCAGTCCTGTGAGGTAACTGCAAAAATGTTTGCAGGGGGAGGAAATGGTTTATAGTGTAATGAGTGAAACGGTGATAATTCGAGCTGGCGGCCCGGCCGCCTGAGGCAGGTATCCCATGGGTGGAACACAGTCAGATCTTGATGTACCTTCAAAACTGACCCCCCGGCAGCGACAGATCATCTTTTCCCCCCTGCGCCTGGTGGTGGTCATCGGCCTGAGTGTCTTTATCACCGAGATCCTGCTCATGTCCCTGCTGGATATGACCCTGCTCGTGCCGAAAAAGTTTGAAGTCCTGGTCGATGCGGCAGGCCTCACCACGGCACTGTTCCTGATCCTCTACTTCTACCTCTTCCGCCCCCTGGTGAGCCTGGTTCATGATTGCCAGGCCCAGGAAATTCAATTGAAGGCGTACCAGAATCACCTCGAACAGCTGGTCCGGGAGCGCACCGATTCCCTGGAGGCGGCCTACAGCCGTCTCCAGGAGGAGAACGAGAACAACCTCAGGAACAAGCAGGCGCTTCTGGAGAGCGAAGAGCGGTTCCGGCAGATCTTCGAAAACAGTGCCGATGCCATTGTACTGTTTGCGCCGGAGGACGGGTCGATCATCGACCTGAATCCCACGGCGGAACTCATGTTCCGGAGAAGCAAGGGTGAACTCCTGGCGGGGCGGATTGACACCCTGTTCTGTCCGAACTGTTCCCGGCAGATGGACGTGATACTCACCCAGATTGCCATGGAGGGGACCCCCGGTGTCATCGACAGGCTGGAATGCCTCGTTGCCCCGAATGAACCCCGGATCCTGTCGTTCCGGGGCAAGATCATCTCTCTGCAGGGGAAACGGGTCGTCTATACCACCTTCCGTGATATTACGGCCCGCATCAGGATGGAGCAGGAGGCCCGGGAGATCCAGGCGCACCTGATCCACGTGAACCGCATGACCACCCTGGGAACGATGGTGAGCAGCGTTGCCCACGAGATCAACAACCCCAACAACTTCCTGCTGATGAACACCGATATCCTCAGGCGTGCCTGGAGCGACATAGCCCCGGTGATCGAGGAGCGCTACCGTACCGGCGGCGATTTCCCCGTGGCCCAGTCCAGCTGGAGTGAGGCCCGGACCTTTCTCCCCGAGGCCATCGACGGCATCCAGCAGGGGGCACAGCGGATCAGCGGCATTGTGGATACCCTCAAGTCCTTCGGACGTGACAAGAATCCGGGGATCGATGCCGTTGCCGACGTAAACGACGTCGTGCAGCTGGCGACCGCCATCCTGAACCAGGTCATTACCCGTTCAACGCGCAATTTCCGGCTCCAGCTGGCGGAAGGGCTCCCGATGGTAC
>CAZSTJ010000300.1:0-3364 GCA_964609805.1 uncultured Geobacter sp. | reverse complement strand
TTGTTGCGGCGACCGTAGGTAGTCGGGCAGTCATCCAGGATTTCGACAACCGAGAAACCTTTGTGCTGGATGGCTTCGGCGATCAGCTTGTCGATCTGGTTGGCGTGGAATGCGGTACCACGGGCAACGAAGGTTGCACCGGCGCCGATGGCCAGCTTGGCGATATCAAAGCCGGGATCGGGATTGCCGTAAGGCGTGGTGGATGCCTTGTGGCCGGTCGGCGTACAGGGGGAGAACTGACCACCGGTCATGCCGTAGATGTAGTTGTTCATGATGATGTAGGTCATGTCGATGTTACGGCGGCAGGCATGAATGAAGTGGTTGCCGCCGATGGCGGTACCGTCGCCGTCGCCGCCGACCAGGATCACGTTCATTTCCGGCTTGGCCATCTTGACACCGGTGGCGAACGCAGCAGCACGGCCGTGGGCGGTGTGCAGGGTGCAGCAGTCCATGTAGCCCGGAAGACGCGATGCGCAGCCGATACCGGACACGATGGCGGTGTTCTCTTTTTTGAGCTGCAGGGTATCAAGCGCCCGGATCAGGCCCTTCATAACGATGCCGTGGCCGCATCCGGGACACCAGATGTGGGGCAGTTTGCCGGGGCGAATCCATTTATCATAATCGAATGCCATGTTACTTAACCTCCTTGATCTTCTCGAGGATCTGGTCGGGATTGATCGGCTCACCGTCAACGCGGAAGATACCGAGGACCGGTGCTTTACCCTGTGCGTTGCGCTCGATTTCACCGGCGCACATGCCAAGGTTCATTTCCGGAACGATAAAGCCTTTGGCCTTGCCTGCCAGGGCCTTGATCTGCTTGTCGGGGAACGGCCAGAAGGTCTTGATGCGGAACATACCGGCCTTGATCCCCTGCTCGCGAGCGGCATTGACCGCATAACGGGCGGAACGGGAGGTGGAACCGTAGGCAACAACAACGACTTCGGCATCTTCAAGCTGGTACTCTTCAAACTGGACGATATCGTCCACGTTGGCGTCAACCTTGCGGACCTGGCGCTCTTCCTCTGCCTGGACGATCTCGGCCTTGGTGGTCGGAAAGCCGTCCTGCATCTTGTTGAGACCGGTTACGTGGAACTTGTAGCCCGAACCGAAGGCGGCCAGCGGCGGAACATCTCCAAAACTGGTGTCGTACGGTTTGTACTGTGCCGGCTCTACGGTCGGGGTCTTGCGGGGGATAACTTCGACTTCACCCGGCTCGGGGAAGACGATGCGCTCACGCATGTGGGCAACGATCTCGTCCGGCATAACCATAACCGGGGTGCGGTATTTTTCGGACAGGTTGAAGGCACGGATAACCTCTTCATAGGTCTCCTGTACCGATGCCGGGGTCAGGCAGATGGCCGGATGGTCACCATGGGTACCCCATTTGGCGCACATGACGTCGGACTGGCTCGGGCCTGTCGGCATACCGGTGGAAGGACCACCGCGCATAACGTTGTAGATAACGCAGGGGATCTCGGCGATGCAGCCGTAGCCGATCAGCTCCTGCTTGAGGGAAAGACCGGGGCCCGACGTGGAGGTCATGACCTTGGAACCGGCGAGGGAAGCACCGAGGATGGCAGCCATGGCGCCGATCTCGTCTTCCATCTGGATGAATTTGCCGCCCACTTTGGGCAGTTCTACCGACATAACCTCGGCAACCTCAGTTGAAGGGGTAATCGGATAGCCGCCGAAGAAATTGCAGCCGGCATAGATTCCGCCGAGCGCCGCAGCTTCGTTACCCTGTAAAAACGCTACTTTTTTAGACACTGTTCGTTTCCTCCCGTAGTATTATTCGGCGCTGACTTTGATTGCGAAATCCGGGCACCTGAGTTCGCACTGCATGCACTTGATGCAGGCTTCCAGGTTCTTGACCGATACAACGAAGCCCTTCATTTCAAGTACCTTTGTGGGGCAGAACTCGACGCAGATATGGCACCCCTTGCAGTACTTTTCGATAATCTCGATTTTTGGCAGTGTTTTCTCCATCTGATAAGACTCCTTTATTCCCGTAATAAAAGGTGTAATTTCAGGCCCCATAATGTGGCAAAAGAAGGGCGTACGCCCTTCTTTTGCGTTCACAAAAGAAAACCTGATAGTTGAAACGTATTATTTCATGCTGTCGACGAGCCCTTTTACTGCGGCAACCGACTTGTCCATCATGGCCTGCTCTTCTGCATCCAGTTTGAACTGGATGATGTTCTCTACACCCTTCTCACCCAGGACAGCCGGTACGCCAACGTAGTAGCCGTTGACGCCGAACTCGCCCTGCAGGTAGCAGCAGGTCGGCAGAACGCGCTTCTGGTCCTTGAGGATCGACTCAGCCATGGCGATGGCGGAGGAAGCCGGGGAGTAGAACGCGGAACCGGTCTTGAGCAGGGCAACAACTTCACCGCCTGCACCGCGGGTACGCTTGACCATTGCTTCCATAACTTCCTTGGCCTTCTCTGCGCCGTATTTCTGCTCCAGCAGTTCCATAACCGGAATACCGTTGACGCTGGCGTAACGAACCAGGGGGACCATGTCGTCGCCGTGGCCGCCCAGGGTCATGGCGGTTACGTCCTTCACGGATACGCCCAGTTCCCAGGCGATGAAGGTGGCGAAACGGGCGGAGTCCAGCACGCCGGCCTGGCCGATAACGCGGCTGTAGGGGAAGCCGGTGATCTTCTGGCAGAGGGTAACCATGGCGTCAAGCGGGTTGGAGATAACGATGACGATGGAGTTCGGGGCGTAGGTCTTGATCCCTTCGGCAACTGAGGTCATGATCTTGGAGTTAACCTCAATCAGGTCGTCACGGCTCATGCCCGGCTTACGGGGCAGACCGGCGGTTACGATGACAACGTCGGAGCCCTTGATATCAGCGTAGTCATTAGTGCCTGTCAGGCTTACGTCGTAACGATCGACCGGGCCGACTTCGGCGATGTCGAGCATCTTGCCCTGGGGCAGACCTTCGACGATGTCGAACATTACCACGTCACCCAGTTCACGCAGTGCGCAGAGCTGAGCAAGAACGCCACCAATCTGACCACCACCGATGAGAGAAATCTTTTTACGAGCCATTCTGTTACCTCCTGGTTTATTTTGTTGCTGAAGTGATTGCAGACTAAGCTGCAATGTGAAGACGGTCTTACATGTTTTCTATCAGGGCATCCGCAAAACCGGAACAGGAGAGAAGAGTTGCCCCTTGCATCATCCTTTCGAAGTCGTACGTGACGCGTTTCTGACCTATCGTTCGTTCTATGGTTCTGATGATGATATCGGCCACTTCCTGCCAGCCGAGGTACTCGAACATCATGACGCCGGAGAGTATAACAGAACCGGGGTTTACCTTGTCAAGGTTCGCATATTTCGGAGCCGTGCCATGGGT
>CAZSTJ010000299.1:0-3420 GCA_964609805.1 uncultured Geobacter sp. | reverse complement strand
CCCCATCTCGACTACGGCGATGCGCTTGTCGGCATGGCCGGCCAGGAATGTGTCGAAGCGGTGCTCCTGGACCCGGGTGCGGTCGGAGAGCCAGTTCCAGTCGCCGAACATGAGGATATTGGGACGGCTTACCTCGCCGCATTCGCCGCAGCGCGGGATGTCACGGGTCCGCATGGTTGTTTCATCCACCTCGATGACCTCGTCATTGGGCCAGATCTCGTGACTGCAGGGAACGGTACACTGCAACCAGTGGATGGAACCGTGGACCTCCAGCATCCGCGCCTCATCGTAGCCGGCTTTCTGGAACTGGCCGTCCACGTTTGAGGTGACCACAAAGTAGTCGGCACGGTTGCGCTCAATCCATTTCCGGATGATGTGGAAGCCTGCGTGGGGAACGGTCTCCCGGTAGAGGTTGGTGCGGTGGCCATAGAAGCCCCAGCCAAAGGAGGGATCCCGCTCGAAATGCTCCGGGTTGGCGCAGTCGATGAACGACAGCCCCAGACGGGCATAGGGTGGATATGCCTGCCAGAATCCCTTGTCACCCCGGAAATCGGGGAGGCCCGAATCGACCCCCATGCCGGCTCCGGCGGTGATGACGAATACTTCGGCATTTCTGACGATATCGGCGGCTTTGTCGAACATTGGCTACCTCCGGTAAGAAACCCCAGGACTTATACTCACGCAAAGATGCTGCGGCGCAACGTAGTGCGGAAACGTGTATAGTTTTTTTGGGCGAATGTGTGCGGTACTCGTTAGGTCGTTTCGTTTTGGGCTGAACAAGCTCAGTTCCCGTTTTTCGTCGCGTCGTTGCGGTGTTGCGTGAGATGGAATTTCTTATGTTGCCCTAGGATTGTATTTCATAGATTCAGACCGTTCAAGCTGAATCATGGTTAGCAAAATGTGTTTTTAGTATGTTATGTTCGCAACTCAGAAATCAATCCACCTGAATCGAGTTCACAGTATGACTATCAGATGGTACCCCGGACATATGGGCAAGGCCCTGGAGCAGATCACCGACCTGATCAAGCGGGTCGACGTGGTAATTGAGGTACTCGATGCCCGCCTCCCTTTTTCCAGTTCCAACCACAAGCTTGAAGAGATTCGACGCACCAAACCCTGGATCAAGATCCTCAACAAGCACGACCTGGCCGACCCTGCCTGCACCAAGGCCTGGGTAAAACTGTTCGATCAGCAAGCCGGCGTGCGTGCTGTGCCCATGTCGGCCAAACAGCCGGGCGAGACCAAACAGCTGATCAAGCTCTGCAAACTCATGGCACCCAAGCGGGGCAAGCCGGGCTTCCCGGTGCGGGTGATGGTGGTGGGGATTCCCAATGTGGGCAAGTCCACCCTGATCAACACCTTGGCCGGGAGGAACATGGCCAAGGTGGGTGACAAGCCGGCCATCACCACCACCACCCAGCTGATCGACCTGCATAACGGGGTAGTCCTCAACGATACGCCGGGCGTTCTCTGGCCGGACATGGAGGACCAGGACGGGGCCTATCGCCTGGCGGTAAGCGGTGCCATTGGTGCCAACGCCCTGGACTACACTGTGGTGGGGCTGTTCGCCGCCGCGTTCATGATGGGGCGCTACCCGGAAAAATTGCGGGAGCGCTACAAGCTGGAGGAACTGCCGGAGGACGATTATGGTCTGCTGGATGCCATCGGCCGTTGTCTAGGATGCCTGAAGCCGGGGGGCGGGATCGACCAGCACCGCGCTGCTGAGGCGTTCCTGCGGGAACTGCGGGCGGGCAAACTGGGGAGGATCAGCCTGGAGGAGCCGGCGAAGGAAACCCCTGATTTGGGTGAGAGCGGTTCCGTTGAAGCCAGTTCAGAAAATGCCGAATCCTGACGGCGTGTCTCACAGAGCTCACAGAGGCACAGAGAAAAGACTAAGGCAGTGCTCTCACGAAGGTACGAAGTCACAAAGAAATCGAAATGATGTGCCGTGAGACAGGTTTTTTCTAACATTACTGATAGCTTTTGAAGTGCACGCCCGCTTTTCTTAGTGTCTTTGTGAGCTTAGTGAGATAATGACTACATGATTAGGTTCTCTGTGCCTTTGTGAGCTCCAGCGAACGGAGTGAGCGGGTGAGAGCCGGTTTTGAACCTAATGCTTCAGCAAGCAAAACGCCCCGCTTCCTTCCGGAATGCGGGGCGTTTCAGTTTCTGCTCTGACCGGTCCGGTCAGCTCAGCAGGTGCACGAAGAGGCCGCTGCGGAGCTTGGGCTCGAACCAGGTGGATTTGGGGGGCATGATCTGGTCCTGGTCGGCCAGCTCGATCAGTTCGCGGATGGAGGTGGGGTAGAGCGAGAAGGCCACGGCGTACTCGCCGGAGTCGACCAGCCGGACCAGTTCGTCATTGCCGCGGATGCCGCCGACGAAATGGATTCGCTTGTCGGTACGCGGGTTGTGGATGCCGAGCAGCGGCGAGAGGACGTTGTCCTGCAGGATGGAGACGTCCAGGCGCCTGACGGTGTCGGCTTCGTTGACGATGCTTGCCTTGGCGTGCAGGTGATACCAGCGGCCGTCCAGGTACATGCCGAAATGATGCCGGGATTGCGGTGCAGCGGTTTCTTCCGCCGGCACGATCTCGAAGTGGGTCTTGATCTGGGCGATGAAGTCGGCAATGTTGTGATCGTTCAGATCCTTGACGACGCGGTTGTAGGGCATGATATGCAGCTGATTCTCGGGAAAGATCACGGTCAGGAAGAAGTTGTATTCCTCCTGTCCCGTATGCCCCGGGTTCTTCTCACGCCGCAGTTCGCGCACCCGGCCGGCCGCCGCGCTCCGGTGGTGGCCGTCGGCCACGTAGAGCCGCGGGATGGCGCCAAACAGGACAATCAGTCGATCGATCAGGACTCTGTCGGTGATGATCCAGAGGGTATGTCCCACGCCGTCGGCGGTGACAAAATCGTATTCCGGCGGCCCGTTGGTGACCCCCTCGATGATCCCCTCCACCTCGCCGCAGGAGCGGGAGAGGTAGAAGACCGGCTCGTCGTTGGCGTCCAGGTAGTCGATATGCTTGACCCGGTCCTCTTCCTTGTCGGCCCGGGTCAGCTCATGCTTTTTGATGACGCCGGACTGATAGTCGTCGACGCTGGCGCAGACCACCAGGCCGGTCTGGGTGATGGCACCCATCCGCTGACGGTAGACATAGAAACAGTCGTGCTGTTCCTGGACCAGCACTCCCCGCTCGATGAACCCGTCCAGATTCTGCTTCCCCTGGACATACACCGGCTCATCGTGACAGTCGATCTCGACCGGCAGATCGATCTCAGGGCGGGAGACATGCAGGAAGCTGTACTGGTTGCCGGCGGCCATGCCCCGTGCCTCGGCCTCATCCATAACGTCGTAGGGGAGGGCGGCTACCTTTTCGGCGAGGTAGCGGGGGGGGCGCAGGGCGCGGAACGGTTTGAT
>CAZSTJ010000298.1:0-3444 GCA_964609805.1 uncultured Geobacter sp. | reverse complement strand
CCGTTGAGGAAGGAGAGACGGTAATCCTCGTCCTTGACGTAGAGCGGCTTGCGCAGCCCGCGGGGGAGTTGGTGGACGAAGCAGAAGATGCAGTTGTTACGGCAGCCGTTCGGCTCGGGGGCCGGGAAGGTGAGGCCGAGCGGCTCCCCCGGTTCCCGTTCGATCTCCAGCTCCCACAGTTCGCCGCCGGCGGTGACCACCTCCAACAACAGCTCGTCGTCGGTGGAGCTGTAGTAGCTGTAATCGAGGATGTCCCGCAGACGGTGGCCGTTGACGGCGATCAGACGGTCGCCCGGCTGAAGCTCGAATTCATCGGCGATGGAGCCGGGGGCAACCCCTTCGATCAGGAGCCCTTTCATGGTTCACCCTGGTAGAAATCGGTGGCACGGTACCACTCGGCCAGAGAGCGGAGGAATACCTGCAGTACGGCGACGACCGGCACCGCCAGCAGCATGCCCATGATACCGAATATCTGGCCGCCGATCAGCAACGCCACGATGGCCACCAGCGGGTGCAGGCCGACGGTGTCGCCGACCACCTTGGGGGTGATGACCATTCCCTCCAGCCCCTGCACCAGACCGAACCATCCCAGACAGAGCAGCGGGTGGAGGATGTCCTGGAACTTGAGGAAGGCCATGGCCATGGAGAGCACGATGCCGATGACGGTGCCGACGTAGGGGATGATGAAGGTGGCGCCGGCCAGGGTGCCGATGGCCACCGCCAGGTCGATACCGATGACGTAGAGGCCGATACTGTAGAGCACGGCCAGGATGGCGCAGACGGAGAGCTGCCCCCGGACGAATCCGGAGAGTACTCCGTCCACCTCCCCCAGCCGGCGATGGTAGGCCTCACGATACCGGGCGGGGATGAAGGATTCGATGAACTGCTTCAACTGCGGCAGATCGGCCAGCAGGTAGAAGAGGTAGACCGGGATGATCAGGTACCCCAGGATCGCCAGAATGAGGGCGACTGTTGAGGTGAATGCCTTCTGCAGGAAGGCCAGGATCGGCTTTACCAGATCCGGTGTGGCACCACGTGCCTGTTGCAACAGTTCGTTCAGCCGCAGGGCCAGCTTGTCCGGGGTCTCGATCCCCAGGTATCCCTTGACCGCCGGCGGGGTGATCTCGTAGAGGTGCCGGGCATAACCGGGGAGGTTGAGCTGCATGCTGGAGAGTTCGTTGCTGATGGAATATACCAGGAAGCCGGTGAAGGCGGTGCAGACCACCAGGGCGCCCGTGAAGACGATCAGGATGCTGGCGATGCGGGGTATCCGCTTCCCTTCCAGGAACGTCACGGCCGGGTTGAGGATGTAGGCCAGGGCAAAGGCGATGAACAGCTGCAGGAATACGGCCGCCGAGTAGTACATGACCAGCGTGGCCGCGGCTGTCAGCACCAGGGCTATGATCAACAGGGATTTGGAACTTCTGGGCATGGGAGGGAAAGAGGCGGGGGATTCACGGGAATCCCCCGGTCAGGTTACTGATGCAGGCGGAAGGAGCCGTCTGCCGAGGTGATGGTGGAGATGGCGTGCTTGTAGATCAGGATATCGCCGTTGGAATCCAGCAGGAGAGAAAAATTGTCGAACGACTTGATAAATCCTTCCATCTTGTCGCCGGACATCATGTGAACCACCACCTTGACCCGCTCCTTGCGGGACTGGTTAAGGTACTGGTCTTGAATATTGAAAGGTGCTTTCGCCATATCATGTCTCCCGGTCGTCGAAAAATTCATGTGCAAGTTGCGAAATAGTATCAAACTTTTCCGGATATTCAAGCCATAATATATCCCTTTCCGCATTAAACCAGGTCAGCTGGCGCTTCGCGTAGCGCCGGGTGTCCCGCTTGATCAGCGCAACGGCCTCATCCTGCGTGCATTCTCCGGTCAGCCAGGCGGTCATCTCCTTATAGCCGATGGAACGCATTGCCTTCAGATCCCGGTTCCATCCCGCATTCAGCAGCCGGCGCACCTCTCTTTCCAGTCCGCTGGCGACCATGGCGTCGACGCGTCTCTCGATCCGCCGGTACAGTTCAGCCCGTTCGACCCTGATGCCGATCTGCAGGGCCCGGTAGCGCTCCCGGCCGAAGTCATGCTCCTGCTGGTAGCGGGAGAGCGGGACACCGGTCATGCGGTATACCTCCAGGGCCCGGATGATCCGCACCAGGTTGTTGGGGTGCATGCGGGCGGCGGCTTCCGGATCTACCTGCCGCAGCAGCTCCAGCATAGCCTCGTTGCCGAGCCGGCCGGCTTCCTCCTGCAGGGCGGCCCTGATTTCGCCGGCACCGCTGGGGGAATCAACCAGTCCCTTCAGCAGGGCGCGGATATAGAGGCCGGTGCCGCCAACCACAATCGCCCGCTTGCCCCGTGCGGTAATGTCGGCAATGACGGCATCGGCCGCATTGGCAAAATCGGCCGCTGAAAAGAGCCGGTCGGGATCGGCAACGTCCAGCAGGTGGTGGGGGACGCGGGCCCGCTCCTCTGCGCTCGGCTTGGCGGTGCCGATGTCCATGCCGCGGTAGACCTGCATGGAGTCGGCATTGACGATCTCGGCATCAAGCTGCTCCGCCAGCCGCAGGGCCAGGGCAGACTTGCCGGAGGCGGTGGGGCCTACTATGACGAGGAGTTTAGGTTGCATCAGATTGTTACCAATGAAAAAAACAGACGGCAATCTGCCACAGAGACACAGAGTCTCAGAGACAAGCCAACAAAAGCATGGCGTTTATAACGATTTGATCTGTCATCATGAGATTGTTATCTCTGTGAGAATTCTCAGTGTCTCTGTGTCTCTGTGGCAAAACATGTCTTAGGTTCGTTTGAAGATCTTTTCTAACTCAGCCAGGGTGATGATGTGGAATACCGGCCTGCCGTGGGGGCAGCTGGCGGCGAAATCGGTTTCGTCCATGCTCCGGAGCAGTTCAGTCATCTGCCGCTGGTCCAGCGGGTGGACGCCCCGCACCACCGAGTGACAGGCGATCCGGGACAGCAGGTCGTCGATCCGGTCCTGAAAGGCGGCGCTGGCACCGATCTGGTTCAACTCTCCCAGCAGGTCACGCACCAGGGAAACCACATCCTTCTCGACAGCGATGCGGGGGACAGCGGAGATGATGATCGTATTACCCCCGAACGGCTCCAGTTCAAGTCCGATCCGCTGTAGGTCATCGCGGAAACGGCCGGCCACGGCGACCTCACTGAACGATAACTCCACCGTTTCCGGGAAGAGAAGCCGCTGGGACTCCACTGCGCTGGCACGGCACTGCTGCTGCAGTCGCTGGTAGGCCACCCGCTCGCTGGCGGCGTGCTGGTCGATGACCACCAGTTCCGGCCCCGATTGGCAGAGGATGTATTCAGCGTGGAATTGACCGATGACGGTCAGGGACGAGAAGTATCCGGTGGATACCGGGGGCTCCCGGTCGTAGGTTTCCCGTTGCTCATTGACCGTATCTGTCT
>CAZSTJ010000297.1:0-3470 GCA_964609805.1 uncultured Geobacter sp. | reverse complement strand
TTTCCCGGTGGGGCCATGGAGCTTGTCGGCATCGTGCCGGCCGCCGCCAATGCCTGCATCCTGCTGGACCGTTTCCGGAAAGCCGGAGCGCCGGTCATTCATGTCCAACATATTTCAGTTCAACCGGGGGCGACCTTTTTCCTACCGGGAACCGCGGGTGCCGAAATCTCCCCGCTGCTGACACCCCGCACCACCGAGACGGTGATCGTTAAACATTATCCCAACAGTTTCAGAGACACGCAACTGCAGCAGGTGCTCAAAGATGCCGGCATCACAGCTATAACCATCTGCGGCGCTATGAGTCACATGTGCATCGACGCCACAACCCGGGCGGCCTTCGACCTCGGTTATAGCTGCACCGTAGCAGAGGATGCCTGCGCCACACGTGATTTGGAATTTAACGGGACGACGGTTCCCTCAGCCCAGGTTCACGCCGCATTTATGGCCGCACTTTCACGTCCTTATGCACGGATCGTCGCTACGGCCTCCGTAGATCCGGTTTAGCCAGACATTCCACCCAGAGGTTTACGTATGAACATTGCTATTGCCGGCACCTCCCCCCTTAAATTTGCCACCACCGCCCTGGTGCTCGGCTGTTTTGAAGACAGCCGTGACAGTCTGTTTACCGCCTGTGACAAAGCCCTGGAGGGTTGCCTGAGCTCCATGTTCGAGACCGGCGAATTCAAAGGAAAACCGAACTCGACCCGTTTGATCCATACCCTCGGGAAACTCCCGGCTGAACGGGTTCTGCTGGTAGGTCTCGGCGTAAAAAAGGGGTTCGATTCCGGCCGGCTGCGCACGGCGGCAGGAACTGCCATGCAGGCGTTGCGCGCTGCACGGGCGGCAACCTTTGCCACAACGCTTCACCTGTCCGCGAGCAATACTGACGGGATTGAGGCGGTCTGCGAAGGTGCCCTGCTGGGCAGTTACCGCTTTGAGCAGTACAAAACCAAGAACCAGGAAGATCGCTTTGAATTCAGCGACATGACCCTGTTGTTTCCCAATGGTTCGAAGACCACCGGTGTCCGTACCATCGTCGACCGTACCCGACAGCTCTATGGTGGTGTGGCCCTGGCCCGCGACCTGGTCTCTCACCCCGGCAATGTCGCCACCACCGGTTATCTGGCCGATGCGGCCCGTAAACTTGCCGCTCGCCATAATCTTCACTGCCGGGTTCTGGAGATGGCGGAACTGGAACAGCTCGGCATGAATGCCCTGGTGGCGGTCGGCAAAGGTTCGGTTGAACCGCCCCGCCTGATCGTGCTGGAGTACAACGGTGCGGGTGATAGATCACGCCCCGTGGCATTGGTCGGCAAAGGGATAACCTTCGACTCAGGAGGGATTTCCCTTAAACCGGGGGCCGGCATGGAGGAGATGAAAACCGATATGGCCGGCGCGGCCGCCGTGCTCGGCACCCTGGAAGCGGCGGCCGCGCTGGGACTGAAGGTCAATATTGTCGGGGTCATTCCTACCGCAGAGAATATGCCTGACGGCAACGCATACAAACCGGGTGATATCCTGACCTCACTTTCCGGCCAGACCATCGAAATCACGAATACCGATGCCGAGGGACGACTGATCCTGTGCGATGCCCTGCACTACACCCGGACAAGGTGCAAACCTGCTGCCATGATCGACCTGGCAACCCTGACCGGCGCCTGTGTTGTGGCATTGGGACATGAGGCGAGCGGCATGATGGGGAACGACCGCAGGTTGATCGACGGTCTGAAACGGGCCGGTGAGCGGTGCGGCGAGCGGGTCTGGGAACTGCCGCTCTGGGACGAATACGGCGAGACCATGAAGAGTGACATCGCCGACCTGAAGAACGCCGGTAGCCGGGACGGCGGCAGCATCACCGCCGGCTGGTTCCTGAAACAGTTTGTCGGCAGCACCCGCTGGGTCCACCTGGACATCGCCGGCACCGCCTGGAGCGACAAGGGGCGCCCCTGCACCCCCAAGGGGGCAAGCGGTGTGGGGGTCAAACTGCTGGTCGCGTACCTGAGCAATCTGTGACACCATAACCAACTGACATTACATCGCTATCACTATACCCAATGTGCTTGATCGTTTTTTCCTATAACAATCATCCCCGCTACCGCCTGATCTTGGGGGCAAACCGTGACGAATACCGTAGCCGTCCGACCGCCCCTGCCGGGTACTGGCCGGATGCGCCCCGTGTTCTGGCTGGTCGCGACCTGGAGGCGGGTGGGACCTGGCTGGGGGTTTCAACCGATGGCAGGTTTGCCGCAGTAACCAATTATCGCGATCCGCGACAGGTGACGGGTACATTCCCGTCTCGCGGCCGGCTGGTAGCTGATTTTCTGACCGGAAACGAGGTGGGTAACGCAACATTCCACTCCCGCCTTGCAGTCGAGAGTGAGCGTTACGACGGTTTCAACCTGCTCTACGGCACCCGTGATTCGTTGCACTACCACACCAACCGGGGCGGTTCATCCGGCCCGGTTTCCCCCGGTATCCACGCCCTCTCCAATCACCTCCTCGACAGCCGCTGGCCCAAGAGCATCCGCGCCCGTGAACAGTTGGCAGCCCTGACTACGTCAGAAGAGATCGACCTGGATGCCCTCTTCCGTGCACTTGCCGACCCGGCCCCCTTTGCCGATCGCCAACTCCCCGACACCGGCATCGGCCTGGAACGGGAACGCCTGCTCTCGCCCCTTTTCATCGCAGGGACCGAATACGGCACCCGCTCCACCACCCTGCTGCTGATGGAACACACCGGCCGAGTCACGTTCCGCGAGCGCTGTTTCGATGCCGATCACCGGATCACTTCAGACAACAGCTACGCCTTCATGGTTGAGCCGTCGTGAACTTTCTCTGCCATATGCTGCTATCTGGCGATGATGACCAACTCCTGGTGGGAAATTTCATGGGGGACTTTGTGAAAGGGGTGCTTGGGGATCGTTTTCCTGCACGGATACGCCAGGGGGTGGCACTGCATCGTGCCATTGATTCCTTTGCCGCAGTCAATCCCCTGTTCCGACAGAGCCGGCTCAGACTTTCCCCCGCCATCGGACTCTATCGCGGTGTGCTCGTCGACCTGTTTTACGACCATTTCCTCGCTGCTGACTGGGAGACATGGAGCCATGAGCCGTTTGATCACTACCTGCGGCGCACCCGGTCTATTATCGACACCCACCTGTCAGCCATTCCCGATCGTATGCAGCCCTTACTCCCGGTAATTTTCGATGAGCTTCTCCCTTCCTATCAGAATGTTGCCGGCATCGGATCAGCTTTGGAACGGATGTCACGCCGGGTCAAACGCCAGAACCCGCTTGCGGGGGGTGAGGAGGAGCTGGTCAGGCATTACGATGATCTCCGACATGATTTCAATCGATTTTTGCCGCAAGCCCGCACCTTTGTCGCAGAACATATCGGAAACCTGGGACACCATTCCGCACGGCAAGCACCTCCAACCTAACCATTCATTTCATAATCATAAAGTGCACGTT
>CAZSTJ010000296.1:0-3474 GCA_964609805.1 uncultured Geobacter sp. | reverse complement strand
GTGAGCGAGCCGGCTGCTGAACGGAAAGCGGTACTCTTCTTCGTGGTCGACGGGGTCAGGCTGGCCCGCGAGGCACGCGTGCTGGAATCCTGCTCAGACACCGCAGGCTGCGTACAAGATCTGTTGGATGAGCTCTTGAGCGGGCCGGTGGGGGATCTTGAGGGTGCCATCCCGGAAGGAGCGGAAGTAGCTGGGGTCCGACTGGAGGGAGATCTTGCCGTGGTTGATGTGACCAGGCCTTTTGTCAGCGATATGCCGGTCGGCAGTTCTGCCGAGATGATGGCGGTCTATTCAATTGTCAATACCGTCTGCGCCAATTATCCGCAGGTTACCCGGGTGAAGATAACGGTCGAAGGGGAGGGGGCGGTGCTGAACCACCTCGACCTGCGCGATCCGATTCTCCCGGATTTTTCGCTGGAGCAGGCTTCGGCCGCACAGCCCGGCACGATACCGGCCCCGCAGCCGACATCGCCTGCCATGAAGGGACATCCATGAAGCCATTTCTTGAAGCCATCCGTGATCGGGTCCTGGTCCTCGACGGAGCCATGGGCACCATGCTGCAGGAGCGGGGACTCAGGCCGGGACAATCGCCGGAGGAGCTCAACCTGACCATGCCCGAGGTTGTTGCCTCGGTGCATCGCGAGTATGTCGCTGCCGGTGCCGATATCATCATTACCAACACCTTTGGCGGTACCCGCTTCAAGCTGGAACATTACGGGCTGGAAGACCGCCTGGCGGAGATCAATGCCCGTGCGGTTGAAATTGCACGCAAGGAGGCTGGTGATCGGGCATATGTGGGGGCTTCTCTCGGTCCCACGGGCCAGTTCGTCGAGCCGCTGGGGGAAGTGCCCTTCGATGAGATGAAAGAGGCCTTTGCCCAGCAGGCCCGGGCGGTGGTTGACGCCGGAGCCGACCTGATCAGCCTGGAAACGTTCCTGGATATCAAGGAATGCCGGGCTGCCCTGGTCGGAATCCGTGAGGTCTCCGCCACCATTCCGGTCATCGCCATGCTGACCTTCGACGACAACGGCCGCTCGGTGCTGGGGACGTCTCCCGAGGCGGCTGCCATCACCCTCGCCGCCGCCGGTGCCGACATCGTCGGTTCCAACTGCGGCCTCGGTGTGGACGGCATCTACGACATCCTCTGCCGCATGCGCGGGGTAACCGGCCTGCCGCTCATCTCCCAGGCCAATGCCGGCCTGCCGCAACTGATCGACGGCAAGACAATCTTCCCCGGCACCCCGGAAGAGATGACCGCCTATCACGACCGACTCATAGAGCTTGGCGTCCGGGTCATCGGCGGCTGCTGCGGCACGACCCCCGCCCATATCCGCGCCATGAAAAAAGCTTTGGCCGTGCGGCAAAGGGAATGGGCCGCCCCGGCAGATACCCGCGGCATCACCTACCTCTCCAGCCGCGGGGGGATCGCCGCAGTCGGCGGCGGAAACAAGACCGCTATCATCGGCGAACGGATCAATCCGACCGGCAAGAAACTCTATTCCCAGGAACTGCTCGAGGGGAAGGTCAGTTATATCCGCCGTGAGGCCATGGAGCAGGTACAGTTCGGCGCGACCCTGCTGGATGTGAATGTCGGTGCCCCGGGAATCGACGAGCCGGCGGCCATGGAGCGGGCGGTGTTCTGCGCCGCAGGGGCTGTCGGGGTGCCGCTGGTGCTCGATTCCTCGAGCCCTGCAGCCCTGGAGCGTGGATTGAAGGCCGCTGATGGCAAGGTGCTGATTAACTCGGTCTCCGGCGAGGCCAAGAGTCTGCGCCGGATTCTCCCGCTGGCAAAGAAATACGGCGCGGCTGTTATCGGCCTGACCCTGGACAACAAGGGTATCCCCGATACCGCTGAGGGACGGCTGGCCATTGCCCGCCGGATCCGTAACGCCGCCGTTCGTCTGGGCATCCCCGATGCCGATATCATTATCGACTGCCTGACCCTGACGGTCAGCGCCGAGCAGAAGCGGGCCGCCGAAACACTGCGCACGATCCGCCTGGTCAAGGAGAAGCTCGGTCTCTCCACGGTGCTGGGGGTCAGCAACATCTCCTTCGGCCTGCCCCAGCGCCCCCTCATCTCGTCGTCATTCTTTTCCATGGCCATGGCCGCAGGGCTGGATGCCGCCATCATCAACCCCAAGGATAAGCCGATGATGGATGCCTGGCGCTCTGCCATGGTGCTGCTTAACCGTGATCACCAGGCCACCGCCTACATCGAGGCCTACCGGGGAGAGGCCGCGGCGCCCGTCCCGGCAGCTGTGGCCTCTGACGTGCCGCTCTCGATCCGGGAGCGGCTGTCCCGGGCGGTCATCAACGGTGAGCGGGATGGCATTGTTGCCCTGGTGGAGGAGGCCTTCGGCCAGGGGCTTACCCCCATGCAGGTCAGCAACGAAGGGTTCCTTCCCGGCCTGGAAGAGGTGGGTCGCCGGTTTGAAAAGAATATCTTCTTTCTCCCCCAGGTCATGCAGTCGGCCGATACCATGCAGACCGGCTTCGCCCGCCTGAAGGAGGAGATGAAAGGGCAGCCCTTCGAAAGCCGGGGACGGATCCTCATGGCCACGGTCGAGGGGGACATCCATGACATCGGCAAGAATATTGTCTGCACCCTTCTGGAGAATCATGGCTTCGAGGTCTTTGATATAGGCAAGAATGTTTCGGCCGCCACCATCATTGCCAAGGCGAAGGAACACGTCGTTGACGCCGTCGGGCTGTCGGCTCTCATGACCACGACGATGTCCGAGATGGATACGGTCATCAGGAAACTTAAGGCTGCCGGGGTGAAGACCTTTACCATGGTAGGCGGTGCGGTCGTTACCCAGGAGTACGCCGACCGGATCGGGGCCGACCTGTATGCCCGTGATGCCATGGAGGCGGTTGCCAAGGTGAAGCAGATCCTCGGAGTCACCGACTGACGGCTCGATTGACGGGCAAACTCCGTTGCAAACAATTTTGTCTTTGTGCTAAATTTTAATTTACGTCATTTTTGCGTAGAGGGTTGTTCGTATGGTACTGGGATTCAATCATAACATCATGTACAAAGGGGAGGTCTTCCATGTCCAGACCGAGGACAGTGGAGTCAAGAATCCCCATATCATCACCCTGCTGTATCGTGGCGGCGTGATCCTCTGCTCCAAGAAAACCAGCTACTCCGATATCCTGATGATGGATAACCTGGAGTCGGTGGTGGAAGAGCTGATGAAGGCGCAGCACAAAGAGATGTTGCGCCGGCTTAAATCGGGAGAATTCGATGAGCGGGCCTTCTCGATCGAGGCAACATTGATAGAGAATTATGAAATCCCCTCGCCGGAGCCGGAAGAGGCTCCTGCGGCCGAAACAGCAGCACCGGTTGTCCTCTCCCCAGCACCTAAAGCCTCCGCCCCCGCGCTTGATGACATCTTCGCTTCTCCCGGGTCCCCCAAAAGCGACTCGGCCAAATCGGATATCTCACTCCTCTTTGCAGAACCGGTCACGAAG
>CAZSTJ010000295.1:0-3481 GCA_964609805.1 uncultured Geobacter sp. | reverse complement strand
CACACGATCAAGGAGGTGGAGGATGCGATCCTGGCGGAACTGGAGCGGCTGAAAACGGAACCGGTGGCCGAGCGGGAACTGCAGCGCATCCTCAACAAGCTTGAGTACGAGGAATCCCGCCGCATGGGAACCAACGGCGGCCTGGCCCGCAACCTGACGGAATACGAGGCCACCTCCGGCGACTGGCGCTACATGATTGAGTATCGCCGCAAGGTTGCCGCCGTCACCCCGGCCGATATCCAGCGGGTGGCAAAAACCTATTTCACCCGCGAAAACCGCCTGGTCGGTTTCATCACCAAGAAGGGGGCCGACCTGAAATGAAAAAACTGATCATTGCCATTGTTACCCTGCTCGCACTTGCCACGCTCTCCTTTGCCGCAGAGGGCGGCAAGGCGGACCCCCGGAAGATGACCTTCCCTCCCCTCACCTTCGAGATCCCCAAGGCCGAACGGGTAATGCTGGAGTGCGGCATGCCGGTCTACCTGCTGCGGGACCCGGAACTGCCGATCATCAACATGACCGCCATGGTTCACACCGGCTCGGTCTATGAACCGGCCTCCCATTCGGGGCTGGCCGCCCTGACCGGCTCGGTCATGCGCAGCGGCGGTGCCGGAGGCGTCGCAACCGAAAAGATCGACGACGAACTGGAGTTCATGGCGTCAGCGGTGGAGAGCGGTATCGGCTCCGACATGGGGACCGTATCTCTGACCAGCCTGACCAAGAATTTCAGCCGCACCCTGCGGATCTTCTCAGATGTGCTGCTCCGCCCCGACTTCAACGAGAAGCGGGTCGACCTGGCCCGCAAGCACCTGATCGAGGGGCTGCGCCGCCAGAACGACGACCCCAAGGAGATCGCCGGCCGCGAGATCACCAAGGCCATCTACAACGTGCACCCCCTGGGGTATTTCCCCACCCTGGAGTCGGCACGCAACATCACCCGCCAGGCCATGCTCGACTTCCACAGCCGCTTCTATCGGCCGGACAACATGATCCTGACGGTTGCCGGAGACTTCGACCGCGAGGCACTGCTGAAGGAACTGAACAGCGTGTTCGGCAAACCGGCAACGGCGCAACCGACCATCCTCCCCGAGATTCCGCAACCGGCGCAGCTCTTTGCCGGCGAGGTCATCTACGGCAAGAAGGATGTCAACCAGTCCGTCATCCGCATGGGGCACCTGGGGATCACCAAGGACAGCCCCGACCTCTACGCCATCCGGGTGCTGGATTACATCCTCGGCGGCAGTTTCACCTCACGCCTGACCATGGAGGTCCGCACCAACCAGGGGCTGGCCTATAACGTGGGGAGCCACTTCGATGTAGGGCGCCGCTACACCGGCACCTTCCTGGCAGAGACCGAGACCAAGGCAGAGTCCACCGCCAAGGCCATCAACCTCATGAAGGATATCATTGCCGGTATGACCAAAGAGCCGGTCACCGAGCAGGAGCTGAAGGCGGCCAAGGAATACATCATCAATTCCTTCATGTTCGGCTTTACCAGCCCGGCCACCATCGTCAGCCAGCGGGCCCGTCTGGAGTTCTACGGTTATTCATCCGATTACCTGGACCGCTACCGCGACAACATCGCCAAGGTCACCAGGGAAGACGTGCTGGCGGCTGCCAAGCGCAACCTGAAACCGGACGCCTTCAAGCTGCTGGTGGTGGGGGATGCCGCCAAGTTCGACCAGCCGCTGACGACCTTCGGCACGGTGCGGGAACTGGATCTGAAGCCGCCGGTTGAGGGTAAGAAGTAAGGTAGGGACTGGGGACTGGGAACTGGGGACTGGGAATCAGGGACCGGGGACCGGGGACTGGGAATCAGGAACCAGGGATGAGGAACGGGAAAAGGCGGCCGATTGGCCGCCTTTTTCATTGAAACCTAAAAATCTATCTGGCTGACTAAAGCCTTTATTCCGTGCGGCTGGTCACCTGGATCAGGTGATAGCCGAACTGGGTCTGCACCGGACCCAGCACCTTGCCGATCTCACCGGTGAAGACCACCTCGTCGAATTCCTTGACCATCTGGCCTCGGCCGAAATCTCCCAGGCGCCCCCCCTGGTTCTTTGACGGGCAGAGTGAGTGCTGACGGGCACACTCGCTGAAATCTGCTCCTGCTTCGATCTGCGTTTTCAACTCTTCGCATGCTTCCTTGCTTGCCACCAGGATGTGGCTGGCGGTTGCTCTGGCCATATGCAGTTCTCCTTGCGTGATTCATTTCTTGAACATCGAGGGGTAAAGAATACCGCCAACGCACCTCGATTTCAAAGAAATAATCTCATCACACCGGGAGCCGCTTACGGCAGTCACTTACCCTCGTATTTCGCCCAGTAAAGCTGACGTCGATCCCCTTCTTTCCCGCCGGGCCAGGCAGCCAGGAGCGCCAATGCAACCGCAAACCATCCCCACATAAGAACTATCGCAAATAAACTCATAATTATTCTCCTTTATTCATTGTTACGCTCCATTTCCCTATTCACCTAGCTAAATGATTTATCTCGCTATTGGACCTGCTTCAGCGTACAGTCAATGCGCGAGGCACACGTTCCCGCCATATCTATCCGGTTGTTTCTGTTACCGACCGACTCCATCCACCTCATACCCATCAGTCGTAAACATCCTTTTTACCCGGCAGGATTACCAGGCAGCTGAGACAGGCGGCGTTATTGCTGCGCGACCGCATACACAGCAGAGTTGTTACACCAGTGAGAACAAGGAGTGCATATGATAGTCAGAAAAGGAATTGTGGTGAGTCATGCCAAGGCGCTTGAGTGGGGTGTCGGCAAGATAGTGGAAGTTACGGCACTCAGGGCGACGATCCAGTTCAACGACGGCATCATCAGGAAGATCGCGGCTTCACACTACGACATTCTTCAACAGGCCGATTCAGCAGCCTACCTGCTGACGGATGATGCGCCGGCCCCGGCCCCGAAGGTGCGTGCGGTTAAAGGAACCAGGAAAGCCAAGGCGGCCAAGGCTGTTGCCGGCACGGCGTAACGCCGCACAATTCCCGCACATCACCGGACACGAGAAAAGGCAGCCATTTTGGCTGCCTTTTCTCGTTCATCCGCCCGCTGGTACCCCGTGCCGTTACAGGATAACCCTTGAGATGGCATAGGCCACAATGGTGGAGGTGCCGACACCGATCAGCCCGGGGATCATGAAGCTGTGATTGAGCAGATACTTGCCGATGCGGGTGGTGCCGGTGCGGTCGAAGTTGATCGCCGCCAGGTCGCTGGGGTAGAAGGCAAAGAAGAAGTAGGCATAACTGGCCGGGATAAGACCTAACAGCAGCTGCACCGGCAGACCGAGGGCCAGCCCCAGCGGCAGGGTGATCGCCAGGGTTGCTGCCTGGCTTTTGACAAAGGCGGAGATGCAGAAGGTGGCGATGGCGAAGGTCCAGGGGGCCATCTTGACCATGATGCCGATGTTGTCCACCAGGAACTTCTTGTTGGCGGAGATGAAGGTATCGCTCATCCAGGCGATG
>CAZSTJ010000294.1:0-3489 GCA_964609805.1 uncultured Geobacter sp. | reverse complement strand
GTTCGATGCCTGTGCTGAAAAAGCTGGCGATATCGTTTATTGGGTCAGCATCGCTGTCAGTAAAGGCAATTATGCGACCGTTGCCGTCAGTAATGGAAAAATTGGTGACATCGGAGGCATTGTACCCCGTTGGCAGCTGATCCCTGAGGGTCACGTCGAAGGCCGAGTAATGACCACGGCAAAGGTGACCACGTCGCCTGCATCGACGGCGGAGAGATCGGTGTCAATGTCGTTTGCAGCCAGCCAGGCGCTGGTTATCTGGCCGCCGTTGGCAGTGAAACGGAATCCGCCGGTTCCCGGCTCGGAAAAGGTGGTGTCGACGTCGGGGTTGGCGTTGAAGGCGCCGTAGGTGTCGCCGGTATCCTGGACCTCGACAACGCCCTTGGTGATATTGAGTTCCGGCTGGCCGAGGACGATTTGAACGATGTCGTTGTCGCTCGAACTGGTGAGCGCCGTGCCAGCCTCGGTTGCCGTAACTTGATTGGTAAGGTTGAGACCGTCAGTAAAGGGGGCGTTTGAGACAGTAATGGTAAAGATGATATCGATCTTGCCTTCGATATCTCCGGGGGCGTGAAAATCCGGCCATTCAAGAGAGAGCGCGTTATTGCCAGGGTCAATGCTCGTGGTGGGCAGCGACGTCCCGGAATAGGTATGGTCGGGACCGAAGAACCAACTGCCTGCAACCAGAGCACCCGCTATGCGGTCGGCTTCGAGGGCAGAGAGCGAGTTGCCGAGGTTTACCACTTGCGTCCACCCGCTTAGCGTTCCATCCTGGTCCGGATCCATGACATCGAAAACCGGTAGGGGCAGATAGTCGATCATGTGAAAATTCTCGGTGCTGCTGATCGGCAGGTCATAGGTGAGGCGGTAGGAAATGGTGTCGCCGGGCTTGACACTGGGCGTAGAAAACGTGCCGGTGATGCCGTTGATGGCATAAATCTCTTTCTCCACACCACCGGTGACAATAGTCAGCCTGTCGCAGGAGCCGTCGGCCTCGCTTGCGCCGGTAAAACTGCCAGTGCTCCTGTCGAAGATGTCGCCAGTTATGGTCGCTCCGCCGGCAAGGACATCACCCTGGTCGATGCTGGACTCACCCGGGAGAGGGTAGCCGTCGGCGTAGGTGTCCTGGATGGTTGCCTGGTAGGTGATGCGACCGTACGTCGCTCCACCTGCCGGGCTGCCGGAGGTGTAGCCCCCGTCCAGGATGTCATCTCCAGGCAAGCTGGCGAGGATTGCCTGGAGGTTGTAATGGGCGACGATGTCGCCATTGGCGCTGGTGGTGGTCCACATCTGGCTGCCGACCGCTCCTGGGGTGAGGCTTGCTGAGCCGATCAGCACCCCCTTCTCCCAAATTTCGATGGTGGGGTTGGAGGTAATCAACAGGCCGTTGGCAATGGTATCGTCGATGCGGAAGGAATAGTTGGTATCCCCGGGATCGGCATCGCCAAAGGAAAAGTAGTCCGACAGCTGGAAATCGAGGGAGTAGTCGAGGATATCTCCTGGAGTGTAGCCGGGATAATTATTGTCGTTGCCTGTGGTGAGGGTATGCGATTTCTGGATGGCGATGGATTGGAGGTGGGAAATGTCGTCCACGTCAGGGTTGTCGGAAAAATTGCCGTCCGCGTCGACCTCGGCGGTAATGGTGGCGGTCACTGGGGCGTCGTGGGCGCTGTCAATGGGCGTCCAGCGGTAAGTGACCTCGCCGTTGTTGATGAGGTGCCCGTCGTCGCCGGTGACAGCATCGAGAACGTCTGCCCCAGTCCCCGTGGTTTCGGGTACATAAAAACCGTACTCGATGACAATGTCGTTGGCGGCGGCGGCGCCGGTCACCGGATTGTTCAGTTGCAACATCAGGTCGCCTCCGGTCGCTCCGGTCGGTTCCTGCACGATCGTGAAGTCGGTGGTGGCAGCACCGTTGACCATCACCGAGAGAACACCAGTATAAACAACCGAATTCGGGATGTGCTGCGTGTAGATGATACCGGCTGTCGGACCGCCAACCGTCTGGCCGGCGGCAATATCGACAGTGGTGACATAGACGCCGGGAAAGTTGGGGCCTGTAGGGATTTCCTGGTGGTTCGATTCGGTTAGGCGGGCGTCGTCGGGTGTGCCATGTTGCTCCTGGCAATCGCTCCTGACGTCGGGTACTCGAATGTCGGTATTGAACGCGATGGCTTCAGGCAAAAAGTGCAGCGTCTGTTGGTCAAGACCCCTGAGAGGGGCGTCGGAGCTTGGATTATTCAGGGAGTCTCTACCGAATCTGGCCCCGGTGATGACATCGACATCAAGAGGGACATTGATGTCGGCATTTTCGCTCATATGGGCGGTGACTACCACCTCGGCAGGCGTCTGGTCCGGGGTGAAAGAGCCGAAGGGCATGAGCAGGGTGACGTATTGGTCGCCGGGAGTCAAGCCGGTAATCACCAGGGGGGCGCCGGTCGAATCTGCGGCCCAGTGGTGGGTGATCGAACCTGTGGCATCGACAACCTGGGTGTGCGACTGGATGGGCAAACCAAGATAGCTGGCATTGACAAAGGTGATGCCATCATTGCCGGCTTCGGCGCCGGAACCTATGCCCGCATCCAGTCCGCCGTCGAAGACGAGATCAATATACGGCCCATAGATCGTTTGTGTGTCGGGGCTCAAGGTCACCGCAAAGGTGAAATCCTGGCCGATCATCGGGTCGATGACTTCTGCGGAAGTGGCGGCTTCAACCTGGGAGGATGCATCAACAGCCGAGGCTTGGGTGGCGTCTCCGAGATGCTGTTTCTCTTCGTGGTCGCTGGGGCTGGTTGCCCCGGAAGTGGTTTCGGTTGTATCCGGATGGGTTTCGTCGACCGACTCCGCGGGGTGTGCATCTGGCTGTGATGCGTCGAGTGGCGGAGAGGATGCCGCAACGTCCTGATCTGTGGGCGCGCTGGAGGATTGCGCCAGGGCTGGTTCAGATGCCGAATGTTCGTCCACAGAGGAGGGGGGCTGATCCCCCGCCTCGGATGGCGGGTCGGACGATACCGCCTTGCTCTCTTCGGTCGTCCCATGCTCTTCAGCAGCGATCCCTTCTTCGTTATGGGCTTGTACTCCCCCTGCCTCGGCTGCTGATTCCGTTGCGGAAACTTCATCAGCTGTGCCTTGGGCTGTGGTCTCCATTTCCATGCAGGGCTCTGGTTCCGCGTGCGCTGATACCGAGGCGTTTGTCGGTTCGGTCATGTCCCCATGAGGGGCGGTGGCCAGTTCGGCAACTGGATTTGCATCCAGGAATATTCGTTCTTCAAGTTGTTCCAGGAGAAGATGATGCTTGCGTTTCCCTTGCATGCTGAACGTCCGTTTGTGCATAAGATTACAATAATACAATTTCCGTAATGATAATCTCGGGGTATACAAGGATGCCGTCATGGCGCGGAAAACCAGGCGAGTTCCGCTAGTACTCTCTGATGACAGGGTCAAAACGATGGCCGGATTTTTCCACTACATCTTTTGTGCAACTGACCG
>CAZSTJ010000293.1:0-3507 GCA_964609805.1 uncultured Geobacter sp. | reverse complement strand
TCATGAGACAGCGTTATCAACGCGATCACCCCGGTATCTCCGCCTCCACCAGCTGCGCCAGCAGCGCGAGCGACTCCTGCCAGCCGAGGTAGCACCCCTCCAGGGGGATAACCTCCGGAATTCCCTCCTGCACGATCTCCAGTTCGGTGCCGCACGCAACCTCCCGCAGGGAGACCGTCGTGACCATTTCGCCGGGCAGGTTGGGGTCGTCGAACCGGTCGGTGTTGCGGATGCGCTGGTTGGGAACCAGCTCGAGATACGTACCGCCAAAGGCGTGGGTCTGGCCGGTCGAGAAGTTGGTGAACGACATCCTGTAGCTGCCGCCGACCGTGGCATCAATCTGGTGCACCTTGGCGGTGAAGCCGTGGGGCGGCATCCATTTGACCAGCGCATCGGGATCGAGAAACGCCCGGTAGAGCCTGGCGGCCGGTGCGCGAATGACACGGTGCAGTCTGACGGTGTTGTTTGACATGGTCATTGCTCCTTTCCTTGGGTGAGAACTGGTTAGAACCTATGAATTCCCAGCGCAGGATGCTAATTCCAGTTATCGATCTTCAGATCATGGGGTGACGGCCGCCCTCTGCCCGTTTCCAGATACTCGCGCAGGCTTAATAGGAACGTGGCCCACTTCATGCTGCAGTGATAGGTGGACTCCGTGGCCTCGCGCCAGTTCCGGTGGCCGAAGAGGAGGATCGTCTGCCCATCCTGCTCCGACAGCTGGAAGGTGATGTCGGTGCCAACCCATTCAGCCGGTCCCTCTACGCAACGCCAGCCCACAGTTTTATTTTCGTCCAACTCCTGCACGTTCATAGTCATCCCGCCCAGGAGTTCGCCGCTCTTCGTCCGGAAGCGGAAGTCGATCTTTCCTCCGACCCGGGTATCTCCTGATACTTCTTCGGTCCACCAGCGGGCCAGGCCATCCAGGGTTGTCAGCGCTTTATATACCTGATCTACGGGGGCCTTGATCCCGATTCGATGAAGGATGTCTGCCATCTCTGCCACCTCCCGTACTCTGTTGTTATGATTAATTGTAGTACCGTGGCCTGAAAAACGCGAGGGGCAATGCCCCCCCGGAACTCCTCGTCAGACCCCGCACCTATTCCGCCAACAGACTGTTTTTATGCTATAATTTATTCATAGATGACCGCAGAGCCGGTGTCAGACAATCCAGGGGCAACCGGCAGTGGAGGCAAAAGGGACATATCATGGACAAGTCAATATTCAAAGGCATTGTCATTGGAATAACGACAGGGGCACTCGCCATTGCAGGAGTCACAGGCTACAAGTCAATGAACCCGAAATATGCCGAGGTTGTCGCCGTGACGGAGATCACCAAAACGATCGAGACCCCGCGTCAGGAATGCAGGAACATACAGGTGCAGCGGAAAGCGCCGACTTCTGATCCCAATCGGATCGCCGGGACGGTGATCGGCGGCGTTGCCGGAGGTGTATTGGGCAGCCAGATCGGCAAAGGTGCGGGTAATGCCGTGGCCACAATTGCCGGTGCCGCGGGTGGTGCGTATGTCGGCAACCAGGTGCAGGGCGGCATGCAGAAGAACGACGTTGTCACAACCACGAAACGCACGTGCACGACGGTCTACGACAAATCGCAGCAGGTAGTTGGCTATGACGTCACCTATCGCCTGAAAGGCAAAGAAGAGATGGTCAGGACCGCCTACCGGCCGGGTGCCACGCTGCCGGTTGAAAACGGGCAGGTAGTCGTGACTCCGCCTGCAGCACCGCAGTAAAGGGTTGGACTCGATACACCAGAGCGGTGGAGTGCAAGAGCTGACCCCAGCAACGCCATTTTTTGATGCCTCTCTGCATATGGCGTATACTGGAGCTATCGGCAGGCAGAGATCAGTGCCGCCGTTGATACCACCCGCGAGGAGATACGACCATGAAAATACTGATGGTACTGACATCGCACGACGAACTCGGCAACACCGGCCGGAAGACCGGTTTCTGGCTGGAAGAGTTCGCCGCCCCTTACTATGTCTTCAAGGATGCCGGTGCAGAGGTCACCCTGGCCTCGCCCAAAGGGGGGCATCCGCCGCTCGACCCTAAAAGCGCGGAAAAAGATTTTCAGACCCCGGCCACCGAGCGTTTCAGCAACGACCCCGCGGCCCAGGCGGCTTTGGCCCGCACCGTACCGCTGAAAACGGTTGTGGCGAGTGATTATGACGCGATCTTTTATCCCGGCGGTCATGGCCCCTTGTGGGATCTGGCCGAGGACAGGGACTCCATCGGCCTGATCGAAACCATGCACCGTACCGGGAAACCGGTAGCTGCGGTCTGTCACGCCCCCGGGGTGCTGCGCCATGCCCGGTCGGAGGATGGCGCGCCGCTGGTGCAGGGAAAAGGGGTCACCGGTTTTACCAACTCCGAGGAGGCAGCGGTCGGCCTGACCGAGGTTGTGCCGTTCCTGGTGGAGGATGAACTGCGCAAGGCCGGCGGGAAGTTTTGTAAAGGGGCGGACTGGCAGCCGCATGTCATCACCGCCGGCAACCTGATCACCGGTCAGAACCCCGCCTCATCGGAGCCGGTGGCCAGGGCACTGTTGAAGCTGCTCTGAGCGGAGGAGCAGGTGACGATGATGGTACACCGGTACGCTTACGGCAACTGAAGTACGTTCCTGCGATCCGCCTTGATCGCGGGAAGAAAAACATGCAGGCTGGAAGACAATGCGTGTCACAACAGACAAGGAAGACGCCATGAACAGTTCACCGGTCGTCGAGGTCTTTTTTGATTACATCTGACCCTGGTGCTACCTCGGTACCGTGCGTACCGACCGCCTTGCGCGAGAATACGGGGTCCAGCTGCGCTGGCGCGTATTTCCGCTCCACCCCGAGACCCCGCCGGAAGGAAGGGAGCTTGCCGATCTCTTTGCCGGACGCGAGGCCATGATCCGCGACATGCAGGCCCGGCTGCTGCAGATTGCAGCGGCAGAAGGTTTGCCCCTGGCCGAACGGAGCCGCACCTATAACAGCCGGTACGCCCAGGAGCTGGGTAAATGGGCGGAGGTTCAGGGGCGCGGCGATCAGTTCCGCCAGGCCGTCTACCGGGCTTACTTCGTTGACGGTGTAAATATCGCACAGGTCGATGAACTGGTGAAGATCGCCACCGAAGCCGGTCTGGCGGCGGATGAGGCGAAGGGGGTGCTGGTGGAGCGAAGCTTTGCCCCGGCGGTGGATGCCGACTGGCAGCGGGCCAGGGAACTGGGCATCACCGCCGTGCCGACCCACCTGTGCGGCGGGAGGCGCCTGACCGGTTTCGCGGCCTATGATGATTTTGAGCGGCTGATCGGGGAGAGCCGGTAAACTCGTTGGCACTACCACTGACGCCGTTCGGTCGACCTCTGAATTTCATAACCGTCCCGGGGGCTCTCAGCTACCAGCCTCCCTCCGCAGACATCCGCCGGATCATCCGGGCCTCCTGTTCCGACATCACGCCTTTCTGCTGTCGCTGGGGATTTCGGAACAGGAGGCCCGGATGATCCGGCGGATG
>CAZSTJ010000292.1:0-3520 GCA_964609805.1 uncultured Geobacter sp. | reverse complement strand
CGTTTCGCGGGTCGCCCGCCAGGCCGACCTGCTGGCCATAAAGCTGGTGACCGAGGAGGTGGAGCCCGCTGCTGCCGCCCGCGAGGCCGGGGTGGCGGTGGGGACCATCGATGCCGTGCTCCGTGAGGCGGTGCGGGACGGTCTGCTGGTCCGGCCGGAGTCGCGTCTCCGCCGTGACATTGGGATAGCCGCGAACGCTCCGTCGAGGGAGTATACCGCCGCCGAGGTGTTCACCCTCCAGTGGCACCTCACCCAGGAGTGCGATCTGCACTGCCGTCACTGCTACGATCGCAGCGCCCGCGGCGCCTTCCCCTTCGAGCGTGCCCTGACCCTGTTGGACGAACTGCGGGAGTTCTGTCTCAGCCGTTTCATCCGGGGGCAGGTTTCCCTGTCGGGGGGGAATCCCCTGTTGTATCCGCGCTTCCTTGAACTGTATCGTGCCGCCGCCGAACGGGATCTGATGATCGCCATCCTCGGCAATGCCTCTGACCGGTCGATGCTGGAACAGATCATCGCCATCCGGATGCCGGTCTATTTTCAGGTCAGTCTGGAGGGGCTGGAGCCGCACAACGACGAGATCCGCGGCACGGGTAATTTCCGGCGAACGGTGAAGTTCCTGCGGCTGCTGACGGAGATGGGGGTCCCCAACATGGTCATGCTGACCCTCACCCGGCGCAACATGGACCAGGTCATCCCCCTGGCTGAGGAGCTTGAGGGGGTGACGGACGGTCTTGCATTCAACCGGCTGGCACTGTTCGGCGAAGGGGCTGCCCTGGAACTGCCGACACCGGAGGAGTATCGCCGCTTCCTGGATCGGTACGCCGTTGCCTGCGAAAGTCACCCGGTGCTGCGGCTGAAGGACAGCCTGCTCAATATCGTGTTCGAGCAGGAGGGGAGCGGGCTGTTCGGCGGCTGTGCCGGGTACGGCTGCGGCGCCGCCTTCAACTTCGTTTCCATCCTCTCCGACGGCGAGGTGCATGCCTGCCGCAAGTTCCCGTCGCCCATCGGCTCGATCCTCGATAACTCGCTGGAATCGATCTACCTCTCACCGATGGCCGAACAGTACCGCCGCGGCAGCTCAGGCTGCAGCGGATGCAGCCTCAATGCCGTCTGCCGCGGCTGCCCCGCCGTTACCGCCAGCCTCGGCCTCGATCCCTTTACCGAGAAAGACCCCTTCTGTTTCCATACCGGGACGGAACCGCGCAGCTGATTCGTCCCCGTTATTACCTGCTGCCGGCTGCTGCGGGCACGTGTTCCCCTTCCTGCAACAATTGTTTTTCTCCGCCGTAAATCGCGTTCTCCTGATTAAAGATGCCGCTGCTTGTGCCGATATGTATCTATCAGGGACATCGTATGTCCGTTGTCCACTATTGCCACATGCAGCGGTACCCAGTAATCCAGGATCAAAGGGGAGAGCATTATGTTTCGGAGCCTGTCAATCGGCAGCAAGATGATTCTGACGTTTATGGTCGTGATAACCCTGACAGCGGTAATCGGCATCTTTGCGGTGGTGCAGAACGGCAGGCTGAAGGCGGCGGTTACCCGCATCGCCGATGGCGACATGCCGAGTATCCACAGCGTTACGGAGATCCAGAGCCTGGTGGGGAGTCATCGACGCGGCGAGATGCTGCTGCTCCTGGCCGTTGATCAGGCAACCAGAGACAAATATATCAAGCGCAATGAGGAGAGCACCGATAAGCTTGCCAAGGAACTTGCGGCGTACGAGAAGTTGATGGATACGGAAACGGAGAAGAAGGCCTACAGCGAGTTCAAGAACGCCTGGAACGCCTACCTGGCCGCCTATCCCGAGATAACGGCATTTGCCGTCAAAGGGGGCACGGAAGAGGAACGGGCCAAGCTGATCTTCGGGGCGTCGAGCAAGACCTTTAACGAAGCGCTGAAAGCTCTGACGACCCTTGAGGATGTCAACGTCAATCAGTCCCAGAAGGAGAGCAATGATGCCGTGAAGATTGCCGCATCCGCAAAGATCTGGATCATCGTGCTGCTCGTGGCCTGCATCGTTATCGGTGTTACCTTCGTGGTCATGTTTTCCCGGGCCATCAGCGCCCCGCTGAAACGGCTGTCGCAGGATGCCGAGCAGGTGGCCTCCGGTGACCTGGGGGTTGTGGTGGAGGTCACCTCTGACGACGAGATCGGGCAGTTGGCCCAGTCCTTTGACCGGATGGTCAATAACCTGCGGGAGATGATCGGCACCCTGGCGGACTCTTCCGCCCAGATGTCGACCTCCTCGGCCGAGATGCAGACCAACGCGGTCATGATGGCCGATGGTGCGGAAACCGTTGCCATGCAGGCCATTACCGTGGCAACCGCCAGCGAGGAGATGTCTGCGACCTCCGGAGATATCGCCATGAACTGCCAGCTGGCGGCAGATGGTGCCAAGCGTGCCAATCAGGCTGCGGAACATGGCAACGAGGTGGTGGAGAAGTCGATCACCGTCATGCATCGAATCGCCGAACGGGTGCAGGCATCGGCCAAGACCGTGGAAACCCTGGGTAAACGCTCCGACGAGATCGGCGCCATCGTCGGAACCATCGAGGATATTGCCGATCAGACCAATCTGCTGGCGTTGAATGCCGCCATCGAGGCGGCCCGGGCAGGTGAACAGGGGAGAGGGTTCGCGGTTGTCGCCGACGAGGTCAGGGCCCTGGCCGAGCGGACCACGAAGGCGACCCGGGAGATCGGCCAGATGATCAAGGCGATTCAGCAGGAGACCAAGGTGGCGGTTTCTGCCATGGAGGAAGGGGTCAGCGAGGTTGAGCAGGGGACCGAAGAAGCCTCACGCTCGGGCGAGGCGCTCCGCCTGATCCAGGATGAGATCAACTCGCTGGATATGCAGGTGCAGCAGATTGCCACCGCCGCCGAGGAACAGACGGCGACCACCAGCGAGATCAGCGGCAATATCCACAATATCACCGATGTGGCCCAGAGCACGGTGGACGGCGCCAAGAAAACATCCGACGCCGCCCAGCATCTGAACCGGCTGGCAGAAGAACTGGCCCGGCTCATCGGCCAGTTCAAACTGTCGGATACCAGCAGGCTGATCAACTGGAACAAGAGTTACAGCGTCGGTGTCAGCCAGATGGACAAGGAACACCAGCGGCTCATCGATATCATCAACAACCTGTATGCCTCCATGCGGGCCGGGCGGGGCAAGGATGCCATCGGGACGATTCTGGACGAACTGATCGACTACACCAAAACCCATTTTGCCCATGAGGAACGGCTGATGCAGGAGTCCGGCTATGCGGGGTTCGATGAGCAGAAACGAAGCCATGAGGCGCTTATCGCCCAGGTGGTGGAGATCCAGAAGAAGTACCGGGCCGGGACAGCCTTGGGGCAGGAGGTGATGAACTTCCTCAAAAACTGGCTGGTGAATCACATTCAAGGGTTGGACAAACAGTACGGCCCGGTTATGAACAAGAAGGGGATCAAATAGTATTCGATCTTCTCCGGAAACAAAAAGAAAGGCCGTCACCGGATACCCGGGGCGGCCTTTCTC
>CAZSTJ010000291.1:0-3545 GCA_964609805.1 uncultured Geobacter sp. | reverse complement strand
GAGCACCACCTGCACTCCTACCCCGGCACCGTCATCGCCGTTACCCACGACCGTTACTTCCTGGACAATGTGGCCGGCTGGATCCTGGAGCTCGACCGGGGCGAAGGGATCCCCTGGAAGGGAAATTATTCCTCGTGGCTGGAGCAGAAGCAGAACCGCCTGGCCGTGGAAGAGAAGCAGGAGAGCGACCGCCAGAAGACCCTGCAGCGAGAGCTGGAGTGGATCCGGATGTCGCCCAAGGGGCGCCACGCCAAGTCTCAGGCCCGCATCAGCGCCTACGAAGAGCTGGCCTCAGATTCGGGCGAAAAGCACGCGAAGGATCTGGAGATCTACATACCGGCCGGTCCGCGCCTGGGAGATATCGTCATCGAAGCGGCCGAGGTCGCCAAGGGCTACGGTGACCGCCTACTGTTCGAAGGGATGAACTTCCGCCTGCCGCGGGGGGGGATCGTCGGCATCATCGGCCCTAACGGCGCCGGCAAGACCACCCTCTTCCGGATGATTACCGGTCAGGAGCAGCCGGACTCCGGTTCCTTCCGCATCGGCGAAACGGTCCAACTGGCCTATGTGGACCAGAGCCGTGACGCCCTCGATCCGAACAAGAGCATCTGGGAGGAGATCTCGGAAGGTCAGGAGATGGTCCAGCTCGGCAAGACCGCAGTCAACTCCCGCGGGTATGTCTCCCGGTTCAATTTTTCCGGCAGCGACCAGCAGAAGAAGGTCGGCACCCTCTCCGGCGGCGAGCGCAACCGGGTCCACCTGGCCAAGATGCTGAAGAGCGGCGCCAATGTCATCCTGTTGGACGAACCGACCAACGATCTGGACGTCAACACCATGCGCGCGCTGGAAGAGGCGCTGGAAAACTTCGGCGGCTGTGCCGTGGTCATCAGCCACGACCGTTGGTTCCTGGACCGCATCGCCACCCACATCCTGGCCTTTGAGGGGGATTCGCGGGTGATCTGGTTCGAAGGAAACTACTCCGAATATGAGGAAGACCGCAAGAAACGGCTCGGAGCGGCCGCCGACATCCCGCACCGCATCAAGTACCGCCAACTGACACGTGCTTAAGAAAGCAGTGGCCCGTTAACTTCTCGCTGTAAAGAAAAGGATTCACCGCCATGTCCTTCACCGGAGATCTGGAACATCTGCCGATCGTTGATGTCATTCAGCTGATCTATTCCAGCAGGAAATCGGGAACGCTTTCGATCCAGAGCCTGAAAGGCAGAAGCCAGCTCGTCTTCAGTGACGGATATTTCGTCAGCGCCAATCATCTCAACAACAGTGTCCGGATCGGCCAGATACTGGTCGAAAACAAATTCCTGCAGCCGGAAGATCTTGACAAGGCGCTGCAGCAGCAAAGCCATGCCGGGTCGGCCCGGAAACCGCTGATCGCGACCCTGATTGAGCAGGGGCTCATCAAGCCGGAGGATGCCTATAAGGGGCTGGAATCCCTGATCGAGATGACCGTTGTTGAGGTGCTAACCTGGAAAAGCGGCACCTTTGCCCTGGATGTCAACAAAACGGAGATGAATGATGAGTATCGTTATTTCCCCGATACGCTGAAACAGGAAATCCTGATCAACGCCCAGGGGATTTTGATGGATGCGTTGCGCATCTATGACGAACGGATGCGTGACGGCACCCTGGAGGAACTGTTCTTCTCCGACGATGAGCCGGAACCGGTAACGGAAAGCGCGGACCAGTCCATTACCGCCGACCTGCTCGGCCTCGATGCCCTTGACACCATTACCAAGAAGATTCCTGACTATTTTTCGGGACTCAAAGTCAATGACCTGTCGAATGAACACAGCCGGATCATCGCCGAAGCGCTGAACGCCCTGCCGAAAAAGAGCCAGGACGATCTCTGCGCGTTCCTGACCGAGTTATCTTCAAAGGTGCCACCGGGAGAAGGCGCCATGCCTCCGGGAGCACTTCCCCTGGCGATCATCGTGTTCAGCCAGGATTCTTTCATTAAACACGCCATAACCTCGATCTGTCGAAGCAAGGGATACATCGTCTTTACCACCGACGAAGACGCCAGCCTCGACATGATCATAGAACAGTCATTCTCCCGTGACCTGCTGCCGGTCCTGATTGTTGATGATCCGGCATTCATCGGTGCCGCATATACCGAGGAGATTCTGACCCTCTTTCTCCAACAGAAACGGGAGCGCTATCCGCGCATCTCCATCCTGCAGATGTGCACCGCGCCGGAAGACCAGACCTTCCCCCCCCATGTCCTTGACGAGGGAACCGATGCGATCTTCCCCCGCCCCGTTCTGGGTGACAGTTCCGACTCCTTTGTCGTCCACATGACCTCGTTCCTGAAATCATTCTGCTCGGTGCTGGACAACTCCTTTACCCAGCCGGATCGTCAGGCGGCCCGGCGTCTGAAGGAAAGCATCGCGGCCCTCTGCACCCTCTCCGAGGCCCCTGATGTGGCACGGGAGCTCCTGACCCGGATCGCCGATTTCTTCGAACGGGCCGTCACCTTTGTGGTCGGGGCGACGGAACTGACGGCGGAGAAAGGGATCGGCATTACCGCGGGCAAGGATGCCGGAGCGACCGGCCCGCTCATGTACAAGATACCGCTGGGACACGGTTCGATCTTTGACGAGGTGCTTAACTCACGGAAGATGCAGTACGGCATCAGCACCGACCCGATCCTGCACCGCAATCTGTATGCCGCAATGGCAGCCCCACATACCGCCAAGGTCATGATTATGCCGATGGTCATGTCCGGCAAGGTCATTGCCCTGTTTTATGCCGACTTCGGACAGCGCCCTCCGGTACCGGTGCAAACGGAGTATCTCGATATACTGTCCCGTGTTGCGGGGCTCGTACTGGACAATGCAGCATATCGCAAAAAGTTCGAACGCCTTACCCAGCAGCGATAATTTTCCGACCGACTTCCGGCGCCATCAGAAAGGATTCTTATGGACATCAGCATGCTGCATCAGATTCTGGACATCGCCTTTCAGAAGCAGGTTTCCGATCTGCACTTCGAGGTGGACAATCCCCCGTTTTTCAGAGGCAAGGGACAGCTGATCCGGGCCAAGATGCCTAATCTGACGGCAGCTGACACGGAATTGATCGCCAAAGAGGTGTTGGGCCAGAACAACCGCCAGCTTGACGATGACCTGAAGGAAGCCGATGCGTCCTACGCCCTCGCCAGCGGCGGGCGATTCCGGGTCAGCATCTTTCGCCAGAAGGGGTGCTACGGCATCGTCATGAGGGTCATCCCCCCCAGCATCGGCACCTTTCAAGAGCTGAACATACCGCAGGTGCTGGCCGAGATCGCCGAAGCCCCCAACGGCCTGATCCTGGTGACCGGCCCCACCGGCAACGGCAAGTCCACCACGTTGGCCTCCATGCTCCGCTATTTGAACGAAAACCACAGCTACAACATCATCACCATCGAAGACCCGATAGAATTCATCTTTACCTCCCAGAAAAGCTGCGTCATCCAGCGCGAGGTCGGCATCGACACCGACAGTTTCGGCCAAGCGCTCAAATCAGCCTTGCGCATGGATCCTGATGTGATC
>CAZSTJ010000290.1:0-3566 GCA_964609805.1 uncultured Geobacter sp. | reverse complement strand
GTACAGGGCAAATACAAGAAACAGTCCGGTGGGCGGGGCCAGTACGGAGACTGCTGGATCGAAATGGGGCCCACCGCCCGCGGCGAGGGGTACGTATTCGAGGACAAGATCGTCGGCGGTGTCATCCCGCGCCAGTACATCCCCGCCGTTGACAAGGGGATCCAGGAGGCGTCGGCGGAAGGGTTCCTAGCCGGTTTTCCGGTGGTCGATTTCAAGGTCGCCCTGTACGATGGCTCGTTCCACACGGTTGATTCGTCCGAGATGGCCTTCAAGGTGGCCGGTTCCATGGCGTTCAAGAAGGCCATGGAGATCTGCAAGCCGGTACTGCTGGAGCCGATTGTCAACCTTAAGGTTACGGTGCCGGATGAGAACATGGGGGATGTTATCGGCGACCTCAACTCCCGCCGCGGCAAGGTTGTCGGTGTGGAACCGAAGGCTAATTCACAGATTATTCGTGCCGTTGTCCCCATGTCCGAGGTGCTGGCCTATTCAAACGATCTGAAGTCCATGACCAGCGATCGCGGCATGTTCAACACCGAATTTTCCCATTATGAAGAACTGCCGACTCACCTGTCCCAGAAGGTGATCGCAGAAGCGAACGCCGCCAAATAAGGAACACACGGATAAGATGTACTACACCCATCGGGTGAATGAAATCAGATTTGATAAACGCTGCCGGATCGACGGCAGCGAAAAACGGAGGTAGTCATGGATATCAAGTTCGGCAAGGATTCTAACGACACCCGGCATGATGCCGGTGACGGCAAGGGAAAACAAAATGCCCTGCTCGTTGTGCTTCTGCTGCTGGTAGGAGTATTTGCCTACATCTATTTTTTCACCGGACTGATCAAGCCCGCTGAAGAAAAGAAAGCGGGAGAAGGGGCCCCGGCCGCGACCCAGGTAGCCAAGAAACCGCTGCCGCCGGCGGAAGGGGGGGCTGCCAAGCCTGAAGCCGCACCGGCAGCGAAGCCGGAGGCTGCTCCTGCACCGGAGGCCAAACCGGTTGTGCCGGAAGCGCCCAAGGCAAAGGCTGACCAGAAACCTGCCGACGATGTCCAGGCTGCTGTCAAGAAGCCCCTTCCTAGTGCAGCCCCGCCGGCACCGGCCAAACCGGCTGCTGCTCCTGCTCCGGTGAAGCCTGCCGCTCCGCCGGCCGCAAAGCCTGCTGCAGCGAAACCGGCAGCTCCGCCGGAAAAGAAGGTGGCCACAGTGACCGAGGCAAAGCCGCAGCCGGCAAAAGAAGCTGAAAAGAAGCCTGCCGATGCTAAAGCCGCGCCGGCCAAACCGGCCGCTGTCGCAACACCTGCCAAGCCGAAGAAGGAGGCCCCGAAACCGGCCAAGAAAGACGCCGCTGAGGCTCCGGCAAAGAGCAGCGGTACCGGAGATTGGACCGTCCTGGTTGGCAACTACATCCTTGAAGAAGCGTTGGCTGCAGACCTCACCAAGGTGCGCAAGGCCGGTCTTCCGGTAACGGTCGTGGCCGGGGGGGCGAAGAAAACCCATATGAACCGGCTCCTGCTGGCCGAATACACCGATCGTGAAGCGGCCCAGGCAGAACTGGCCAAGCTCAAGAAGTATACCTCCGACGCGTTCATGATCGATCGTGCCGGTATGCATGCTGTGTATGCCGGTTCGTACCTCCTGGATGCCCGGGCCGCTTCCGAGAAGGATCGCCTTGGTGCAGCGGGATTCAAGCTGACCATGTCCCGCGTCGATGTCTCCATCCCGTCGAAGAATCTGGTTGCCGGAACCTATGCGGATAAGGCGGCAGCAGAGGAAACCCTGAAAAAACTGAAGGCAGCCGGCTTGAAGGCGAGCCTGACACGTCAGTAGGGGACCATGTCTGAAACGGTAAAACTGAAGATTTCCCCGGTTGTCGCAACGTATGTCAGGCCCGGGGCTGCACTTGAAATCAGGCTTGCAGGTATTCAGGCGGTTCCTTCACTGGAACCGCCTGACCAGGTTACGCTCCTGTTCTGTCTAGGAAGGGATCAGGAGAGCACCGTCAAGGAGGCCGCCAAGGCCTCTTTTGCCTCCCTGCCGGAGAATGTTCTGCTGTCCTACTCAGGAAATCCTGACGCCCATCCTGCACTGCTGGCGGAAGTTGCCCGCGTACATGGCTCAAACGTCAGGATAGCCGCCGTTCTCCTGCAGACGCCCCAACTCCCCCCCTCCGCCAGAGGGTATCTGCAAAGTCTGATGCCGCCACCGCCGGAACCGGTACTGGAATCTTTCACCCCTGAGCCTGAACAGGTGGAAGAGGAAGAGATTGTTACATCCAATGAGAGTGATTCCGGCATCTCCGATGAATTTGAAGACGAGGCGGCCGCAGCGTCTGATCTTTCTCACGTAGGGGATGCGGATGCTGAGTACGTAGAAGTCGATGAGAATGCAGATGAATATCTCAGTAAATATAAATTGATTCAGATAATGGGGATCGGTGAAAAGATCAAGATGTCCCTGACCGGTGACAAGGAGTGGCGGGCTATCCTGGTCAAGGATGCCAACAAGCTTGTCTCCAGTGGTGTTCTGAAAAATCCCCGCATAACCGAGGCAGAGGTTTTGAGGATCATCAAGATGGGGGTTCAGAACGACGAAGTCATCCGTATTATCTGCGCCAACAGGGAATGGATAAAAAACTACCAGATCCGAAAGGCACTGATCGACTGCCCAAAAACGCCTTTGGCGAACTCACTCCGCTATCTTGCCTTGCTGCATGAAAAGGACCTTGCCTCCTACGCCAAGAGCAGAAATGTCTCTTCAGTCATTTCCACCCAGGCCAAACGCATGATCCTGGCAAAACAGAAACATCGATAGGTCGGGAACCGATTTAATGGCATTAGTCAACCACGCCAAACGAGAAATCAACGCCAAAATTGTGTATTACGGCGGGGAAGGGGCCGGCAAACAGGCCCTGCTGACCTATATCCACGACAGGATCAAACCATCCTTGCGGGGCGAACTCACCACAATGAGAACCGGCGAGGATTCGCTTCTCTTTTTTGATTTCAGTCCGTTCGACAAACCGGTGTTCGAGGGGTATCGGCTCCGTTTTCACCTCTATACCCTCCCGGGCAGGGTCGCCAATCCTGCTGCGTGGAGGATGACGCTCAAGGGGGCGGACGGGGTGGTGATTGTAGCAGATGCCGCTCCCGAAGGGGCTGCCGAGTCCCGGGAGACCATTCAGCGGCTCCGTGACTTTTTTGCCGCCTATGGTCAAGGTGTTGACGATCTCCCCTGCCTGCTGCAGCTGAATTGGAATGGCCGCACCGAGAGGCCGGCGGCTCCGGTAACGGCTGCGGAACTGGGTATTCCCAGTATTCCCACCTGCAGTTCGGATACGGCGTCCGGTGAGGGGATACTGGAGGCGTTTTCTCAGCTGTCGCGGGAAATCATGAACCGGATCAGCGCAGAGCGGTCTGGGTGGCCCGGTGAACAGCCCGCGACTGATGCACCGCCCCCCCCGCATCTTGGATCGACGTCATCACCAGCCCCCCTGGAAACGGTTGATGAAACTGTCACCGGCGTTGCGAGAGCTGAAGGCCTGCTCCCTGAAGAGGGAAGTG
>CAZSTJ010000289.1:0-3591 GCA_964609805.1 uncultured Geobacter sp. | reverse complement strand
CCTATTCGTACACAAGGAGAATCCGCTATGCAGACCGTTGCCGATATCATGACCAAAGAGGTAGTAAGCGTCACCCGGGAGACCACCGTACGCGAACTGGCCCAGATCTTTGAAACACGCCATTTCGGCAGTCTCCCCCTGGTGGATGCCGAGGGAAACCTGACCGGCATCGTCACCGCCTCAGACCTGATCGAACAGGGGCGCAGCCTCCATATCCCCACCGTCATCTCGCTCTTCGACTGGGTTATCCCCCTGGAGAGTGAAAAGTCCCTGGAACGTGATCTGCAGCGCATGACCGCCCAGACCGCCGGCGAGATCTGCTCCACCGACATGATCACCGTTTCCCCGACCGATCCTGTCAGCAAGGCCGCCGATGCCATGAGCATCCACAAGCTCCATGCCCTGCCGGTGGTGGAGGGGAAGAAGCTGGTCGGTATGGTCTCACGCATCGACATTATTCGCAGCCTCAACGCCTGATCCCATGGAGCTGATCTCACGCTCCCCGGAACAGACGGAACATCTGGGCCGGCTCATGGGCCGTCAGCTCAATCCCGGTATGTTCCTGGCACTGCGGGGCGAACTGGGTGGCGGCAAGACCTGCTTCACCCGGGGTGTAGTCGCCGCTGTTGCTCCGGAAAGTGCCTGTCTGGTGGCCAGCCCCACCTTCGCCATCATGAATGAGTATCCCGGTACAGTCCCGGTTTACCACTTCGACTTTTACCGTCTGGGGGGGGCGGGAGAGATCCTGGAACTGGGCTTTGACGACTACTTCCACGGGACAGGTGTCTGTATCGTGGAGTGGTCGGAGCGGCTGGAGGAGGTCCTCCCGGCGGAGCGGCTGGAGATCACCTTCGCCCATGCCGGCGACGACCTCCGCACCATCACGCTGGAGGCACATGGTGCCGCACCTGAAAAAGTACTGACGTCGCTGGCGGAAGTGCTCAATTCAGAAGAAATCCTTTGATTTCGATCTGCTTTTTCTGCTATACAACCAATTTAATATAGACTTCCGTTCAACCTGATACGAAGGAGAAGAGCATGGCATTGGTAGTTCAGAAATACGGCGGCACGTCGGTCGGCACCACCGACCGGATCAAGAACGTCGCCAAGCGCATCATCAAAACCTATGATGCCGGTAATGACCTGATCGTAGTCGTGTCGGCCATGTCGGGTGAAACCAACAAGCTGGTGGCCCTGGCCAACGAAATCTGTGAATTTCCCGACGGCCGTGAATATGACGTCGTGGTCGCTACCGGTGAGCAGGTCACCATCGGCCTGCTGGCCATGTGCCTCAAATCCATGGGGTACAAGGCAAAGTCCTACCAGGGGTGGCAGGTACCGATCATCACCGACAGTTCCTGCACCAAGGCCCGTATCGAAAGCATCGACGACAAGAACATCCGTGCCGACCTGAAGGAAGGGACCATCGTCATCCTGGCCGGTTTCCAGGGGATCGACGCCCAGAATAACGTCACCACCCTGGGCCGCGGCGGTTCCGACACCTCCGCCGTCGCCATCGCGGCAGCCCTCAAGGCAGACGTCTGCGAGATCTACACCGACGTGGACGGGGTCTACACCACCGACCCGAACATCTGCAAGGAAGCCCGCAAGATGGAGAAGATCTCCTACGACGAGATGCTGGAACTGGCCAGCCTGGGTGCCAAGGTACTTCAGATCCGTTCCGTGGAGTTTGCCAAAAAATACAATGTGGACGTTCACGTCCGTTCAAGTCTCAATGAAAACACCGGTACGATGGTTACCAGGGAGGATAAGGATATGGAAGGGATTCTTGTTTCAGGGGTTGCATATGATAAAAACGAGGCCAAGATCGCCGTCATGGGCGTGCCCGACAAGCCGGGCATTGCCGCACGGATTCTGAACGCCCTTTCCGACGCGAACATCTCCGTCGACATGATTGTCCAGAACGTCAGCTCCGCCGGCATGACCGACTTCACCTTCACCGTCACCAAGGCCGATCTCAAGCAGGCCCAGGTCATCACCAATGAAGTCGCCAAGGAGATCCACGCCAAGGAAGTCGTCTGCGACGAGAACATCAGCAAGGTTTCCATCGTCGGCCTCGGCATGCGCAGCCACGCCGGCGTCGCCACCAAGATGTTCACCGCCCTTGCCCAGAACGGCATCAACATCCAGATGATCTCCACCTCGGAAATCAAGATCTCCGTCGTAGTCGACGAGAAGTATACCGAGCTGGCCGTTCGCCTGATGCACGAGACCTTCGGCCTGGCAGGCTGATCCTCCCACGGCACTGTAACCACCCACAAGGGGAAGCCTCGCGCTTCCCCTTTTTTCGTAAGGCGGTCCTCCATGAAACAGCAACCTCCCCGCACCCTCTTCACCTTCCAGCATGACCACCTGACCCCGATCCACGGGCAGGTGGTGCAGGAATATCCGCTCCAACTGATCGTCAACGGCCGGGAGATCGCAACCCTGATCGGATCCCCTCACGACCTCCGTTTCCTGGTGGCCGGATTCCTCCGGTTGCAGGGGTTTGTCAAGGAGATCAGTGACTTCGAGATGTTCAGCGTCTGCGATGACTTCGGCAGTGCCAACGTCAGGATCAAGGGGGAACTGCCGGAGCGGCTGAAGCCGGTGCTCACCTCCGGTTGCGGCACCGGCATCAGCTTCTCCATGCCGGAAGCGACCAAAGGGGCTGCCTCACCAGACCTCCCCCCCGCCAGCCCCGAAGAGATCTTCTCCCTTATGGCCGCCCTCTCCACCCGGGCCGACCAGTACAAGAGCCACGGCGGCATCCATTCGGCGGCGGTCGGTCGCGGATGTGACCTGCTCCTCTACGCCGAGGATCTGGGGCGGCACAACACCCTGGACCGTATTGCCGGCGAGGCGCTCTTCAAGGGGATCGACCTGCGGGGGACGACCCTCGTCACCTCCGGGCGGGTCTCCACCGAGATGGTGGCCAAGGCGGCCCTGCTGGGGGTGCGGATCATTGCATCCCGCACCTCTCCTACCGACATGGCGATCCGTCTCTGTGAAGAGAGCGGCATCTGCCTCATCGGCTACGTCCGCGGCGGCAAGTTCACGGTCTACGCCAATCCCGGACAGATTGAGCCCTATCCGGAAGAGGAGAAGATCGAGGGGGTCACTGCGGCGATCCTGGCCGGCGGAGAATCGCGGCGCATGGGGACCAACAAGGCGCTGTTGGAGATTGACGGCACCCCGATCATCAACCGTGTCTATGAGACCCTTGCCCGCCTCTTCCGTGAGGTAATCCTCGTAACCAACACCCCGGAGGAGTACGCCTTCCTTCCCTGCCGCACGGTCGCCGACATCCATCCCGGCTGCGGTGCCATCGCCGGCCTCCATTCAGCCCTCGCCAACAGCTCGTTTAACCGGACCTTTGTTGCCGCCTGCGACATGCCGAGCCTCGATCCCGACCTGATCAGACGACTCTGCTCCGTCGACTGCACGGCAGAGGCCGTGGTCCCGATCAACCCTGAAGGGCTACGGGAACCGCTGCACGCGGTCTATGCCAAGGGATCACTCACAACCATCGAAGAGGTCATAGCTGCCGGCGACAAGAGCATTCTGATCGTGTTGGATCGGTTACCGACG
>CAZSTJ010000288.1:0-3600 GCA_964609805.1 uncultured Geobacter sp. | reverse complement strand
CTGCAGCGTGCCAGGGCATCGCGCATGGTCTCTACGTCAGGGAAGTGAAGCGGCCCCTCTTCAGGGCGTGCGGACTTAATTTCACAGCCTACGGCGGCAGGGAGATGGAGGCAGACGTGCCCCCGGGTGCTGAACGCACTGGCCATGGCAGCGGCCAGCCAGAGGTGGCTGCCACCCCCATCAGTGATCCTGACAAGGAAGTCGGCAAAGTACGAGTCAAGCAGACTCAGCTGGACCGGCTCCATACTCATGTCGCCTCACGCCCTGACTCAGGGTGGCTGGTTGGGGAGTCAGACATGCCCTTATAGAGGGTCAGTCGATTCTTGCCATTGTGCTTACTTGCATAAAGGGCCTCGTCTGCCCGGGCCATGACCGTCCTGACATCCGGCCCATCCTCCGGAAACCCCGCCAGCCCTGCGGACAGGGTCGTTGAGATCGTACCGTTCTCAAAGGGAAACTCTGCACCCGCCATATCAGTAATGATCCGCTCTACTGCCGCCGCAACATCCTGTTTCGTCCCTTCATTGAACAGAATCACGAACTCATCTCCGCCGTATCGGGCACAGACATCGGAACAACGGATATTCGCCATAATGACCGAGCCCACCCTTCTGATAAGCTCCGTACCGGCGAGATGGCCGAACCGGTCGTTAACCTTTTTCAAGCCGTCCGCATCGATCATGCAGATGGCAAATGGCCGTGCATGTCGTTGCGCCAGTTTTTCCTGGGTTTCAGCCAGCGCGAGGAAGTTGCGCATATTATTAAGACCGGTCACGTCATCGGTTAGAGAGAGCCGCTCCACCTCCCGACGGGCGCTTTCGGTTTCATCCGCCAGCATCGCACCCAGATGGGCGATCAGCATGTAAGGGAAGAGTTCCAGGATATGGGTGAGGTAATAATTTAATTCCCGGAAATCGGCGGAAGCGAGCAGGGCATAGGAGGTGATGGCCAGGCCGGCCATCAGGTAGGTGACTCTTCGCCCCTGGGTCAGGGCAGCGACCATAAGGACCAGATAAATAAGCGACAGAAACGGGCTGGTCAGCTTGCCGGTATACCAGCAGACCGCCACGATAAACGTCAGGAACACCAGAAGGTCAACAAACGTCTTGAACTGGCTATAGCGCCGGGAAAAGACCCCGTAGCGGGCGTTCATATTATAGACGAAGAGGAGAACGCAGAAAATCCCCAGGAATGCGAGGCTACCCTGATCCTGGGTCGGCATAATCTTGATGGCCAGCGCCACCAGCGCGATCAGCAGCCAGGAGATATTTCCCATGATACGGTCGTACCCCCTGAAACGCTGCTGCGCTCCGGGGCTGCTGGTATCGTTCTGTCTATCATCCATTGTAAACTCCCATGTCTACCATCAACTGCATTCAAGTTTCCGTTTTCACGTTAATCCATCAGAGCGCCTGAACCGTGAGCAAGGCAGTCACCGCATAGCGCACCAGTTTTCCCGTTGCCACCAGCAGAGAGAACAATCCGAAATTGATCCTGAGCACGCCGCCCACCAGGCAAAGCGGATCACCAATCACCGGCAACCAGGAAAAGAAGAGAGAAAACGCACCGTAGCGGCGATAATGGGCACGGGCACGCTCCTGTTGTTGCGGCGACACCCGCAGCACCTTATCGACAAGCCATGCGCCACCGAACAGCCCAATAAGGTACGATGTCGCGGCGCCAAGGTAATTTCCAAGGGTGGCGACCCCCACCGTTGTGACCGGATCAAAGCCGTTTGCCAGCATCATCACCAGAAGCCACTCCGACCCAAGGGGAAGCATGGTGGATGCGAGGAAACTTACGGCAAAGAGGGCGGTATAGCCGGGCTGGTTGAACCAGTCATGTGCCATGACAGCATACGTCAGAAATTGATTGTCAAATTGAGTCAATCGGCTACAATACCTCCCCATCCAGGCTCAGAAGCAGTCAACATTGTAGCGATTATTGAGAATTCAGCAAGGGGCAAGCATGCAAAAAGGGAAACCGGCAAAGAAGTATTCCCAGGCAGGGCGTCTGCACACCATAATCAGATTGCTCGAAGCACGACGAAACATGACACTCGACGACCTGGCCGAGGAGTGCGATGTGGACCGGCGCACTATCCACCGGGATCTGAATGCGGTTCAGGAGGCCGGTTACACCCTCACCTCCGAATGGCAGGAGGGGAAGAAGGTCTACAGTTTTCTTAGCAAGTCCCGCAACATCCCGCCGGTTACCTTTACCCTCAACCAGCTCATGTCGCTCTATCTGCTCCGTTCCCTGGCGATCCACCTGGCCGGGACCCCCTTTCAGGGTGAGATCGACGAGCTGTTCCGCACCATCACCTCCGTTCTCCCGGATCGCTACGTCGCGCATCTGGAACGGATCGCGCGGGTATCCCTGCCGCTGCTGCACGGTGCCCGGGACTACTCCGCGGCGGCCCTGTTCCTGAACGACCTGCAAAAGGCGCTGCTGCACCAGTTCCGCATCCGCCTTGAATACGCCAAGAAGGGGAAGGGAACGCCCGAGGTCTACGAGGCGGACCCCTATACGCTGGTATTTCACAAGGGGGGCATCTACTTGCTTGCCCTTGCCCATAACAGGACCGGGATGCGGCTCTTTGCCCTGGAACGGATCCGCGGCGTCGAGGTCACCCGCCAGCGTTTCGAGATTCCCGCGGGGTATCAGCCCGAGGCCCATTTCGCCAACGCCTTCGGCCTGGTGAGCGACACCCCCCTGAAGGTTCGGGTCCGCTTCTCCCCGGTGGTGGCGCACACGATACGGGAACGGACCTGGCGGCCCGGGCAACGAATGGAAAGCGACGGGGAGGGGGGAGTAACCCTGGAGTTTGTGGCCGCCGGCGAGATGGAGCTGGTGTCGTGGATCCTCTCCTACGGCATGCATGCCGAGGTCCTGGAACCACCGGAGCTGCGCCAGGAGGTAAAACGCCAGATACGCGAGATGCGTCAATTCTACCGCAGCAAGGACAAAGAGAAGAAGGGCGAAAAGAGCCGAACCTGACCGATGCCGGCACTGTCCCGGCCTACTATTCTGATAACGCGGAGACCGATCCCATAATGACCGACACACAAACACTTGAATCACAGCTGGCAGAACGCATTGCGCAGAACGGCAGGATGACCTTTGCCGATTTCATGGCCGCATGCCTCTATGAACCGGGGCTCGGCTACTACACCTCGCCGGGGCGCAAGGTCGGCGCCGAAGGGGACTTCTACACCAGCATCTCGGTGCATGCCGCATTCGGCCGGGTAATTGCCCGGGAGATCGCCCAGATGTGGCGTTCCCTGGGAACATCCATCGACTTCACGATTGTCGAATGCGGTGCCGGCAACGGCCGTCTGGCCTGCGACATCATGGACTACCTGCACGAGCGGGAAACTGATCTGTATTCCGGACTGAGATTGATCCTGGTGGAAAAAGAGCCGAGCCTTGCCGATGCCCAGCGGCAGATGCTGGCAGTACATGAGACAAAGCTCTCCTGGCTGTCGCCGGAGGAGTTCTCCTCGGGCGCTTTCACCTTCACCGGCTGCCTCTACTCCAACGAACTGATCGACGCCCTGCCGGTTCACCGGGTCGTCATGGGAGGAGAGGGACTGGAGG
>CAZSTJ010000287.1:0-3605 GCA_964609805.1 uncultured Geobacter sp. | reverse complement strand
TTTCCGGGGTCACCAGACTCCGGATCTCCCGCGGGGTAAACGGTTCACGTTCAGCCCCTTTCCGATCGATGACCCGATCGGTCAACGCCGGGGTCATCATCCTGCCGCCATTGGCAATGGCAGCCATCATGACCGCCGCATGCAGGGGCGATATCTTCACCTCATGGTCCAGGCCCGCTCCCATGAGCATCAATTCATGGTTCCCCTGCGGGTCGGTCGCCCTGCTCTCTTTGGTGGCGGTGCCGGGGAACAGCAGCTGATTAAAACCGAAGCGGCTGACACTCTCCATGAGTGATGCCTTGCCGGCAATGTCGCTGGCTACGCGGCCGTAGACCGGATTGATCGATTTGCCCATGGCGTAGGTCAGGTCGGTGCGGTTGTTTCTTCCCCGGGGGCTGACCTCCCAGTAACGGGGGTTTTCCGAGGTGGCCTTGCCGCGGAATTCGATGACCGTATCGGGGGTTATCTTGCGCTGCTCCAAGGCGGCTGATGCGGTGACAATCTTGAACAGGGATGCCATTGGATAGAGATCGAAACAGGCACCTCGGGTCCAGTTAGGGTCTGCCGCCGAGTAGGAGGTTATGGCGAGAATCCTGCCTGTGGCCGGTTCTACCGCCACGAAGGCACCGTAGGGGACCTGATATCGTGCCAGGAAATTATGTACCCGCTGCTGGAGGTTCCCCCGGATGGTGAAATGCAGCAGCTCCCCTTCGACCGTTCGTGCTGTCAGTTGGTCCGGGGGGCCGGCTGCCTGGTCAAGGAGAGAATAGGCGGTCTCGAATCTGCTGGCAGGGGCCTTTTTTGCGGCTTCCGCCTGTCGAGGAGAGGAATCGCCCCGAGAGGCAAGCCACTCGAGCCCGTTTTTTATTCGTGGTACGGATTTTCGGACGAGCAGAAGGGCAACAGGCACCAGAGCCAGAATTACAGCCAGACAGAGGAGGAGTCGTTTGAGCTGTTCGCGGTTTTTGCCGGTGGGGAGGCGGAGTCGCGCGGCAGGTTTTTCACCGGAATGGCTGATATTTCCGGCAGCGCGACCGCTTGTGAAAATACCGGTGCCGATACTGCGTTTTCGTCTTGAGAGATGTTTGAGGTCCTGCATGGGTTCCCAACTGCACATGTAGATTGGGGAACTATACAGGCAAGGGCGCCCCATTGTCAATGAATGAGGGGGGCGCCCCGGCTGTGTTTGCGGGGAGTTGCCGACGGGAAGGGGGCGGCTTCCGGCAGGGGGATCAGAAGGTGTTGATCCGGTGGATGAAAGCCATCAACAGCCCATAATGATGGTGATCAAAAATAAACGAGATGCGGGGAAGGGAGGCAAGGTCAGGTTCGTCCTGCTCATCGGGATACATGCCGCAGCAGTGGATCCCTTCGCCATTGGTCATGAGCTCGGGAAACTCCTCCTCCAGCGTGGCGATCTGTTCCGGTGTTAACTGCCGGTTGAGGCGGATGACCAGGCGGTTTTCGATGAACCGCATTGAGTGATAGATCCGGTAGAAGGTGTCGATAACGTCAATCGCCTCCTGGACATCCTTGGTGATGGTGAAGAGGGAAAAATCCTCGCCGGAGATGAAGCCTTTCACCAGCAGGCTCTCCTTGACGAATTCGAAGAACTGTTCCCAGTATCCGTCGCCGTCATCCACCAGGATCAGCGGTTTCGGTGACGTCTTGCCGGTCTGGACCAGGGTAAAGACCTCCATGGCTTCATCCAGGGTGCCGAAGCCTCCCGGAAAAACCGCCACGGCGTCTGCCTCTTTGACAAAGGCGACCTTGCGGTTGAAGAAGTATTTATAGGTGACCAGCCGCGGGTTGCGGTACATGACCGGATTCGGTTTCTGCTCGAAGGGGAGTCGGATGTTGACGGCAAAAGAGTTCTCGCTCCCTGCCCCCTCATTGCCCGCCTGCATGATGCCCGGGCCACCGCCGGTTATGATCATGTACCCTTTGTCCGCCAGGGAGCGGCTGAAGTTGAGGCATTTACGGTACATCTCGTCAGCGGGCTCCGTGCGGGCCGACCCGAAGATGGTCACTTTCTTGCGTCCCCGATAGGGGCCGAAGACCTGGGTGGTATAGCGCATCTCCCGCAGGGTGCGGTTGATCAGCTTCAGGTCAGCCAGGTAATCGGTCTCCTGGCCGATCTTGAGTGAGGAGAGTATCATCTCCCGGATCATCTGGGGCTGGCGGATGCCGCCGGCGGTCTCGATGATCCTGTCAATCAGCTGGTCGATTTCCTGATTTGCGTGGGAAAAACTGACTTCCATGCTCTGCCTCGCAGGGTGCTCGGGATGAAAAGCGAAGTTGACGGTATCACAGCTGGCAGCAGAAAGTAAACAGGGCGCCGGCGGTGTCTGACGGGGCGTCGAAGCCTTAAGCATATCTAAAACAAGCGCTTGCAATCGACCTGAACGTATAGTAGTATTCACCCCTTCATGCCGCCTGCCGTGGCGGTTTGCAGGCACACCACTGAACATCAAGGAGCTTTCAGGCCATGCTGGACATTATGCGCAAGCAGAAGAATTCGATTGTCATCAAGGTTGTCTTTGTCGTCATTGTACTATCGTTCATCGGCACCATGTTCCTGGTGTGGGGCGAGGGTCGCAGCGGCATCGGCGGCGGTGGCGCCAATTATGCCGCAAAGGTTGACGGCAAGAAGATATCCCTTGAGGAATATCAGGACTCGTACAACCGTATCCGCAACGTGTATCAGCAGATTTACGGCCAGAGCCTGCCGCCCGAGATCGAAAAGACCCTGGGGCTCAAGAAGCTTGCCCTGGACAGCCTGATCGATAATCGTCTCGCGCTCAAGGAAGCCCGGTCCATGGGGATTAAGGTGACCAAGGATGATGTGGCCGCAGCCATTGCCGCCCGTCCCGAGTTCCAGAAGGACGGCGCATTCAGCTTTGACCTGTACCAGCAGCTGCTGAGAAGCAATCGCATGACCCCCAAGGATTTCGAAGAGGGACAGAAGACCGAGCTGACCATCAGGAAGGCCCGCGAGTCGGTCAAGGAAAAGGCCGTTGTTAGTGACGAAGACGCCCTCGCCCAGTTCAGGAAGGAAAACGACCGGATCGACCTGGACTATGTGGCCTACTCCCCGTCCGATGTCATCGGAGAGATCAAGCTGACCGAGGCCGACCTGAACGACTACCTCCAGAAGAACCAGGCCGAGTTCAAGACCCCCGAGAAGGTGGCACTCTCCTACATCCTGCTTGACCCGGCCACCAAGGCGGCTAAGCTGAACGTGACCGACGAAGAGGTTCAGACCTACTACCAGAAAAACATCGACAAGTTCCAGGGCAAAGACGGCATTCTGCCGCTGAAGGATGTCAAGGAGAAGGCCCGGGCCGAGGCGCTTCGGCAGAAGGCCGCCAAACAGGCCTACGAACTTGCTGCCGATACCCTCTTCAAGAACATCAAGTCCGGCGACCTGAACCTGATTGCCGGGCAGCTTGGTCTCAAGTCCCAGGATACCTCGCTGTTTACCGCCACTGCACCGGCGGCGCCCCTTGTCGGTGAGGCGGCGCTCATCAAGAAAGCCTTTGAGTTGAAGCAGGGCGAACTGGGCGGCCCGGTGGAAACCGCAAAGGGCATTTATATCTTCAAGG
>CAZSTJ010000286.1:0-3638 GCA_964609805.1 uncultured Geobacter sp. | reverse complement strand
GTGCAGTTCCATCCCACGCTCGGTCAGGATCGATTCCGGGTGGAACTGCACCCCCCAGACCGGCAGCTCCCGGTGGCGCATCCCCATGATCTCGCCGTTCTCCACCCAGGCGGTTACCTCAAGACAGTCCGGCAGGGTGGACCGCTCCACCACCAGCGAGTGGTAGCGGGTGGCCTGGAAGGGATTGGGCAGTCCGGCGAACAGCTCCCTGCCGTCATGGTGGATAGGGGAGGTCTTGCCGTGCATCAGGGAGATGCTGCGGACCACGTCGCCGCCATAGGCGGCTCCGATGGACTGGTGCCCCAGGCAGACGCCGAGTATCGGTATCCGGCCGGCGAAATGTGTGATAGCAGCCACGGAGATGCCCGCCTCTTCCGGTGAACAGGGACCGGGTGAGATTACCAGTCGGGCCGGTTTCAGGGCCTCGATCCCGTCGAGGGTTATCTGGTCGTTGCGGTAGACCTGGACCTCCTCACCCAGTTGTCCGAAATACTGGACGATGTTGTAGGTGAAGGAGTCATAGTTATCGATCATCAAGAGCATGGTTGATTCTCCTGCTGGAGTAGGTTGCTTACCGTCTGGACGACTTGTTTCAGGTCGAGCGGTTTGCAGAAAAAATCTGCGGCTCCCAGCTCGCGGGCCCGCTGTTCGTATTCTGGGCTTGCATAGGCGGTCATGAATATCAGCGGCACATTGATCCCCTTGAGACGCAGCATCTCCATGAGCTTGAAGCCGTCTAGGTTCGGCATCATGATGTCGGAGATGATGACATCGTACGCTCCGCTGCCGATCTTGAACAGGGCGTCGATGCCGTCCGAGGCCAGGTCGTAGCGGAGACCTTCCCGGCCAAGCCATGTGCCGAGCAGATCAAGGATTAACGGATCGTCGTCGATCAGCAGCAGGCGGCCGGTGGTTCCAGGCGGTGCCGTTGCCGCAGTCGCATTCACGGCGGGGCGCGGTGCGTGGGTGGTGATGTGGGCGGGCAACTCCTCTTCCAGGGACAGCTCGTCCATCAGGACACTTTCAATGGCATCACGTGGACTGCAGATCAGCTGTCTCACCTTGTCGATGGCGTGTAAGCCGATAAGGAACTCTCCCTGCTGCCTCAGTTCATGCCGGATTTCGGCGACGGAGCGGTTCTCCAACAGCATCTCTGCGATCCGTGGCGTGAACTGGATGACCTCGAAGACGCCGGTTCTGCCGAAGTAGCCGGTGTGGCTGCAGAAATCGCATCCTTTGGGGCGTGCGACCATTTCGGGGGGGTCGTCAACGAAGTGGAGCATGGTCGCCCGCTCTTCTGCAGTGATGGGGGTAACCTCCTTGCACTCCGGACAGACCCGTTTCACCAGGCGTTGAGCCACAACCGCAAGGATGCATTCGGTCATGACCCGCCGCGAGATACCGAGCCGTTCGAGTCTGAAGATCGCCGAAACGGCGTTGACCGTATGCAGGGATGAATAGGTCAGGTGACCGGTGCTGGTAAAGTCCATGGCGATCTGGGCCGAGGCCGGATCGCGGATCTCACCGATGAACAGGATATCCGGGTCCTGGCGGACCGAGGATTTGAGGAGGCTCTCGAAGGTTACCCCCGCCCTCTGGTTGACGTGATGCTGGATGGCAAAGGGGATGTGGTATTCAACCGGGTCCTCCACCGATACCAGTGATCGTTTTTGGCAATCGATATGGGAGAGCATGCTGTAGATGCTGGTGGTCTTGCCGCATCCGGTCGGCCCGACGAACAGGACCATGCCGCTGCTGTGGGCGGCAAGGCGGGTGACACTCCGCTCCTGGGCCGCACTCATGCCCAGCTCCATGAGGCTCAGGAGCCCCGCATCCGTATCAAGGATCCTGATGGCGATGCTTTCTCCGTCAGGGGTCGGGCTGGTTGCCATGCGGAGCGAATAGCGCCTGTTGAGTATGGTGGCGTCGTGGGATCCGTCCTGGGGCCGACGCTGTTCTGCAATGTCGATCTTGCCGCAGATCTTGAAGCGGGTGATGACCCGATGACCGATGTCGTCTAGGCAGAGGATGTCGTGCAGGTCACCGTCGATCCGGAAGCGGACCAGGATCATCGACGATTTCGGCTCGATATGGATGTCGCTGGCCCTCATCCTGACCGCAGATTCCAGCAGGTAATCGCACAATTTCTGGACGTCGTGGCGGGTGGCTGCATCGAGTCGGGTCGGGGTGCGTCCCCCCTGCGCCGTCGGCTGTGAACCGGCGAGTCTCCCCGTGCGGGTGGCGAGGGCCAACTGCAGTGCATGCGGGTCTGCCACGCAGAGATGACGTGAGTCCCCGGCTATCCTGAGGTGCCGGAGCACGGCGACCAGTTCCCAATCGAAGGGATTGCCGAAAACCAGCGAATGGCTGTCTGCATGCAGTTGAACCGGCAGCACGAGGTTTCGGGCACAAAACTCAGGGGGGAGTATGCCGGGGACCATGGTTTCAGGAATGATCCGTGTTACCAGCCTGAAATTGGTGTAATCGGCTATCTTTCGGACCAGGTGCGAACGGGGGATGTGGAGATGGTCCGCCGCCTGGAAGAGGTTTCTGCCCGGCTGTCTCAGTGCGGCGCTCTCCTGGTCGGAGAGCGAAAAGTCCCGGCTCAGGAAGGTGATGAAGGTGTTGTAGCCACCAGGTGAAAGGCGGTTTTTGGCTGACTCCAGGAGCGTGGTGTCGTGGTGTTTGTTCTCACGCATGGAGGTGAGGCAGATGTCGGTCTTTCGTTTCAGGAACGGTTGCTCCTCCAGCTCCCGCCAGAAGCGGGCAATATCGATGAGCCGGATTGCCGCAGCCCGGAGCTCGTCGTCGGTGGGAGCGGTGATCCGTTCCGCAATGCCGGCCATGAATGCCCCACGGGTAGAGATGGGGCGGTCGGATGCGGTGATCAGGAGGGTGGGGAGATAGCGCCCCGCCGCATGCTGGGCCCGGAGCGTCTGGATCAGGGGGCGGAATTCGTCCTGAGGTACCGCCGAAGCGTCGATAATGAGGGCATTGGCAAGATAGGGTTCTTCGATGTCTGAAAACAGATCTCTGCTGTGAGAGATCGAGATGTTTCCGTCGAAGCATTCCTCGAGCGTCTGCTGCACTGCAATCGTATTGCAGCGAATGCGCACCGGGGATCTTCTTTCGGGGCGGCTGCCGTGTGCATCGTTCCCCTGAGAGTTCATTCCAACCCCTTCTCCGCCAGTTCAATGGCTTTCATGACCGCCATACCCTTGTTGACCGTCTCCTGCCATTCGGCAGCCGGCACCGAATCGGCCACGATGCCGGCCCCGGCCTGCAGGTGCACCTTGCCGTCCTTGATCACCAGGGTACGGATTGCGATGGCCAGGTCCATGTTGCCCGAAAACGAGAAATAGCCGACGGCACCGCCGTAGACCTCGCGCCGTACCGGCTCCAGCTCATCGATGATCTGCATGGCCCGAACCTTGGGGGCGCCGGAGAGGGTGCCTGCCGGGAAGGTCGCCCGCACCAGGTCGAAGGCATCCCGTCCGCCGGCCAATTCACCCTGTACGTTGGAGACGATATGCATGACGTGGGAGTAGCGTTCGATCACCATCAGCTCCGACACCTTGACCGAAGCGGTCGTGCAGACCCTCCCCAGGTCGTTCCTCCCCAGGTCCACCAGCATGACA
>CAZSTJ010000285.1:0-3673 GCA_964609805.1 uncultured Geobacter sp. | reverse complement strand
CCCTGGATGAGGCCCGTGCCGCCGCCCGGCAGTTCGCCGGTCAGGGGTTCACGGCGTTCAAGATCAAGATCGGCAGGGATGATGAGTTGGACCTACAGCGGATCTTGGCAGTGCGGCAGGAAGCCCCCGGCTGCGACCTGATCCTGGACGCCAACATGGGGTTCAGCGCCGGACGGATGCTGCCGTTCCTGGACCGGCTCGACCGGTACGGTGCACGGCCGGTGCTGCTGGAGCAGCCGACCCCGAAGCATGACTGGGCCGGGCTGGCGGAGATCACGACCGCGCTGGCCGGCAGCGGCACCCTGGTCTGCGCCGACGAAAGTGTCGGTTCTCTGGAAGCGGCCCGCCGCGCTATCGACAGCAATGCCGTCAGTGCCATCAACATCAAGTTCATGAAGAGCGGTCTCCTGGAGGGGGCCGAGATCGCCCGTCTTGCCAGCGGGCAGGGGATGCCGCTGATGCTGGGGGCCATGATGGAAAGTGCGCTGGCCATTACGGCGTCAGCCCATTTTGCCGCCGGTCTCGGCTGCTTCCAGTTCCTGGACCTGGATACCACCTTTTTCATCAAGGGGCCTTTGTCCCGATCTCCCTATCTTGATGATCACGGCAGATTCGATCTCCAGGGTGCCGGCCCCGGTATCGGGGTCGAGCCCGGATTCCCATGATTACCCATCCGCTGCTCATAGTGCTGGTTCTGCTGGGGATAGAAATCCTGGTCCTGTGGCTCTCCCGTCACGACCGCACGAGTCGCTTTTTCGACCTGCTTCCGGCGGTGTTCTGGATCTATTTCCTGCCGATGCTTGCCTCTACCCTCGGGCTGATTGCCCCGGCCAGCCCGGTCTATGGCCTGATTACGACCTGGCTCCTGCCAGCCAGTCTGGTGCTCCTGCTTCTTCCTGTGGATATGGGCGCTATCCTGCGGCTGGGACCGACGGCGCTGGCCATGTTCTTTATCGGCGCCGCCGGTATCATCGCGGGGGCTGCACTCTCCTTTAGCCTGTTCAAGCCGCTGGTCGGGCCGGAGTTCTGGTCCGGTTTCGGGGCGCTTGCCGCCTCATGGACCGGCGGCAGTGCCAACATGATCGCGGTGAAGGAGGCGCTGGCGGTGCCGGATCAGGTCTTTGCACCGATGGTGATCGTCGACACCGTCGTTCCCTATCTCTGGATGGGCATCATGATCGCCATGGTGGGGGTGCAGCCGGCCTTTGACCGCTGGAACCGCTCAGAGCGTGCGGTGCTGGACCATCTCGGCGAACGGGCCGCGCAGCATCTCGCCTCCAGCGGCGGCCGCCGGACGCCTGCCGGCATTATCCTCTCCCTCGGTGTGGCCTGCGTGGTCGGGGGGGCAGCACAGCTGATCGCCCGGCAGTTGCCGCAGATTCGTGATGTCGTCACGACCTACACCTGGACGATCATGATTGTGTCGTGTGCCGGCATCCTACTGTCATTCTCCCCGGCGCGGCGTCTTGAACAATCGGGTGCCGCCCGGACCGGCTATGATCTCCTTTATTTCGTGCTGACGGCCATCGGCGCCAAGGCGTCGGTTGCCGGCATCGGCACCGCACTGACCCTCATTGTCGCCGGCCTGACTATCGTCGCGGTCCATATTGTTTTTATGCTGATCGGCGCCCGGCTGCTGCGGGCACCCCTGTTCCTGGTGGCGGCGGCCAGTCAGGCCAACATCGGCGGGGTCGCATCGGCACCGGTAGTGGCAGAGGTCTACCATCCGGGGCTGGCATCCGTCGGGTTGCTGCTGGCGATCCTGGGGAATATTGTCGGGACGTGGCTCGGGATTCTAGCTGCTCAAGTGTGTCGATTGCTGTGACCCGGTATCACCACCAAGCAGCCCGAAAAAGAAATGAGGGGCGATCGAATGATCGCCCCTCATTTTGTGAGCAGTGGTAAAAACTCCCTGTTCCTTTATGGCTCCTGCGACAGATGACCCGTTCTCTCCGGAAGGTTCACCTCCGTAGACATGATAAGGTGCGGCGGTGCATTTTCGACCCCCAGTATCTTGACGATATGGTGCAACCCCTCGGAAGTCTCTTTGAGGTCATGGTCCGATAGGCGCTCCAGTCCGCTTACCAGCAGCCGCTGCACAACCTCGGGCGAGCTTTCAACAACCGATCGTCCTAGGGGTGTCAACTCGACATGAACGACCCTCCGGTCTTTCTCAGACCTGACCCTTTTGACCAGCCCCTTTGATTCGAGTCGGTCCAGCAGCCCCACCATGGTTGCCGGGTGGAGATACATGCGGTTAGCAAGTTCTGAAACCTTGACCGGTGCGGATTCATGCAGGATCTTGATCACCCAGAGTTGTGAACCGGTAAGCTGGGTTTCCGCTTCCACCTTCTTGGATTTTTCCTTAATCACCTGAAAAATACGGCGAATGTCGTCTATTACCTCAGATACGATGACCTGTCTGGCTTCCATTGCCACCCTCCATAAAACGACATTTGCTTGATTTCATTGCACGTGATGTCAACTCAATACAACGTCCGACGAAAAAGGTAACCGCTTGATAACTAACGGTAACCTGTGATGGTCAGCATCGTATACAAATTTATGTTGCAACACAAATAAAATATTGTTATAAACAAAAACAATTTGCAGCACAAATAATTTCAAACAAAAATTTTATATCGAAGTAAACGATTTAGCGGGGCGTATCGTATGGCGCATGAAAAGGGTGTTTATACCGTGGTGTCGGTCAACAAGGCGTTTGAAATCCTTGAGATTCTGGCCGAACATCCGGGGGGCGCAAACATCACCACGTTGACGTCGATGCTCGGAATGACCAGGAACAAGGTCTACCGGCTACTGACCACCCTGTGCGACAGCGGCCTGCTGGTTCAAGATAATCCCGGCGGCAATTACATGCTTGGTTTTACGTCGTTCTCTCTCGGGCAGAAGCTGGTGCAGCAGTCAAGTGTTATCAATCATGCCCACCCGATCATCGAAGGTCTGGCCCGGAAGCATGACGAGGCGGTCTACATGGCAGTCATTCGTGGAGACAACGTACTTTTTCTGGATATGGCCGACTGTGACCAGCAGATCAAGGCAGTCTCGTTGCTCGGCAAGCAGGTGCCGTATTTTACCAATGCGGCCGGCAAGGTCATGAAGGCCCTGGAGTCGGCGGAGGTCATCGACTGGCTGAAGGGGCTCAAACGGGGCAAATACAAGAATATCGAGGATACGGAGAAGCTGGCGTGCGAACTCCAGGCGATCCGTGCCAATGGCGGTGTGGCTGTTGACTGTGACGGACTGGGCGAGGGGATCATCAGCATCGCCGTCGCGGTAAAGGATTATGCGGGGCATGTCATCGGGGCCATTACCATGCTGGGGCCATCATTCCGCATGCTGCAGGAACGTGTAGAGAACGAGCTGATCCCCTCACTCCTTGAGGCGGCGGCTGTTACCTCTGAAAAATTCGGCTATGCGCCGGCTTAGGTCTCAATTGTAACGAAAATTTTTGAAAGGGGGCATGTTCGTAGTTCGCGATTCTTTTAAACCTGAAAGGAGTATCTCATGGCAGAGAAACAGTATGATTGGGCAGCAATTGCAAAAAATCCTAAATTTGTTGAGCTCCATCACAAGAAACAGGCCTTCCTGTTCGGTTGGTGGATCTTCTCCAGTGTCTACTACTTCCTGCTCCCTATCGGAGCAGCCTACG
>CAZSTJ010000284.1:0-3679 GCA_964609805.1 uncultured Geobacter sp. | reverse complement strand
GTGTATTCCTGTTCGTTGATTTCCTTAACGACTGAATTCTGTATGGTCACGATACTGCCGGTTCGCTGATCCGTGAACTTGATGGCTCCACCCGACATCTCGTCTATCTCTTCCGTGTAGTAGGTTTGCCCATTCACCGGATCCTTAATCGTGTAATAATTACTGGAACAACCACCGGCAGCAAACAATGCACACCCTACCGCTAACACGCCAAAATATCGTGAAATTTGATTCATGCCATCCCCCTGACTTTTAATTTGATATTAATATTTTATTAAAAGATCAAATTTGTCCAGTATTTTTCTTTACAGGACAATTATTGTCTTTTAGAATCAAATTTCATTGGCATATGCACAAACAAGGCAAATTTAAACATTATCTAATCAGTACCTAGAACAGCATGCCGTAACAAACAACGAGGGGGTCATTATGCGATTATGTACACACATCATGCCGTTTGTGCTGGTGATAGCAGTTATTGCAGGGAGCGGTTCCGCAACAGCTGCAGAAAGCCCGCTGGCCCTGCTTGAAGCCAGGGCAGCAGAGGCAAAATCAGGCAAGACGGCAGAATATGCTCCGGATGCATTGAAAGAAGCATTGGCGTCACTGGCGGCAGCCCAGAGTGCTGCTGCCGGCAAGGACCAAAAACTGGCCCGGCAGACACAGGAGAAAGCGGCACTTCTGCTGGATGTAGCTGAGACGAAAGCGGCTGAGCGCGAACTGCTGGAGAAGGTCGCGGTGCAGCGGGTGGAGCTGAAAAAGCTGGAAGCCGAGCTGGAGCGGAACCTTCAGGGGGAGGCTAAGCCATGAAAGCGATCCTGACACTGGCAATTACAGCCATGATGCTGACACCGCTGACCGCCCTGACTGCTGAGCGCGCGCCGTCACAGGCCCGCATAGAAGCAGCCAGGAGCGCCCTGAACGACTTCAAGGCCAGGGCCGGAGACAATAAGGCGGCAGCCGGTGACATAGATGAGGCGGCCAGTCATATCGATAAGGCGGTAGCAGCCCTCAAAGCCGGTGAAAAGATGTTCGGCGGGGTCTCCGACGAGGCAGATCTGGACGTGCGCCATGAGACATCCCTTACCGATCTTGCCCTGAAACGCGGGGCGGCCCGGCTGGAACAGACAAAGATCGCAGCGGAGTCGGCAGCCCTTGCAAAGAAAATCGATGTTGTCAAAGCCAAGGTGAAGATATTTGATGATTTCCGGAGCGAGATCGCCCGGCTCAAGAAGGAAGCTGCCGCCAATGAAAAGGCCGCTAAAAATCTTGATCAGCTGAAAGAAGAGAAAAACTCTTTGGAGAAACAGATTGCACAGCTGTCCGCTGATAACAAGAAGCTTGGAACTGCTACTGCAGAGATCGCCGCACTTAAAACGCAACTGGAAGCGGCCGCCGCTGAAAACAAAAAACTGAAGGGACAACTGGAGAAACTGGAGGCTGACAAGGTGCGGCCCCCGGAGATAAAGGCTGTTCCGTCGGCGCCTCAGAAACCGGTGCCGCCAGTGAAAGATGCCGAACCGCAGGCAAAGGTATTGAAACCGGCTGCCACTGACGAACCGCTCCGGGAGTTGGTGACGGCACCACCTCTCAAGACTGAAGATGCTGTACCACCGGACATTGTACCGGCCGACGGGCAGGCATCAAAGTAGAACCCGGCACAAAACAGCAGAGAATGAACAATCAATTCCCGGGAGATCAAACGTATGCACAATAATATGAACTTCGGACATGCCGTCGGCAATCGGCGGGATCAATCGGAAGTGTCACGTGCTCGCGCCGGTTCTGCCGTGATACTTTCACTGATTGCCATGGCGGCCTGCCTCGTACTGTCAAACCCCGCGTGTGCCGCCTCTCCTGCGGCGTCATCCATCGCCACACCGTCACTGGGCTTTTCTACAGCGAACATGGACCGGAGCGTGGACCCACGCCAGGATTTCTACCGGTACGCAGTCGGCACCTGGCTGAAACAGACCCCGATCCCCGACAGTGAGGCGGATGTGGGGGGCTTCACCCAGCTGGCCTTCAATCTTGACCAGCAGCTGCTCAAACTGATCAAGGATGCCGCCTCTGTCCAGGCCCCGGCCGGCACCCCCCGCCAGCAAATCGGTGATTACTGGCGTGCCGCCATGGATGTGAAACGCATGGATACAGTTGGTCTCAAGCCGCTTGAGGCTGATCTGAAGAAAATTGAGGTGCTGCCGCTGCCCGGCTCGCCGGCAGTACTCGGCGAACTGTCCGCCGGCCTGCAGCTGGGCTTCGGCGTATCGCCGCTGGTCAACGCCTTTGCCATACCCGATGCAAAGGACAGCTCCACCTATCTGCTGATCATCATTGCCGGCCAGCAGGCGCTGACCCGGGATGAATACACCACGGCCGGGGGGGAGCGGGTACGGGATCTCTACCGGGATTACATCGGCAGGATGTTTCAGAGCAGGGGTGATTCCGCGCAGAGCGCTGCGGCCAGGGCCCGTACGGTACTCTCCATCGAAAGCGAGATCGCCGGAGCCCAGCTGACGCCGATCCAGCAGCGCGACCCGGCAACGACCTACAACAAGATGACCCTGGCGGAGGCCCAGGCGCTCATCCCCTCCGTTGACCTTTCCGCCAAACTGCGGGCCCTCGGGGTGACACCGCCCGCCGCCGTCCAGGTGCGTGATATTGCCGCACTCAAGACGATTCACACGGTGCTCACCACCCGCCCCCCCGAAGAGGTGCGCACTCTTCTCCAGTGGCACGCCATTTCGGCAAGCGCCTCATCACTGGGCCAGCCATGGCGGGGACTCGACCAGGAATTCACCCGCCAGCGCAAGGGTCTGCCGACCTCTCCCCCGCGGGAACGGGAAATCACCAATGCCATCAGCATGCAGCTGTTTCACCCGCTGTCGCAGCTCTATGTGGAGGCCTACTTCCCCGAGACCACCCGCCGCGAGATCACCCGGATGGTCGGACATATCAGGGACGAGTTTGAACTGCGGTTGCGCTCCAACCCCTGGCTCGATGAACCCACCCGTGCGGCGGCACTGGACAAGCTCGGCAAGGTCGACATCCAGGTCGGCTATCCCCGGGACTGGATCGACTTCAGCGGCATCGCCATCCGTCCCGACGATCATTTCGGTAATGTCCGGCGGGTCAATGAATTCATCATGCGGCGTGAGCTTGCCCGGGTCGGTCGCCCGGTGGTCCAGGAACGGTTCGCCGCCCCCTCCGTCACGACACCGATTTCAGTGAATGCGGCTTACAACCCGCAGGCCAACAACATCGACATCACGGCCGCCATTGTCCAGCCCCCCTTCTACCTTCAGGGAGCAGACGCCGCGGTTAATTACTGTACCATCGGCGCGGTCATCGGCCACGAGCTTACCCACGGCTTCGACAGCCTTGGTCGCCAGTACGGCCCCGCCGGCAACCTGCGCGAATGGTGGACCCCGCAGGCCACCGCCGAATTCAAGAAACGCACGGATGTGCTGGTGGAGCAGTACAGCGGTTTTTCCATCCTGCCCGAAGTCAAGCACAATGGCGCACTGACGGTCACCGAGAACACCGCCGACCTGGGGGGCATCTCGCTGGCGTACGCCGCCCTGAAACGGGAACTGGCCGGTAAACCGCAACCGGCGATCGACGGCCTCACCACCGACCAGCGCTGTTTTGTCGCCTGGGCACAGATGTGGGCCTACAA
>CAZSTJ010000283.1:0-3690 GCA_964609805.1 uncultured Geobacter sp. | reverse complement strand
CCCCTGCAGACCGCAGATCTCATTCCGGGACGCCCGCGGCTGGATATGAAGAGAAAGAATGATCCCTTCGCCGCAGACCGTAAAATAGGGGGGATCAGACCGGTTCATCACCGGAAAGCTGGCGGGCGTAACTGTCCAGCAGTGCCTTAAGACTCATTTCGAACTGGATCTTTTGGCGGCGAACCTCATCGATACGGGCCTTGAGCTCACCCAACTGCCGTTCCGCGTCGGCCACAATCTTTTCAGCCTTGAGTTCGGCCTCGGAGACGATCAGATCAGCCTCCTTGCGGGCATTGGCCTTCAGATCCTCAGTGATCCTCTGGGCACCCAGCATGACCTCCCTCAGTTCCTTTTCCTTTTCGGCAACATCGAGCATCTCGCGGCTCTGACGGGCCTGCTGCTCCTTGAGTTCGTTGTTCTCCCTGATCAGCCCTTCCATCTCGGCGGCAACACCCTGCAGAAAGATATCGACATCCTCCTGGTCCAGGCCGCCGAACATCTTCCCTTTGAACTGCTGCTGCTGAATATCAATCGGTGTAATTTTCATATTGTTGAAACCTCTCGTCGGCAGATCTGGGTCAACATGGACCGGCTACCACAGCGCGTAGCGGCTAATTGCGGATTGGATCAACTGGATGGCAAAAAACGCCACCAACGGCGAAAGATCCAGCATGCCGGTATTCGGCATGAAGCGGCGGATCCTGCCCAGCACCGGTTCGGTGATACTCCGGATAAATCGGACGATCGGGTTGTACGGGTCCGCATTTACCCACGAGATGATCACGCTTCCGAGCAGGATATATTGATAGAGCGTGAGCAGTTCAAGAACAAGTTTCGCTACAATATACACGACCGGTCAACTCCGTTGTGGATTAAGTACGTCGGGAATATGCCTCAAAGCTGGGCCAAAGTCAAAGCAGAATGACAGGGCGCTTGCCTCGCCACGGCTCTTCTGCTATAGGTGCCTAACCACTGGCGGCACCGTCGCCAATTCTGGAGGGTTCATGCCGGACGGGCGGACATTTCTCGACACGGCCATAGAAGCGGCACGCTTAGCCGGAAGGTATCAGCGCTACCGTTTCGCGTCACTGCTGGATATCTCCCTGAAAGGGGAGAAGGATCTGGTAACAGAGATCGACCGGGAGTCGGAGCGGCTGATCGTCGGGCATCTGCTGGATCGTTTTCCCGACCACGGCATTATCGCCGAGGAAGGGGAATATCCGCAGGGGACCGCGCCGTACCGCTGGATCATCGACCCCCTCGACGGGACTACCAATTATGCCCACGGCTTTCCCTGGTTCTGCGTCTCCATCGCCCTGGAGTCACAGGGCGACCTGCTGGCGGGGGTAATCTACAATCCAATGCATGACGAACTCTTCACGGCCGCCCGGGGCGACGGAGCCTATTGCAACGGCGAGCGGCTGGCGGTTTCAGCGCGCGCTCCGCTGAAAAGCACCCTGCTGGGGACCGGTTTTCCCTACGACTGCGCCACCGACGCAGAGAACAATTTCACCAACTTTATCGCCTTCCAGAAGGCCGCCCGGGGTATCCGGCGGGCCGGGGCAGCCGCCCTTGATCTTGCCTATGTGGCGTCCGGCAGACTTGACGGCTTCTGGGAACTGAAGCTCAAGCCGTGGGACGTTGCCGCCGGCGTACTGCTGGTCCAAGAGGCGGGCGGTGTCGTCACGACCTTTGACGGCTCCGACTACAACATCTTCAACGGCCGCATTGTCGCCAGCAACGGCCTGATCCATGATGAGATGACCGGCATGCTGGCCCATTGCGCCCAGGGAGGCCCCTAATGAACCGCACCAGAACCGCACTCCTGCTCAATGCCTTCGTGCTCCCCGGCCTGGGACAGCTTTACCTGGGCAGGAAGACGGTCGGCATTGCCATTATCCTGCTGGTCAATCTGCTCCTGCTCCTGGGGCTCTTCATCATCCTGAAGGGGCTGTCACCGGTCATTGCCGCCCAGGTTGTTCCCGGTGCCATCAGCCCGGCCGATATCCAGGGGGCACTGCAGGGAATGGCCGGCCTCGGAAAAGCGTTCTTGGTCGGCTTTGGCCTGCTGTGGGGCTATGCGATTATCGATGTGCTGAAAAACAGGGAAAATAACGACAACTCCGGGAGCAACTCCGTCCCCGGCACTCCAGAGATACACTAAGAATATAAAAATGCGGAGATGGCGATGGTTGTCCAGCCATTCTCCGCTTTTGAAGTACCACACCACGCAAGGAGAATCACTATGATCACCCATATCGTCTTATTCAAACTGGCAGAACCGACAGGAGAGAACATCGCCGCGACACAGGCCAAGCTGCTGAGCATGCAGGGGAAGATCGCCGAACTGCGTCACCTGGAAGCTGGGATCGACGTGATCCGTTCCGAGCGTTCCTACGACATCGCCCTCGTGACGAAGTTCGACTCCCTTGAGGCACTTCAGGCATACCAGGTGCACCCGTATCACAGCGGCGAGGTGATTCCGCACATGAAAGCGGTCTGCTCCTCCATCGTGGCCGTCGATTACGAGAGCTGAGCGTCATGCGGATTTGCGTATACATTTTAACTTGACTAAACTAGGACGCATGAGTAAAATCCGGTTCTACTCAAAAACCGGTTCGTATTAGACAGTTAACAATCTTAAATCACTGTGTTTTTCCTGATTTAATTTACAGTTGGCTGCACGGTTATTTCACGAAAACATGTGGGCGTAGACACCACAAACAAACGAGGAGGTAGGAGATGTCTGATTACGGTACCCTGCAAGACCGCGTACGTCACAAATCACTGTTGAGCAAGGTCATGACCCCCGAGCAAACCATCCAGTTCTTCAAGCCGGGCATGAACCTGGGCTGGTCCGGCTTCACCCCCGCCGGCTACCCGAAAGTGGTACCCATCGCCGTAGCGGAACATGTTGAGAAAAACAACCTCCAGGGTCAGTGGAAATTCAATCTGTTCATCGGCGCCTCCGTCGGTGCCGAGACTGAAAACCGCTGGGCCGAGCTGGACATGATCGACCGTCGCTGGCCGTACCAGACCGGCAAGAACATCGCCGCCGGCATCAACGAGGGCCGCATCCGCATGGGCGACAAGCACCTCTCCCTCTTCGCTCAGGACCTGGGCTACGGCTTCTACACCAAGGACAGCCCCACCGGCAAACTGGACCTGGCAATCATTGAAGTATCCGCCATCACCGAAGACGGCGGCCTGGTTCCGACCTCTTCCTGCGGCGTTATCCCCGAGATCCTCATGATCTGCGACAATATCATCATCGAGGTGAACACCGGACAACCCTCCTTCGAAGGCATCCACGACCTGCTGACCCCGGCCACCCCGCCGAACCGCCAGCCGTTCAACATCGTCAAGGCTAATTCCCGCATCGGCTCCACCTCGATCCCTTGCGATCCGAAGAAGATCGTGGCTATTGTCGAGTCCAAGCTGCGTGACCAGGGCCGTGCCTTTGCCGAGCAGGACGACACCTCCGAGGCAATTGCCAACCACGTCATCGACTTCTTCCAGGCAGAGGTTAAAGCCGGCCGTCTTCCGGACAATCTGCTGCCGATCCAGTCGGGCGTCGGTTCCATCGCCAACGCGGTTATCGGCGGTCTGGCCAAAGGGCCGTTCTACAACCTGTCGGTCTACACCGAGGTTCTTCAGGACACCATGCTCGACCTGTTTGACTCGGGCAAG
>CAZSTJ010000282.1:0-3693 GCA_964609805.1 uncultured Geobacter sp. | reverse complement strand
TTGGCTGGGGTACCTGGATTCGAACCAAGAGTGACGGAGTCAGAGTCCGTTGCCTTACCATTTGGCGATACCCCAAAAAATGAAGAATGATCTTATAACAAAGCGGGAACGCTCCGTCAAGCCTTTCTTTCAGTCGCCACGGCTGCCGCTCCGGCCGAAATGGCCTTGACATTTGCAGGGATCAGCCGGTGGTTGCGTTCGGGAAGCGCCTTTATAAGGGCCTCTTCCAGTGAGTCGGCCGGCAATGCCGATGTTGCCTCTGCATACGCGCCGCAGGCCACCATATTGACCATTCTGGGGTCACCGAGATCGATGGCCAGCTGGTTCATCGGCACCTTGATCAACTCGACACCGGTGAGATCCACCGCATCGCAGTTTACCAGGGTTGAATTGACAATACAGATACCGCCGGGCTTGACCCGTTCAGCATATTTATCAAAGGAGAGCTGGTTAAGCAGCACCGATACCGAAGGATGCCCCACCACCGGAGAACCGGTATCGCCATCGCTGAACACGACCGTGCACATGGCGAAACCGCCGCGCTTCTCGACACCGTAGGCCGGGAAAAAAGAGACATTTAACCCTTCGTGGATTGCTGCATAGGAAAGCAGGTTGCCGGCCAGCAGCACCCCCTGTCCGCCGTAGCCTGATATAAAGACATCATGTCGCATATAAACTCCGTATTGGGAACCCGGGACTAGGGACAGGGAACAGGTAGAACCGTTTTGACCAGTCCCAGATCCCTGGTCCCCAGTCACAGATTTCCCGTATTTTTGTACACGCCCAGGGGAAAATAGGGAATCATCTCATCCGCCAGGCGCTGGTTGGCCTGCAAGGGACCCATCCCCCAGTTGGTGGGACAGGTGGAAAGAGCCTCGATGAACGAGAACCCCTTCCCTTCCACCTGGTAGCGGAAGGCGTTCTTGATAGCCTTCTTGGCCTGCAGGACGTTCTTGGGGCTATTGACCGCCACCCTTGCCGAATATGCCACCCCGTCCAGATTGGAAAGAAGCTCGGCCATCTTGAAAGGGGCCCCGTCATTACTGATCTCGCGACCGTAGGGGGAGGTGGAGGTCTTCTGCCCCGGCATGGTCGTGGGGGCCATCTGCCCGCCGGTCATGCCGTAGGTGGTATTGTTGACAAAGATGACGGTGATCGCCTCACCGCGATTGGCGGCATGGATGATCTCCGAGGTGCCGATGGCGGCCAGGTCGCCGTCCCCCTGGTAAGTGAAGACGATATTATCGGGACGGGCCCGCTTGGTGCCGGTTGCCACTGCCGGTGCCCGGCCGTGGGGTGCCTCGACCACGTCGATATCGAAGTAGCTGTAAAGGAATACGGAACACCCCACCGAAGCGATGCCGATGGTACGGTCGCGGATACCGAACTCATCCATGGCCTCGGCCACCAGGCGATGGATCAGGCCGTGTTGGCACCCGGGGCAGAAGTGGGTTTGTACATCTTTTAGGCTGGCCGGACGGGAAAAAACCTGGTTCATGGGTACACCTTCCTGATCTGCTGGTACAGCTCTTCCGGGGTCGGCAGTGAGCCGGCGCCGGGGGGGCGACCATAGAATGCCACCTCTGCGTCGCGTGCCACCGAGAGCCGCACATCATCAACCATCTGACCGGTGGAAAGCTCAATGGCAAGAAAACGTTTGCAACGCTGTGACAAGGCCTGATAGGCCGCCGTCGGAAAGGGAAACAGGGTGACCGGCCGCATCAGCCCAACCTTGAGACCGGCCTCACGTGCCATGGCGATTGCCGTGCGGGCAATACGCGCCGTAGAACCGAAGGCGGTCACCATCAACTCGGCATCATCGGTCTGTATCTCTTCCCAGCGGCTTTCCTGCTCGGCAAGCTGCCGGTACCGGTCATGCATAGCCCAGTGAAAGGCCTCCATCTCGCCATCCCCGAGCTTGAGAGACTTGACCACATTCTGGGGCGCACCGTCCCGGCGGCCGCGCACCGCCCACCCCTTCTCCGGGAGCGCCACGGTCGGCCGGGGATTGGCAACAATGGATTCCTTCATCTGCCCCAGTACCGAATCGGCCAGCACCATGGCGGGAATGCGCCAGCAGTCGGAAAGATCGAAGGCCAGCATGGTCAGGTCGTACATCTCCTGCACCGAAGCCGGCGCCAGTACGATGATGCGGTAGCCGCCATGACCACCGCCGCGGGTGGCCTGCCAGTAATCGGCCTGGGAGGCGTCGATCCCCCCCAGTCCCGGCCCCTGACGCATGATATCAACGATAACACCCGGCAGCTCCGAGCCGGCCATATAGGAGATCCCCTCCTGCTTGAGAGAGATGCCGGGGCCGGATGACGAGGTCATGGCCCGCACGCCGGCCGCCGAGGCGCCCAGCACCATATTGATGGCACCGATCTCGCTCTCTACCTGGATGAAGGTCCCGCCGGTTTTGGGCAGTTCCCGTGACAGGTATTCCGGGATATCGCTCTGTGGGGTAATCGGATAGCCGAAGTAACATTTCACCCCGGCCTCGATGGCAGCCATGGCAACGGCCTCGTTCCCTTTAACGAACAGACGCTCACTCATGGTTTCGACTCCTTGAAGACCGTGATGGCCACATCAGGACACATCTCCGCGCAGAGCGTGCAGCCGGTGCACGCTTCGGCATCGGAAAAGATCGCTACCGTATAGCCGAGGCTATTGGGAACAGTACTCAGGGAGACAAGATTTTTGGGACAGGCGATGGTACAGAGTCCGCAGCCCTTGCAGCGGGCCTCGTCGATAATGATGTGCGGCATAGGGGAATCCTTCTGTTCAAGATCATTCGTTTGTAACAGAATCATCGGCCGTGCGTCAAGATGAAGACCGGCAGGCCGCACCTGTTCGTGAGGGCGAAATAATCGGGTCAACCCCCCTCATTTACTTGATTTTATCCTTGGTTTCATATATTTTGAGACGTTAAACTTTACCGCCCTCACCGACCAATCTCCGACCCACGAAAGACGCCCATGCTGACTTTGTCATACTCCGATACGGCCGGACTGGCTGAAGCCCTGCGGGACATCACCCGGCCGCTGACCGTCCAGTGCGGGGACAACGGTTCCCCGGCAACCTGCCATGCCCCCCCGGTGCTGCCGGATCATATGGGTGACCATGATTTTTGCCGTGATCTGGGCATCCGCTATCCCTACCTGGGCGGCTCCATGGCCAAGGGGATCAGTTCGGCCGCCATGGCCGAAGAACTGGGGCGGGCCGGTATGCTAGGCTTCTTCGGAGCGGCGGGACTCCCCTATGCCACCGTAGTTGAAACAGTCGATCGCCTGCTGCAGTGCGGCGTCCCCTTCGGCGTCAACCTGATCCATTCCCCCCATGAGCCGGACCTTGAGGATGCCCTGTCCCGGCTCTATATCGACAAAGGGGTGCGCCTGGTGGAGGCATCGGCTTTCCTGGCCCTCACCCTGCCGCTGGTCCGCTACCGGGTCCATGGCATCGGTCGCGGAGCAGACGGATCCATCGTCACCCCCAACCGTATCATCGCCAAGGTATCCCGCGAAGAGCTGGCCGAGCGCTTCTACTCACCTCCCCCGGCTAAATTCCTGAAGCAGCTGGTCGAAGAAGGTTTCATCACCCCCGACCAGGCGGAACTGGCCGGTCAGATTCCCATGGCCCAGGACATCACCGCCGAGGCCGATTCGGGCGGCCAGGGAGCGGATCGTCGGGAAG
>CAZSTJ010000281.1:0-3701 GCA_964609805.1 uncultured Geobacter sp. | reverse complement strand
ACCAGGCATCAATGGTCCGGTACAAGGCCGCCGGGGAAATGCTGCTGGTTGTGATCGCCCGTGCCGACAGTCTTCCCAGCAGGAAAAGGAGCTGCGACTTGCCGCAGCGCTTCTCGGGAGCGGTAATGACCGCCAGAGGGGCAACCTGGACGACCTCGATAAACCAGGTCATGGCAGCCCACAAAGCGACGGCATGGGCGGTATCCCTGTCGCAGACGATGAACCGCCTGACCGTGGCGGCAATCTCGGTCAGCAGATGTCCAGGGTCGACAGGTTCCGGCCAAGGCTCAATCTCGGTAAAAGGGAGTTCTTCTGCCGCCGGTCCTTTGCGGGCATCCTGGACAGCGGCATCCAGGGTGACGGGACGGACACCGAGCGCCTTTGCTTCCTGCTTGCGAACCTGGTCATACTGTAACGGGGAGAGTCTCGATAGTCTCTGGATCACGGCATCAAACTGGTAGTCGGGAGGACTGGGCTCAGCGGACGACGGGATCTGGTCGACAGGCACTGCTGCCGCTTCGATACAGGCGGCAACCGCTTCCGGTCCTGCCAGGCGAGCCAGATCATTGAAGTCGGTATCATCATCTTTCCTTGTCGCGGGGAAACGGGGAATAGCCAGCAGGCCGCTGATTGACTGCGCAGCCTCGGTGGCTTTGGTCAAGCCGGGATTGCCTTCGGTGAGATGATCGTCATCGGCACAGAGAACCAGCAGTGTATCAGGGTACTTTCGGCGTAATGCTTCGGACACCGGTTTCAGGTTGCTGGCAGAGAAGGCGCAGGCTACCGCATGGCCGGTGATCTCGTGCAGGGTGGCTCCGGTGGCAAAGCCTTCGGCAATCAGGATCTTCCCGTTCGGCTTACCGATGGCGTGGTAGCAACCGGTAACGGCAGTGCCGCTTTTGAAGCGTTTGGCACCATCCGGCATGATGAACTGCAGGCCGTGAAGCACACCATTGATGTCCCGCACCGGAACCATGAGTGAACGCCCCAATTGTCTGATCGCATGGAGCTTGATATTCTTTGTCGCCAGGTACGGATGTCGTGCCTCAACATCGCGCCCTTTTTCCCAGAGTTTTGCAGATTTTTCCTGGCACTTGGCCCTGAGTTCTGCCTCAATGCTGGCGGCTTCGGCTTTTGCCTGTTTTACCCGCTCCAGGAAGACGGTCTGCTCTTCCGGTGACCTGTCCTTTCGGGACTGCCAGTTATCTGATATACCTTGCCGCCAGCAGCCGAAGACGCCGCACTCGTCTTCGAAGAGTTTGCACCAACCGGAAAGATCTCCCTTCCGGTCACTGGTGGCGAATCTGATCATTTTCAACGGTACGAGTGATTCATATGACGGTGCACCGCCGGTTACATTACGGATGGTATCGATAAAATGTTCAACACTCATCAATTACCCCCTTGAATGCCGTTCGATCAGTGCCCGAATGTCCTCAACCCGCCATGCTGTTATTCTGGGACCGAGCTTTACCGGCTGGGGATAGCGCCCGGACCTCACACCCTCCCACCAAGTCGAACGGCTTACAGGGTATCGCGCTTTTATGGGAGGATCGGCCTTGGCATCGCCGATTATGTCGGGTAACCGAACAAAGCCGGTTTCGGGTAAGGAATCACTGATCATAAAACCTCCATGGTATGGTCTGTCATTAACGGACATGTGCGGACTTGTCTGGATAACACTGTCCTATCTGTAATATCTTCTTCGGGGGAAGGTGCCTCGGCATTCCATTCACCGATTCCTTCAATTTCCGGCCAGAAAAACAAAAAACGGCCACTACCCCGTTTCGGGGAAATGGCCGTTGCATGTTGATGCATGGGAGACCCAATCCTTATGACAGCAGGTTGAATATTGCTGCTGCCGGGTCTATGCCTTGACCGTTGGCCCGCCATGCCGGACCGTATCAATCAATTTGAGACGTTATAATACCGTATCAGCCGATTGCGTCAAGGATATTTTTAAAAAATAGTTAAATAAAACAATATGTTACAAGCAGAAACGTCCAGAAACAACAAATAATTAGTCAGCCTGCGGACCGCTCAGATATCTGTATAACTTTTGCCACAGATTTCAGGTTATCGAGATAGTCAGCCCATGTCTGCATCATCTTCTTTCGCGCCGCCAGGTGAGTTGTGCGATTGTAGGCGCGCCCAAGGGAATCCCTGACTACGTGAGCCAGTTGATGCTCGATGATCTCAGGCTGAACATGCAGAACCTCTTCAAGTATTGTCCGGGCCATCGCCCTGAAACCGTGGGCGGTCATCTCGCCTTTTTCATATCCCATGCGCCGGATCGCTTGATTGATCGTAACGTCGCTGATCGGTTTCAGGTTGGTCGTCAGACTCGGGAAAAGATACTTTCCGCTGCCCGTTACCTTTTGAAGTTCTTTCAGGACATCTATGGCCTGCTGTGCCAGCGGGACAAGGTGCTTTTCACCTTTACGAGATTCCTTCAGACGCTTCTTGAGTTTCATCCGCTCGATCGGCACGTTCCATTCGCCCGCATCGAGATCAAACTCTGTCCATTCCGCCAGTCGCAATTCACCCGGTCGGAGGAAAACGAGAGCCGACAGGCGCAAGGCACATTTGACGACGAACGAGCCGTTGTAATCATCGATAGCGCGGAGGAAGGGGGCGACATCTTTGGGGTCGGTGAGGGCTGCGTGGTGTTTGGGGATGACCGGTGTCAGCGTGCCTCTCAAGTCTGCAGTGCAATCGCGCTCAGCCCGTCCGGTAGCGACGGCATACCGCAAAACCTGCCCGCAGATAGATTTGACCCGGTGGGCCGTTTCAATCTTTTCACGCGCTTCGATCTTACGAAATACCTGCAGCATGTCGGTCGCTTTGAGTTCTGAAATTGCTCGTGCTCCCACATGAGGAAATACGTCGCGCTTCAGGCGGCTGATGACCGTAGCGGCGTGGGTTGCTGCCCAGACCGGCACCTGGCGGTTGTACCACTCCAGGGCAATTGCCTCGAAAGTTTCCGTTTGCTGGGCCTGTGATTGTTTTTCGGCTTTGCGGACATCGCCCGGGCTTATTCCGTGGGCAAGCAGTTTTCGAGCATCCTCACGGCGCTGGCGGGCTTCTGCGAGAGAGATTTCAGGGTAGGTGCCAAGGGAGAGCAGCAGTTGCTTGCCGTCGAAGGTATAGTTGAAGTGCCAAAGCTTCCCGCCTGTCTTCTTTACGAGAAGCACCAGGCCATACCCATCAGCCAGCTTGTAGTCTTTGTCTCTGGGTTTTGCGTTCTTTACCTGCACGTCAGTCAGCGGAACTACTCGTTTCGGCATAAATCACCTCGTTTTTATGGTATCCGAAAATTTTTATGGTATTATGGATAAAAAAGTACCATAAAAAACACCGGATGTCAAAAGACGGGACTGGATGTGCCTGGACGCAAAAACAGCAAAAGCCGCTGATTTATCAGAGGCTTTCGGACTGTATCGGACTTCGCCAGATTGTTAAATGGCGGAGAGAGAGGGATTCGAACCCTCGGAGCGCTATTAACGCTCACACACTTTCCAGGCGTGCTCCTTAAACCACTCGGACATCTCTCCGCAGGTTTGGCAAATTACACGAAGCGCCTTTGCCTGTAAAGATAAATTGTACTGACTTCCACAAAAAAGCGTGCCCGTTCACCCCCATTCTTCCGCCTTTACCTGCATGCGCCCTTCGACTATACTCGCTGTGTAACTTAACGACAC
>CAZSTJ010000280.1:0-3732 GCA_964609805.1 uncultured Geobacter sp. | reverse complement strand
AAAATCGAGATACTCACGGCCGTCCGCATCCCAGAGGCGGCAGCCGCTGCCCTTAACCCCAAGGACCTGTCGGGGCAGACGATCATGATCACCGCCGGTCCAACCCGCGAAGAGCTCGATCCGGTACGGTTCATCAGCAACCACTCATCGGGCAAGATGGGGTACGCCCTGGCCCGGGCCGCGCAGCGGCGCGGGGCACAGGTGATCCTGGTAAGCGGCCCCGTAAATCTCGTCCCCCCTGCCGGTGTCGACGTAGTGCCGGTGGAAAGCGCCCGGGAGATGCAGACTGCTGTTATGGAACGGGTTGGGGAGTGCACCGCGATTATCAAAGCGGCGGCGGTGGCGGACTATCGTCCGGCGGAACGGTGCGGGGAGAAGATCAAGAAGGGGAACGGGACAACAACCTTGGAACTGGTGAAGACCCCCGACATTCTGGCCGGGCTGGGGGCCCTGGAATCACGCCCGCTGCTGGTCGGCTTCGCGGCTGAAACGGGAAATCTCGACGAATACGCAGCACGAAAACTGAAAGAGAAAAACGCCGACATGATAGTTGCCAATGATGTCAGCCAGACGGACGCCGGGTTCAATGTGGACACCAACCGCGCCCGCATCTTCTTCCGGGACGGCCGTGTGATCGACTGCCCCCTCATGAGCAAGGACGAACTTGCCGGTCTCATCCTCGATCATGTGGCAGCCGAATCAACGGCCCGCAGGTAGTAGACTGCCGCCTACCCGCTGTAGACCTCATTCAGCAGGACCGGATTGTCGAGGGCCTGCCGCAATTTTCCTCGCAGAAGCTCCACCTGTTCCATCCCTTCCGCCTTGGTCAGCCTCCCGTTTTTGTAGAGCAGTTTCAGATTTTTCCGTACCGCCTCTGCCATGGCCAACGCCCGCTCACCGGTCGGATCGGCCTGCAGCAGTTCGGACTCCCCCTCCCGGCGCAGAAAATCAAAGATAGCCTCTTCCGTCAGCAAGTAGAATTCGTCACGGTCGCTCTCAGCCAGGACGTAGCGCGAGTTATCGGAGAGGGTCTGCATGACCTTCTGCCATTTTTCCAGACGCGAAAGCATCATGATAGAGTTGAAGATCCGCTTGTTAGTGCCGAAGGAAAAGAGGGTGTTGGCCAGCACGCTCCGCATGAGGTCGTCATTGGCCCGCTGATCCGCCCGACAGACATCCTGGGCCGCCTCCCAGACCTCCTTGGTGACAAAGGTCTCGAAGCGCATCTCCCAATAGGCGTGCTTCATGGTGACCGCAGCAAAGGAGTGCATGATCTTGTACGGGACATAATAATTGTGGGCGATGACATCGGCTGCCAGATGGCAGAGGTAGCCGTGGGCGCATGCCCTTTGAGCATCGGTGCGGGCCGACTGCAGCAGCTTTTTGCCGATCCGCCAGCGATGGCAGTTCAGCATGTAGTGGGTAAACTTCTTCCCGAGGGTGATGTCGGCAGAGATGCAGCCGTAGAGGAAGTCGCGGGGATGATTCGCCAGGATCGCCGCCAGATCGGGGGAGAGGGACGGTAGGTTGTTCAGGACAGATACCCCGAGCTGCAGATGGATCCCTCCCCCCCAGGCAAGCGCATGGTCGGGGGAGAGGAGAAGGAAAAGGGCCGTAGCCGTGAGACAGAAGAGCATACCGGTCTTTCGTTTTGACAGTGGTGGGGGTTGCTGATACATTCCTTTTCTGATCGTACTCCAGTTCGAGCCATGATTCAACAGGAGCAATGCACCGATGGTTCCCACCCCCGACACAGCAATTATCAAGGCCTCGATCCGCGCCTATCTGGAAGAGTTGGGTGAAAGCGGCATCGACGGATTTCCGGCCGTTTCTCCCGGTTTCGCGCCCCAGCTGCCACAGGAGCAGGCCAGACCAACCCAGGAGGTCCCATCTCCCCGACCGGCAGAGCCGGCCGCTGCCCCGGGCAATCCGGAATCCCTCGATCAGATCAGGAAGAACCTGGGCGACTGCCAGCGCTGCAAACTCGGGAAGACCAGAAAGAATCTTGTGTTCGGCGTGGGTAATCCGAAGGCGCGGCTGGTGTTTGTCGGCGAGGGACCGGGGGCCGATGAGGACGTGCAGGGAGAACCGTTCGTCGGGGCCGCCGGGCAGCTGTTGAACCGGCTGATCACCAACATGGGGCTGAAGCGGGAAGAGGTGTACATCTGCAACGTGGTCAAGTGCCGCCCCCCCGGCAACCGGGACCCGGAGCCGGACGAAGTGGCCGCCTGCTCACCCTTCCTTGTGCGCCAGCTCAAGTCCATCAACCCGGAGGTCATCGTTGCCCTGGGCAAACCGGCGGCCCATACCCTGCTCGGCACCAAAGATGCCATCTCACGCCTGCGAGGCAGGTTCCGTGATTTCCACGGCATACCACTCATGCCGACCTATCACCCCTCGTTTCTGCTACGGAAACAGAAAGAGGGGAGCAGTGATGAATTCTGGGAGGTCTGGGACGACATGACCCAGGTGCTGCAACTGCTCAAACTACCAGTACCGGAGAAGAGCCGGAAGAAGTAGGTCCATTCACTGGTCCAGCCATCGCCGCACCACAAAGATATCCCGCACTTTTCCGGCCGCCGGCCAGATATTCACCGGCCGCCTGACCCGCATGATCTCCCCCAGCCGTTCCCGGAGCGGCCAGACCATCACCCCGCCGTTGCGTGGGTATCCGCACTCCAGGCGGCTTTCGATGATCGTGTCAGCATCCAGCACGATCAGCACATGTCCGTTCCAGACGATCAGATCAAGGGGGTGCAGCAGCGCGGCAATCTCATCCGCCTTCTTTCCTGCGATCGGCACCGCCGCGCCGTAGGATACCAATTGGGAGGTGTTGCGCGGCGTCCAGCCGGCGGTCGCCTGGTACAGCAACCCCGAGCAGTCCAGACCGGCCAGCGTCAACATATCGCTTTGTTCCGTCGCCACGGCACCATAGTACCGTTCAGACAATTCCGGAATCCCCTCCCGTACATTTCCACCCCAGACATAAGGAACCCCGACCGCCGATCGGAGCCATGCCGTTATCTCTTCCGCAGTGGGACGAACTCGATGCCGCTGCGGCAGCCGATCTTCCCGGAGCGTCATAAAGCGCTTGTCCACATATAGCTTGCCCCCGGCTGAAGGCTCATACTCATCCGTCTCAACCCGGAGAATCTCCAGACTGCCATGGGACTCCCTATCCAGGACCTTGAATACCGTGCCCGGCAGCGCGACATACTCCAACTCCCGCACCTGACCGCAGCGGTCCACCTTCAGCGACCGCCCGTCCGCTCCGCCAAAAATGTGGCTGAATTCTGGTGTATTGAGTACCGGCGCGGCACCGTTAGCTACGGCATAGGTGGCAGCGTTCGAGAGGTCCGGAGAGAGACAGCAGAGCAGAAAGGTGACGAATAACAGATGGATCATGATTGTACCTTGCCTCCTCCCAGGGCCTGCCGTACCAGGCTCTTCTGGACAGATGTCAGCCTCGGGGAGCCGAGAAGCTCCCTGACCGTAGAGTGGGGCAGCCCCGGCAGGAACAGGGTGAACCAGATTGCCGGGGTACGGGGGTTTTTCAGAATCGCCAGACGGATATTGGGGCGCCCCTTCCAGCGACCGCTCCGCGCAACCATGGAGATCGTCTCCGCGGTGGATGTTGGGCCGTTCAGAAACTGGTGAACGGAGCCTTCCTTCAGATGCGGGTTGTCGAGGCAGGCCTCCACCACACGCGCCCCACCCTCCCGCAACAGTGCC
>CAZSTJ010000279.1:0-3737 GCA_964609805.1 uncultured Geobacter sp. | reverse complement strand
CAGACGGCAGCGCTTCATCACGGCAGCAAACTGTTTCAGGTTCAGCTGTTCCAGAACCAGGGCACTCCTCCCCAGGGCGGAGGCGATTCGCACGCCACGTTCCTGCTCCTCCCGGTTCCCCCAGGAGAAGAGGACCACCGCCCGGGGATACCGGGCGAGAATCATCTCCCCCAGGACCTGCCATCCCTGGTCGTACCAGAGTTTGGTAGCCCAGGTCGTCCCGGTATGGAACAGGATCACCGGCCCATCACCGGAAAAGGGGGCCAGCAGGCGGGCGGCATGTGCCTCATCCTCCGGCGAGGTGGCAATGGTCCCCTGCCACTCCTTCGACTCCGGTGCCAGTCCGAAGGGGGCGCTGACAACCCGCAGGGTGCGCTGGGTGACGTGGAGGTCCCCCTCCCGGAAGGAGATTCGTTCCGTCGTGGCAAGGGCATTCAATCGCTCCTGCAGATGCTCCCTGCTGTAGCCGATCTTGCGGGGCGAACGGACCAGCAGACAGAGGATACCGCTCTTCAGGTTCCCCTGCAGATCGAACACCAGATCGTAGGAGGTCTCGCGCAGGAGCGACGCAACGGCCCGCATTTCGGAGAAGGCCTTACCTGCGCGCTCTTTTTTCCACCGTTTGAAGGGAACGGTAATCAATCGCCTGACCGCCGGGTTGCCGGAGAGAAGATCCTGGAAGGCCTCTTCCACGACCCAGTCGATCTCCGCATCCGGCGCAGCCTCCTGCAGATAGGGGAGAACCGGCAGGGCATGGATGATATCCCCCAGGGCAGAGGTTTTGATGATCAGAATGCGCATATTCGTCAATTCCCAACACGGCCGGCATCGGCGCGGAATATCCGCCGTACAGGTTTAAACCGCATCAATGCGGTAATAGTGGCGATACCATTCGACAAACCGGCTGACCCCCTCTTCGATCGATGTGGCCGGTTTGAATCCGGTGTCGCGCATCAGGTCGTCCACATCGGCATAGGTTGCCGGCACGTCACCGGCCTGAATCGGCAGCAGCCTTTTTTCGGCGCGTTTCCCCAGACAACGTTCCAGGGTCTCGATGAAATGCATCAGTTCAACCGGACTGTTGTTGCCGATATTGTAGATGCGGTACGGTGCGTAACTGCTTCCCGGGTCAGGCGCATCGCCATTCCAGGCAGGATCTGGAGCGGGGATCCGGTTGCAGACCCGGACCACCCCTTCGATGATATCGTCAATATAGGTAAAATCACGCTGCATCTTGCCTTCATTGAACACATCGATGGGGCGGCCCTCCAGAATGGCCTTGGTGAAGAGGAACAGTGCCATGTCAGGTCGTCCCCACGGCCCGTAGACGGTAAAGAAGCGCAGCCCGGTGGTAGGCAGGCCGTACAGGCTTGAGTAGGTATGGGCCATCAGCTCGTTGGACTTCTTGGTCGCGGCGTAGAGCGAGACCGGGTGATCAACGGTTTGGCGGGTAGAGAACGGCATGCGGGTGTTGGCGCCGTAGACCGAGCTGGAGGATGCATAGACGAGGTGTTTCACCCCGCTGTGTCGGCACCCCTCAAGGATGTTGGTGAACCCGAAGATATTACTGGTGATGTAGGCATGGGGATTGGTGAGGGAATAGCGCACCCCGGCCTGGGCCGCCAGATTCACCACCGTATCGAAACCGGTCTCCCCGAAAAGTGCCTCCGTGGCGCCGCGATCTTCCAGAGACAGTTCCCTGAAATCGAATCCGGGAAGCCCCTGGAGCTGCGCCAGGCGATCCCGCTTCAACCGGACATCATAGTAATCATTGACGTTGTCGAGACCGACCACGCGGTTTCCGTCGGCCAGCAGACGCTTACACAGGTGAAATCCGATGAAACCTGCAGCACCGGTTACGAGAATGGATGCCATGTCAGAGTCTCCAGTGGCGGATATCCCCCGCCATGATTTCCTTCCGGTCAAACAGCCCCTTCACGTCGATCAAGACCGGTGCGTCATTCATCAGACGCTTGAGTCCGGCACCGTTCAGACCCCGGAACTCGCGATGCCCGACCGCCACGACGACGGCATCCGCGGGTTGAAGACCATCGAAGGGAACTAGCTCAATCCCGTATTCGTGCCGCGCCTCGTCCCGGTCAGCCAGCGGGTCGTGGACCTGGACCTTAATACCATAGTCCTGGAGTTCCCTGATGATATCGACCACCTTGGAATTACGCAGGTCCGGGCAGTTCTCCTTGAAGGTCAGACCAAGAACCGTGACCGAGGAACCGAGCATGGTGTGACCGGCGCGGATCATCTCCTTGACCGTCCGCTGGGCGATGAACTTACCCATACCGTCATTGATCCTGCGGCCGGCCAGGATCACCTGCGGGATGTAACCGATCTTCTCCGCCTTGTGGGTCAGGTAGTAGGGGTCGACGCCGATGCAGTGCCCCCCCACCAGACCGGGGGTGAAGGGGAGAAAGTTCCATTTGGTGCCGGCGGCGGCCAGGACATCGCCGGTATCTATCCCCATATGGTCGAAGATGATTGACAGTTCGTTCATCAGGGCGATATTCAAATCCCGCTGGGTGTTTTCAATGACCTTGGCGGCCTCCGCCACCTTGATCCCCGAGGCCCGGTGGATGCCGGCAACAACGACCGATTCGTACACCGCCGCCACGACATCCAGTGTTGCTTCATCCTGCCCGGACACCACCTTCCTGATCCGCGTGAAGGTGTGCTCCTTGTCGCCGGGATTAATCCGCTCCGGACTGTAACCGACCGTAAAGTCTGTGCCGCAGCGCAATCCGGAAACCCGTTCCAGCACCGGCGCGCAGACCTCCTCCGTGACCCCGGGATAGACCGTTGACTCGTAGACAACGATATCCCCTTTCTTCAGGGCCTTGCCGACCGTTTCCGAGGAGCGCAGCAACGGGGTGAGATCCGGCTGATTGGCATCGTCGATCGGCGTGGGTACCGCCACAATGTGAAAATCAGCCGAGCGAAGATCATCTATCGAATGGGTGAAACAGATGTCGGCGACCTGTAGATCGGCCGGGTCAACCTCTCCGGTCCTGTCATATCCCCGAAGCAGTTCGGCGACCCGGGATTCATTGATATCAAAGCCGATGGTTCTGCGCACCTTGCCGAAGGCGACTGCCACCGGAAGCCCTACATAGCCGAGGCCAATTACCGATACAACCCGTTCCTTGTTCATTTCGACCAGTCCTTTCGATTCCAATACATATCGGTGATCCGACACCCGGGTACATTCCGCACCACCCCGCCCGTCACTAGCGCGGGGCACCTCAGAAATCGCCGGCATACCGCATCAGTGCGTAGTGTTTTTTCTTGGCGGTGACCTTCCCCGTTGGCAGCAGCAGCGCCAGAACCGCATATTTCAGGTATTTCATGCGCAGACGGATGCGATCCAGCTGCTTGATCGCCGCGGCAAACCTGCCACCGTAGCACTTCGTTACATAGAGATGCTTGCTTCGGAAGAACATCCGGGCCGCCTCTATGGAGGTGGAACCGCCGCCGAAGTGAACTATGGAGCAATCCGGCAGCACGTAGCAGGACACCCCGGCGGCATGCAGCCGGTGGGCAAGCTCCGTGTCCTCGAAATAGAAGAAGAAATCCTCGTCGAACAGCCGTCCCTCACCGGTCAGCTCGTACCGGATAACGAAAAAGGCCCCCAACACCCCGTCTACCCGCATCGGACCGGTGGCATGGGCCAGATCCCGTTTCAGGAGAGTTGTCTTGATCCGGTTCACCAGGGCAGAGACCATGGC
>CAZSTJ010000278.1:0-3739 GCA_964609805.1 uncultured Geobacter sp. | reverse complement strand
GGTCATGACCTCGTTGACGATGGAGCCGAGCTTGGCCACCATCTGGTTGAGGGCGAGTGCCAGCTGGCCGATCTCATCCTTCTGGTCCAGGTCAATCTTCTGGGTCAGGTCCCCGGCGGCTACCGCCTGGGCGAAGACCACCCCCTTGCGGAGCGGATTGCTGATGATGCGGGAAATGAATACGCCGAAGGCGATGGCGATGATTGTCCCGATGATGGAGAAGGCGATCATCAGGTTGCGGGCCGACTTGGCTGCGGCATCGTTTTCGTCGTCGGTCATCTTGGCCTGCTTCAGCTTCGATTCTTTCAGTTTATCGAGGGTTTCCTGCTCATGGAAGGCCGCCTTTTTCCCTTCTCCCCTGAGAAGTGCCATTGCCTCGGCATCTTTCTCTGCCATGGCCAAAGGAATTACCTGTTCGATGATATGACCGTATGCCTCGCGGGCCTGCTTGAAATCGGCGAAGAGTTTTTTCCCTTCTTCCGTCAGGATCGTCTTTTCAAAGGCAACCCCCTCTTCCGTGATCTCCGCCCGCAGCTTCTTGATGGTCTCCAGTGCGGCCTGTTTGTCGGCGGCATTGTCCGCTTCCACCAAATCACGCAGATTGATTCGCACCCGCTGGAAGTTTTCGGTGACTGTTGCCAGGTTCCCGACCGGGACCGTGATCTTTTCGTACATCTTGGCACCGTTTTGATCCAGTTGCTTCAATTTGACGATTCCGATGATGCCGATGATCGAGGCAATCACCGCCACGATGACGAAGGCCGACAGGAGCTTAACGCTGATCTTCAGATTGTAGTACCATTGCATGATGTTTCTCCTTTCGAGGGGGGGTGCGTGATAATTGAATCCGCGTCGTACACGTAGAGATTGATGATTGATGGCACCAGCCGTCAGGGCAGCACCTTGCCGATAACCGCTGTCAGCTGTTCCGGCTTGAACGGTTTGACGATCCAGCCGGTGGCACCGGCTGTTTTGCCTTCTGACTTGCGGGTGTCCTGGGATTCCGTGGTGAGAATTATGATGGGGACAAACCTGTTGGGGCCTTCAGCACGGACCGATTTAACCAGGCCGATTCCATCCAGGTTGGGCATGTTGAGATCGGTAATGAGCAGGTCAATCTTGTGAGAGGCGAGTTTGTCGAGGGCATCCTTGCCGTCACAGGCTTCAATGACAGTATGCCCAGCCTGCCTGATGACGAAAGCGACCATCTGACGTACGCTGGCCGAATCATCCACCGCCATGATCAGTTTGCCCATTGTCGTCCCCTCTCTGCGCGGCCATTGCTTACCGGTTATTCTCTTCCAGGTTGACGCAACGGTAATACGCCGGGACGCCCGGGCGCAACTAACCCTTTCTTATACTTTCTTACCAAATCTTACATAATACTAACAATTTGTGGGGATTGTTTGATCGGGGCGGGGTGTACTGCGGGGAAGCAACGATTACCTGACGTTGTCCGCCAGGAAGGCATAACCGAGGTTGTGTCGGGCGCGGACCGGCAGCTCCGATTCCGGGTCATATGAGCGCACGTCGCTTCTGAGTCTGGTAATCATGGTCTCCACCCGCTGACGCGCGTATTCGTCATCGGCATGGCCAAGTACCGCGTAGATCTCGGAGCGGGGGACCGTATCGCCGGGGCTGGCGAACAATAGTTTGAGGAACGCGCATTTCTGGGCCGACAACGGAACCTCGATACTGCGGGGGGTCAGCAGTACCGAGCGTTTTGCATCCAGCCTCCAACCGGCTTTTTCAGCCGGGGCCAAGCGCCGCCCCAGGCTGATGATGGCGGCGTGCAATTCCACCGGATCCACCGGTTTTACGAAATAGAGATCGGCGCCGGACTGGTAGCCATCCAGTTTTTCGTCGAGCTGCCCCCGGCCGGTCAGCATGATGATCCCGCATGAACTTGTCCGGCGCAGACGCTGCGCGATCCGGAGACCGTCCTCTCCCGGCAGGTTCACGTCCAGAATGATGATATCCGCTGGCTGTTCAGCCAGAGCGGCATCCATGGCGCAGCCGTTTTCAACACCCCGGGCATCATGCCCGAAGTGATGGAAAATCTTGATCAGGGCATTGCGCAAATGTGCTTCATCTTCTACGACCAGGATACGTAATGTGGAGGGTATGTCACTCATGGCGTCGGCAGAACCTGTGGATTCGATGAAGTGTCGGCAACGAAACGTATGCACTGCAATTTTTCAGGCAACGTTGATGGGCAGCGAGATTCTATGATGTCTTATCGGCAGAGCGGGCTAGAACTTGAGCCGGGAGACTTCTGGACCGTGCCATATCGCAGCAATCACCGGTGAGAGAGCCACTGCCGGCCTGTCTCTGTTGCATAGCAGCAGTCATTTTTTCAACGGGGGATAAACAGCCGCATCTTGCCGCTGGGTGAGGTGTCTATCAGCACGTATCTTGCTGCAATGACATCCCAGAGTATCCGGTTCTGGGGAGGCGGAACATCCGGTGAGTAGGGCTGCAGCCCGAAGTTCTCATCGGCAAAGACCTTCCCCCCCCGGTTTGCCGCCAGGTAGCGTTCTATCTTGCGGTACTCCTCCATCAGGAAGAGCTCCGTCGGGCTGGGGATCTTCACCGGACATGCAGTTGCCGAAACCAGGTGGTGAATGCCCGACAGGTTGGAAAGGATCAGCACCTCCTCCCCCGGTTGTGCATAACGGGCAACGAAGCCGGCATCATCGACGACAGAGGAGGGGGGGGCGTCGAATGTCGCCTTCAGGCGGGTCGAGATATCCGAACAGAACCGGGTGCCGACGGAGCCGAAAGCCGGCAGAGCCACCAGACAGAGGGCAATCATGAGCGTTGCGGCACCGGCAGCGACGTTACCGGCACGGCCGCCACCCCGTGACAACAACCGATGAGCAGAGAGCGGAACCAGGATGAACGCCGGGTAGGATACCAGCGACAGGCAGTGACTGACGCTTCTCCCCTGGTAATAGCTGAACAGCCCCACGCCAAGCACTGAGAGATAGAAGACCAGCGCCGGAAGAGGGGAAGCGGGGTGAAGATTCCGTCCCGCCACAGCGTAGACGAGCCCGGCCATATACACGAGCATGATCAGGTTCCAGGGATGGAACAGGGGCATTGGCACCATCATGAAACCGGAGAGATAAAAGATCTTCTGGTTGGTCAGCATGGCGGAGTAGTCGGGAAACGCACCGTACCGCATCCTGAGATACAGGCTGAAGAGGGCTACGACGGCGAGACAGCAGCCGGTGCCCCAGAGCAGGTGGCGGACCCCGCCGGCAATCGTACCCCGCTGGTACTCCAGATACAACAGAACCAGCACCCAGGAGAGAAACGAGACGACACCGGTATCGAAATTCCAGAGGATTGCCGCAGAACAGGCGATAAACTGGAGGAGATACAACCCGCGTGCGGGATGCTTCAGAAAGCGCCAGGTCAGGTAGAGTGTCAGAGCCGGGAAGAAGAGCCGGATCGGATTGTACTGGAAAAAAGGGTCGCTCAGATCAACCCGCATGATCACACAGCTGTAGTACATTACCGCCGTGATCCCCACGACCGCAAGCGGCGATCCGCACTCATTCTTGAGGATACGATAGATCAGCCCGTAGGAGACGGCCGTCAGGACCGCCATCACCATGGTGAACGAGAGCACCGTCAGCCCGGTAACCCTGAAGAGCGGCTCGAGGAAATGGGGAAACAGGCCGTACTGGCTGGTGAGGTCAACGAGCAGTTCCTTGCCGTTGAAGACCTGGAC